>NZ_CP054708.1:301469-602938 GCF_003721175.2 Halarchaeum sp. CBA1220
GAACTTCGAGCGAACGAGCGGTGTCTTCTGTCACCTCACCTCGCTCCCCGGCGGTCACGGCATCGGCGACCTCGGCGCGGGCGCGCGCGCCTTCCTCGACTTCCTCGACGCCGCCGACCAGTCGCTCTGGCAGTTCTGCCCGCTCGGCCCGACGACCGGCGTCCACGGCCACTCCCCGTACAGCTCGCCCTCCACGTTCGCGGGCAACCCCCTCCTCCTCGACCTCCACGCGCTCCGCGACCAAGGGTGGTTGACCGACGCCGAGCTCGAGGCGCCCGCCGCCGCCGAGCCGACGCGCGTCGACTACGAGGCCGTCGCGGCGTTCAAGCGCGAGCGCCTCCGAACCGCCTTCGAGCGCTTCGAGCAGAGCGCGGACGCCGGCGAGAGCGACGCCTTCGCGGCGTTCCGCGAACGCGAGCGCGACTGGCTCGCCGACTACGCGCTCTACCGCGCGCTCAAGCGCGTCCACGGCGGCGAGTCGTGGACCGAGTGGCCCCGCGAGCTGCGCGAACGCGACCCCGACGCGCTCGCCGCCGCGCGCGAGGAGCACGCCGACGAAGTGCGCTATCACGCCTTCGTCCAGTGGCGCTTCGACGAGCAGTGGCGCGCGCTCCGCGAGGCCGCCAGCGAGCGCGACATTCGTCTCCTCGGCGACGTCCCGATGTACGCCGCGCTCGACTCCGCCGACGTCTGGGCGAACCGCGAGGCGTTCGCCGTCGACACGGCCGGCAACCCCGAGGCCGTCGCCGGCGTCCCGCCGAGCGCCGGCGACGACGGCCAGCGCTGGGGGATGCCGGTCTACGACTGGGACGCCCTCGCCGCCGACGACTACGGCTGGTGGGTGCGGCGCCTCGACCGCCTCTTCGACCTCGTCGACGTCGCGCGCCTCGACCACTTCAAGGCGTTCGACGCCTACTGGGCGATCCCCGCCAACGCCGCGAGCGCCGCCGACGGCGAGTGGCACCCCGGTCCCGGCGCGGCGTTCTTCGAGCGCGTGCGCGAGGACCTCGGCGACCTCCCGTTCGTCGTCGAGGACCTCGGCTTCCTCGACGACGGCGTCCTCGGGCTGCGCGACCACCTCGGCTTCCCCGGGATGCGCGTCCCCGAGTACGCCGACTGGTGCGCCGAACACCACCGCTACAAGCCCAGCGACTACCCGCGCGACTGTGTCGCCTACACGTCCACCCACGACACCGACACCGCCGTCGGCTACTACGAGTCGCTCGGCGAGCGCCAGCGCGACTGCTTCGACTACGCCCTCGACTTCGACGGGGACGAGTCGCCCGCGTGGGCACTCCTCGACGCCGTCTGGGACTCGCCCGCCGTCGTCGCGATGACGACGCTGCCGGACCTCCTCACCCTCGGGAGCGACGCGCGCCTCAACACGCCCGGCACCGGGACGGGGAACTGGGCGTGGCGCGTCGATGAGGGCGCGCTCGCCGACGACCTCGCCGCGCGACTCGCCGACGTCACCGCGAACGCGCGCCGCTGACCGGGGCCGGGAGCCCCCGACGCACGGGCGACCCGTCGCCGCGCAGTCTCGTGGTTCGTGGCCGTTCCGTCGCCGTTATCACGGCCGGCCCGCCTCCACTCCACGATGGCGAGACGCGACGCCGCACTCTACCTCGCACTCGCCGCGTCGTGGGGGACGGCGTTCGTCGCGACGGACGCCGCGCTCGACACCGTCCCGCCGGTTCCGCTCGCCGCGCTCCGCTTCGACCTCGCCGCGCTCCTCCTCGTCGGCGTCGTCCTCGCCACCGGGCGGTCGTTCCGCCCGCGCGGATGGGGCGACTGGGCGCCTATCCTCGTCGGCGGCCTCTGCAACATCGGCCTCCACCACGCCCTCCTCTTCGCCGGCCAGCGGACGGTTCCGCCCGCCGTCGCCGCCACGCTCCTCGGCCTCGTCCCCGTGCTCACGCCGGCAGTGACGCGGTTCGCGCGACCGGACGAACGCCTCTCCGCGCTCGGCGTCGCCGGCGTCCTCGTCGGCTTCGGCGGCGTCGTCCTCATCGCCGACCCCGACCCGTCGAACCTCGCCGCGAGCGCCGGCGTCGGCCTCGTCCTCGCGTCCGCCGTCGCGTGGACGGTCGGCGCGGTGTTCACGCGCGAGGACGACGCCGATCTCGGCGGCCTCGCCCTCCAAGCGTGGATGCTGCTCGTCGGCGCGCTCGCGCTCGACGCCGCCGCGTTCGCGATTCCCGGCCAGTCGTTCGCGATGGCGGCCTTCCCGCCGGAGACGACGCTGTGGGTGCTCTACCTCGCCGTCGTGCCGGGTGCCGCCGGCTTCCTCGTCTACTTCCGCCTCCTCGACCGCCTCGGCCCCATCGAGATGGGGCTGCTCGAATACGTCATCCCGCCGTTCGCGGCGGTGTTCGGGTGGCTCGTCCTCGGTGAGGGAATCGAGGCCTCGACCGTCGGGGGCTTCCTCGCGGTGCTCGTCGGCTTCTGCCTCGTGAAAGCCGGCGCGCTCCGGCGCTACGTCCGCGTCTGGCTCGGCGGCTGAAGCGAAACCGCTACCCGGCCGGCCGCCCCACCGCCGCCCGTGTCCCTCCACTCGCTCCGCCTCCAGCTGTTCGGCATCGCGTTGATACTCGTCGGCGGCCTCGCGTCCGTGCAGGCCGCCGCGACCGGCTACGGCTACTCCGATGTCTACCGCTACGTCGTCCTGCTCGGCCTGCTCGCGGCGCTCGCCGGCTTCCTCGGGCCGCTCCTCGCGGCCGGCGACGCCGACGCTGGCGCGACCGACGAGGAGGCGGAGGGCTGACTCGGCTCCGCGTAGCCCACGCCTGCGGGGGGTCTCCGTTCGCACGGCACGTGGTTTCGCCGCTCGCCCCGCCCGGGCGCGTCACAGATACCGACCGAATACTGCCGCTGGGGAGAACGGTTATCCGCTGGCCGACGCACGTGTCCAGTATGAGCGACGACCTCTACGAGACCGCAGAAGACCTCGCGAACGACCTCGTGCGCGACGACATCACCGTCCTCTCGCGACCGGACGTCAACCACCGTCTGAAGACGCGACTCGACGTCTCGAAGGTGGACCACGACGTCGTCACCGAGGGCTTCGAGAGCGCGGAGTGGGAGTACAGCCGCCACCTCTACTTCCACCCGCAGGGCCTCCACAGCGAACTCCTCGACGTCGCGGACGGGTTCCGGAGCGACGGCCGCCTCCTCGTCGCGCACGACGAGGTCTGCGACGAGCTCGCGCGAGAGAGCGAAGAGGAGGAGCCCGTCCGCGACCACGTCTCCGGCTGGCACCAGGGCGAGTTCGACGAACTCGTCCGCGAGTCGCTCGACGAGGCGGGCTGGCGCCACGAGACGGTCGAGCGACGCGGCCACGAGCTCCGCGTGTACATCCGCCCGCTCTACGACGTCTTCGAGGAGAACTACCCGAGCGGGAAGTCCCCGCTCAACACGAACGAGCTCTTCTCGCACTACCTCTCGTCGTCCATGTCGGACGCGCTCGAACGCCAGTAGAAGCTTGAAGTGCTGGGGCGACGTTCTAGTCGCCCGATGCGCCGCCCCGCCCTCCACTCCGCGAGCGCGCGTCGGCAGAGCCGGCGCGGGTTCCTCACGGTGTCGCCGCTCGGTTCGCGCCGGCAGAGTCGGCGCGATTTCCTCGCCGCGCTCGGCGCGACTGGTCTGAGCGCGCTCGCCGGCTGTTCGACCCTCGCGCCGCGCGGCCCACTCGAGGAGACGCCGCCCGACGACCCGGACGCGCCGTGGCCGACCGCGCACGGGACGCCCGCGAACGACGGCCGCGCCGCGACACTGGGGCCGCCGGACGACTCGGCCGTCGCACGCTGGGACCTCTTCGAACACGCCGACGCCGTGCTCGCGGCGTACAGCGCGCCCGTCGTCGGCGACGAGTACGCCTACGTCGCGCGCGTCCCGAACCACGACTTCGACGCCCGCGAGGACGCGTCGGGGCGGCTCTTCGCCGTCGACCCCGAGAGCGAGACGCTCGCGTGGACCCGCACGCTCACCGTGCCGGCGAGCGGGCCGCCCGCGCTCCTCGCCGGCCGCGTCGTCGTCGCGACGACCGCCGGCGAGCTCCTCGCGTTCGACGCCGAGGACGGGACGGCGCGGTGGAGTCGCGTCCTCGGTGCACCGGCCGCGCCGCCGACGACGACGGCGGGCCGCGTGTTCGTGGGGGACGGCGACGGCCGCCTCCACGCGCTCGCGCCCGACGGCACGCGCGTCTGGTCGGCCGCTCACGGCCCGGCCGTCGAAGGGCCGGTCGTCGGGACGCGCCCGCGCGCCGTCGCGAAACCCACGGTCGGCGAGGCCTTCTGCTTCGCCGTCTTCGGGCGGGAGGACGACCGCACGCTCGTCGCCTATCGCCTGCGCGACGGCGGCGTCGCGTGGACGCGCGACTACCCGGGCACCCGCGTCGGCCGACCGCCCGCCGTCGACGCCGGCGTCCTCTACCTCCCCGAGTCCGGCGGCCTGCGCGCGCTCGACGCCGCGACCGGCGAGGAGCGCTGGTTCCACGCCTTCGGGACGTACCGCGCGCCGAGCACGCCGGCGGTCGGCGACTCGCGGGTGTACGTCGCCGCGAAGAACGCCTACGCGCTCGACCGGGAGACGGGGCGCGAGCGGTGGCGCTACGTGAACGCGAGCACCGGCCACGTCGACTACCGACACCCGCTTCGGGCGTCGCCCGCGCTCGCCGACGACGGCCTCTACGTCGGCGTCGGCTGTCTCGAGGCGGCGACCGGCGAGGCGCGCTGGGGAGAGTTCGGGAACGACCCCGAGGAGACGGCCGACTACTACGGGGCGACGAGTGAGGGCGTCCCCGCGCGCGGCGGGCCGGCGGTCGGCGACGGCGCGCTCTACGTGACGATGCGCTACGGCCGCCTCTACCGCTTCGGGGGTGGGCGATGACGCACGACGGCGGCGAGGGGTCGTCGCGCCGGCAGAGCCGGCGCGGATTCCTCGCCGCGGTCGGTGCGGCGGCGACGAGCGCGCTCGCGGGCTGTGGCGGCGTGTTCGGTGGCGGCGGGGACGACGACCCGGTGACCGTGGCGGTCGACCCGTCGCGCGACCTCGGGACGCCGGAGTGGCCGGTGAGTCGCGGCGACGCCCGGAACACGAACGCGTTCCCGCGAGGCGCGGGCGTCGGGTCGTCGCTCGCGCTCGACTGGGCGACGACGCTCGGCGGGAACGCGGCGGCGGTTCCGCCGGTCGTCCGGGCGGGTCGCGTCGCGACGTCGAACGGCTGGCACGACGCGTACGGCCTGCGACCGGACGGCACGGTGGCGTGGACCACCGAGCACCCGGACGGCGTGACGACGGTGTCGCCGGCGTTCGTCGGGGGCGTCGTCGCGCTCGTCGCGGACGGCGACCTCGTGGGGTTCGACCCGTCGGACGGCACGGCGGTGTGGTCGGCGTCGCTCCCGGGGCCGGACACGTTCGCGTGGCTGACCGGGGCGGACGACACCGTGGTCGCGGCGACCGACCTCGGCGTCGCCGCGCTCGACGCCGCGGACGGGACGCGCCGGTGGTATCACCGGACGGGCATGGGGACGCAGGGGCCGCCGGCGCTCGCGGACGGCGTCGTCTACGCGGCGAGCGAGGACACCTACGTCTACGCGTTCGACGCCGAGACGGGCGGCGTGCGCTGGCGGGCGAAGACGGACGCCCGCGTCGGCCCGCTCGCCGTCGCCGAGGGGCGCGTCTACGCCGCCGCCGAGGACGGGGTGCTCCACGCGTTCGATGCGGCGGACGGCCGCGAGCGCTGGACGGCGGCGCTCGCGGGCCCGGCGTCGACGCTCGCGGTGACCGGGGGACAGGTGTTCGTGGGCGTGAGCGCCGCCGCTCGCCGCGACCACCTGCGCGCCGTCGACGCGGACGACGGGTCGCTCGGCTGGCACGCGGACGCGTTCTCCGGGTGGGCGCTGGCTGCGGGCGTCGACGTCCTCTACGCGTCCGTCGAGGCGAGGGAGGACGGCGGCTTGACGACGCTCGGCGCGCTCGACCCGGCCACGGGGCGGGTGCGTTCGCGGCTCTCGACGGCCGGCCCGCGCGTCTACAACGGGCCGGCGGTGGTCGAGGGCGCGCTCTACGGCGCGGGCCTCGGCGAGGGCGGCGTCCTCGCGGCGAGGGTAACGTCAGGTGATTGATGCCCGGCTATCGATGTTAAAGCTAGGTGTTCGCGCAGGAGTGAGAGCAGAAACCACGGTGCGAGACAACACGAATCACGGAGGCGTCGCTGTCCAGCGGTTTCGCGGCTTCCAGGGCGGTGAGCCGGCGACCGGCGAAAAGGGGCGGGATGGTTCGAAGCGAGTAACTATTTTTGCCTCCGGTGAGTGTGGGTGAGTGAATGGTGACTCGTAGTGGCTAATCTGCAAGGACGAACGACCGCGGTTCGCGTCGCCGGGACGGACGCGAGTGCGGTCGTCGAGGACGTGGCGGGCGGCGACGTACCCGTCGCCGCCGTCGGCTCGACCGGGGTGCGCGCGCTCGAACCGCTCCTCGTCGCGACGCACGACGGGGAGAGCGCGTTCGTCGCGAACGCGGACGCGGGCGACGTCGAGGCGGCCGTGGCGGCGCTCGGCGACGGCGACCTCCCGGACGGCGCGGACGCGCGCGTCTCGCACGGTGACACGCCGACGTCGCTTCCCGCCCCCGACCTCGACGGCTTCGCCGGCGACCGGGCGGCGCTCGCACGCTGTGGCTGGATCGACCCCCGAGACCCCGAGGCGTACGACGCGGCCGTCGGCTTCAGCGACGCCGACGCCGACGCCGTCATCGACGCCGCCGCCGACCTGCGCGGGCGCGGCTGGGGCGACTGGAGTCAGGACGAACCGCTCGGCGACCTCTGGGCGGGCGTGCGCGAGCGCGACGACCCCGCCGTCGTCGTCGTGAACGCGCACGGCAACCCCGGGGACGCGCTCCTCCTCGAGAGCGACCCGTTCGCGGTGCTGGACGGCGCGAACGCGGCGGCGCGCGCCGTCGGCGCGGACGCCGTCTTCGTCTACGCGAGCGAGGGCGACGACGCGGCCGCCGCGAGCGCGCACGCGGCCGCCGACGCCGGCGACTTCGACGTCCCCGTCGAGGTCGTCGAGGGGCCGGCGGTGTATCGCGCGGCCGAGCCGACGATGGCCATCGAGGCCATCGAGGGCAACCACCGACTTGAGGCGCGCCTGCGCCCGCCCGGCCCCGAGGTCGAGGGCGTCTACGGCGACCCGACGGTCGTCCACACCGCCCGAACGTACGCGCATCTCGCGGGCGCGCTCGCCGGCGCGTCGAGCGACTCGCGCGTCGTCTCCGTCACCGGTGACGTCGCGACGCCGACGACGGTCGAACTCGACGAGAGCGCGACCGTCGCGGACGCCGTCGACGCCGCCGGCGTCGGGGAGTACACGGCGGCCTGCGTCGGCGGGAAGTTCGGCGGGCTGACGCGCGACCTCGACGTCGCGCTCGCCCCCGACGCGCTCTCGGTGAACGACCTCGGCACCGAGGGCGTCGTCGAGGTGCTCGGCGCCGACGAGTGCCCGGTCGCGTTCGTCGGCCGGCGCGCGAACGTCGCCTCCGAGACGAACTGCGGTCGCTGCGTCCCCTGTCGCGAGGGGACGACGCAGCTCACGGAGAAGCTGCGCGACGTCTACGACGGGACGTACGACGAGGAGGGTATCGAGGAACTGAGTCGCGTGATGGCGTCGACGAGCATCTGCGCGTTCGGGCGCGACGTCCCGCGGACGGTGCGGACGGCGATGGACGAGTTCGACGACGCGTTCGAGGCGCACGCCGCCGGGGACTGTCCCACGGGGGCCTGCACGGGTGAGCTATAGATGAGTTCAGAACACGTAGACGGACGAGAGGCACCGCCGCTGACGGAGACCATCGCGCCCGGGACGGCGACGGACCCGGACGTGAAGAGCGAGGACGCGGCGACCGTCTCGGTCGACGGCGTCGAGGTCGAGGTCCCGGAGGGCTCGACGGTCATCGAGGCCATCGAGGCCGTCGAAACGGCGGGGAACGTCCCCGCGCTCTGCTACTACGACCGCGACAGCTCGCAGGCCGAGAAGATCGGCCCGCGAAGCGAGTGTCGGACCTGCATGGTCGAGACCGAGGAGCACGGCATGGTGCCCTCGTGTAGCTTCCCCGCCGAGGACGGCCTCTCCGTCTCCACGGACGCCGAGGCGGCGACGGAGGCCCGCGACGTCAACCTCGACCTCGTCCTCTCCGACCACAACCTCCGCTGTACGACCTGCGGGAAGAACGGCCGCTGCGAGCTCCAGGACGCCTCCATCGACAACGGCGTCGAGGAGCCGCGCTACGGCGTCTTCGACGACCGGGAGGCCTACGAGCCCCTCGATGACTCCAGTGACTTCATCCAGATCGACCGCAACAAGTGCATCCTGTGTAATCGCTGCGTGGAGGCCTGCAACGACGTGCAGGTCGAGGGCGTCCTCCGCATGGAGGGCTCCGGGCAGGACACGCGCATCGGCTTCCAGAACGGCGCGGAGACGATGGAGGACTCGACGTGCGTCTCCTGCGGGCACTGCGTCACCGTCTGCCCGACCGGGAGCCTCGTCGAGCAGGACATCGCGGACGCCGCGACCATCCCGCTCCCCGGCTTCAGTCAGAAGAACAGCATCGGCAAATCCCTCGAGAGCAGCGGTAAGGAGACCAAAGGACCAATGACACGCATGAAGAGCGACGAGCCGAAGGACCTCACGAGCGAGGCGCGCACGGAGGAGAACCCGGGTGACTGGCTATGAGTAGCGACGAGCGAAAGGAGGGCGTCGCCGGGTTCATGCAGCGCGCGAAGGAGCAGGCGAACCGGAACGTCGAGCACTTCGCCGAGGGGATGGCCGCCGGGTCGATGCCGGAGGGGAAACTCTTCGACATCGCCCAGCAGATCAGCGACAAGCGCCTCGGCGAACTCACCGTCGACGACACCACCTGTGGCTACTGCGCGGTCGGCTGTCGCTTCGACGTCTACACGGACGGCGAGGAGGTGCTCGCGACGCGCGCGACCGACCCCGAGAAGTCGCCTGTGAACGACATCTCCACCTGTGTCAAGGGGAAGTTCTCCTACAACTTCGCGAACTCCGAGGAGCGCCTCACTGACCCGCTCGTCCGCGACGAGAACGGCGAGTGGCGCGAGGCCTCTTGGGAGGAAGCGCTCACCCGCGTCGTCGAGGGCTTCCAGTCCATCATCGACGAGCACGGCAACGAGGCGATGAGCGTCATCGCCTCCTCGAAGGCGACGAACGAGGAGAACTACCTGATGGGCAAGTTCGCCCGGCAAGTACTGGGAACGAACACGGTCGACAACTGCAACCGCCTCTGTCACTCCTCGACGGTCGCCGGCCTCGCGAAGACGTACGGCTACGGCGCGGCGTCGATCAGCGTGAAGGACTTCGACGAGGCCGACCTCATCTTCCTCACCGGGTCGAACACCACCGAAGCCCACCCCGTGCTCGGGACGCGCGTCAAGCAGCACGTCAAGGAGGGCGGCGACCTCATCGTCTTCGACCCGCGCGAGACGCAGATCGCGGAGTACGCCGACCAGTACACGGAGATTCGCCCGGGCTACGACACCGTCTGGGTGAACGGCGTCACGCGCTACCTCATCGAGAACGACCTCTACGACGAGGAGTTCGTCGCCGAGCGCACCACCGGCTTCGAGGAGGTGAAGGAGGCCGTTGACGAGTTCACCCTCGACTACGTCGAGGAGGTCACGGGCGCGCCGCCCGAGGAGATACAGGCGGCCGCCGAAGCCATCGCCGAGGCCGACCGCACCGTCTTCGGGTGGACGCTCGGCATCACCGAGCACTCCCACGGGACGGACAACGTCGCGGCGCTCGCGAACCTCGCCGCCATCACCGGGAACCTCGGGAAGCCCGGGACGGGCGTCTCCCCGTTCCGCGGCCAGAACAACGTCCAGGGCGGCGGCGGCGACATGGGCCCGCTCCCGGACAACTTCCCCGGCTACCAGAAGGTCGCGGACGACGAGGTGCGCGCGAAGTTCGAGGAGGCGTGGGACTGCGACATCCCCGCCGAGCGCGGCTACTACACGACGGAGATGTTCAACGCCTTCGAGGACGGCCCGCTCGAGGGCATGTACTGCATCGGCGAGAACCCCTCGCTCTCCGAGCCCGGGAAGAAGCACGCCGACGAGGTCCTGGAGGAGATGGAGTTCCTCGTCGTGCAGGACCTCTTCCTGAACGAGACCGCGAAGTACGCGGACGTCGTCCTGCCGGCGGTCTCCTTCCTCGAGAAGGAGGGGACGTTCGCGAACACCGACCGGCGCGTCCAGAAGGTCAACCAGGTCCTCGAGAAGAAGGGGAACGCGAAGGCCGACTGGGAGATCCTCCAGGAGCTCGCGAACCGCATGGGCCGCGAGTGGAACTACACGAACACGAACGAGATCAACGAGGAGATGCGCTCGCTGACGCCCATCTACGGGGGCATCAGCCACGAGCGCATCGAGGAGGAAGGCGGCATCCAGTGGCCGTGCTGGGACGAGGACCACCCCGGGACCGAGCGCCTCTACACCGAGGAGTTCAACACCGAGGACGGGAAGGCGAACCTCGTCCCGGTCGGGTACGCGGAGCCGATGGCGCCCCAGACCGAGGAGTTCCCGCTCACGCTCACCACGGGTCGCGTCCTCTACCAGTACCACACGGGGACAATGACGCACCCCGAGGAGGGCATCATGAAGTACAACGACCGGGACTTCGTCGAGGTGAACCCCTCGACCGCCGCCTCCTACGGCATCGAGGACGGCGACCCGGTGCGCATCGAGTCCGACAAGGGCGAGATCGTCGTCACCGCACAGGTGACCGAGCGCGTCGGCGAGGAGACGGTGTTCGCGCCCATCCACTTCGCGGAGACGGCCGTGAACACCCTCACGGACTCCGAGCGCCTCGACCCGGAGGCGAAGACGCCGGAGTTCAAGGCGACCGCCGTCCGCATCAGCCCCGTCGAGGGCCGGGACTCGGTGAGTCGCCCGAACAACGTCGAACCCGCTCGGGGTGACGACTGATGGCGAAGCCCGCCCGCTCCGTCCCGGATTCGGCGACGAACCGCGAGCCCGAGCGCCCCGAGGAGGGCCGCGAGGCGCTCGAGGCCGTCATCGAGGAGTACGGCGGCGACTACGCGGACGCCGCCGAGTACACGGACGAGCTCGAGAACGTCATCGAGACGGCCATCCTCGTCATCTCGAGCGCGGACGACGAGGAGGTCGACTACGTCACCGAGTCGATGGTGACGCTCGTGAAGGCCGGCGACGCCATCAGCAACGAGGGCACCGTCACGCTCGCCGAGTCGTTCGGCGAGAACTCCGAGGAGTTCGCTGACCTCCTCGAGGACGTCGTGCGGATGCAACAGGAGGGCCACCTCTCGAAGTTCATCCGCATCGCGGAGACGCTCGCGGAGCCCCTCGACGAGGACGACGCGGACCGGCTCGCGACCACGGTCGGCGAGAACGCCGACGAGCTCGCGGACGTCCTCGACTCGCTGATGGAGCTCCAGAAGGCCGGCCAGCTCGAGGACCTGCTCGACCTCGCGTCGACGCTCTCCGTGCTGGAGGCCGACGAGACGACCGCGAACGCCCTCAACGACCTCCTCGGCGCCGTCGGCGAGGCCGAGGAGGAGTCCGAGCCGATGGGGTTCCTCGGCGCGCTCGGCGCGCTGCGCAGTCAGGAGGCGCGTGCCGGCATCGGCTACGTCGTCGAGATCCTGAAGGGCCTCGGCCGCCGTACTACCTAGGTGATGCAGGACGCGAACGCGGCATCGCACGCGAACGACCGGGACGCAGCGGACGCGACGGTCTGCCCGCTCTGCGCGGTCGGCTGTCACCTCACGCCCGGCGAGGACGGGGGCCGCGCGCGCGGCGTTCCGGGGCCGGCGAACCCGAACGGCCGGCTCTGTGCGAAGGGCGCGAACGCCTTCGAGAGCGTCCGCGACGACGAGCGCCTCACGACGCCGCTCGTCCGCGAGGACGGCGACCTCGTGGAGACGGACTGGGAGAGCGCGCTCGCGCGCGCCGCCGACGGCCTCGGCGGCGTCCGGGACGCCCACGGCGCGGACGCGCTCGCCTTCTTCGGCGCGCCCCACTGCTCGAACGAGGAGAACTACCTCCTCGGGAAGCTCGCGCGCGTCCTCGGGTCGAATCACGTGGACAACCGCGCGCGCCTCTGTCACGACAACGCCGCAGACGCGCTCGAGTCGCGCGTCGGCTACCCCGCCTCGACGCTCGGGATGGCCGACCTCGCCGAGTCCGACCTCGTGCTCGTCGTCGGCGCGAACCCCGCCGTCCAACAGCCCGTGGCGTTCAACGCGTTCGTCCGCGCGAGCGACGGCGGCCTCGTTCACCTCGACCCGCGCGCGAACGAGACGACGCGCGCCGCCGACGCCCACCTCGCGCCCCGCCCGGGGACGGACGCGCTCCTCCTGCAGGCCGTCGCGGCGACGCTCCTCGCGGCCGAGGAGCACGACGCGGCGTTCGTCGCCGAGCACACCACCGGCTTCGACGCGTATCGCGACGCGCTCGCCGACCTCGACGTCGCGGCGGCCGCGGCCGCGACCGGCGTCCCCGTCGCCGAGATCAACGACCTCGCGGCGGACGTCGCCGACGCCGACGGCGTCGCCGTCATCGCGGGCACGGGCGTCGAGGCGGACGACGGCGCGACGGTGGACGCGCTCCTCGACCTCCTCTGTCTCAGCGGGAGCCTCGGCCCCGAGAGCGCGGCCGAGGGCGGTGGCTTCGCGCTCTTTCGCGGGCTGAACAACGAGCAGGGGGCGAGCGACGTCGGCTGTCGCCCCGACCGCCTCCCCGGCCACCGGCCGCTCGCGGACGGCGCGGCGCGCGACCGCGTCGCCGACGTCTGGGGGACGGAGATACCAACGGAACCCGGCCTCGACGAGACGGCGGCGCTCGCGGCGTTCGGCGAGCGGATTCACGGAGCGCTCGTCGTCGGGGAGAACCCGGCGGTGTCGAAGCGCGACGCCGACTGGACGGCCGAGCGCCTCGAGAGCCTGGAGTCGCTCGTCGTCGTCGACGTCTACGAGACGGACACCACCGCGCACGCGGACATCGTCCTCCCGGCGGCCGTCGGCCTCGAGAAGGCGGGGACGGTCACGAACCTCGACCGGCGCGTGCAGGCGCTCGCCGCCGTCGCGGACCCGCCCGGCGAGGCGCACACGGACTTCGAAATCCTCTGCGAGCTCGGGACGCGCCTCGTCGGCGACGGCTTCGACTACGCCGCGCCGGCGGACGCGTTCGCGGAACTGCGCGCCGTCAGCCCCGTCCATCGGGACGTCGCGGTCGGCGAGCGCTGGGGGAGTGACGGCATCGCCACCGCCGACGGCCGCGCGGCGTTCTCCGAGGCGGACGTCTCCGTCGAGGCGGCGGACACGGAGGGGCTCGCGCTCGTCGTCGGCAGTCGCGCCGGCGGGTTCGGCGCGAGCGACCTCCGGGCGGACGACGCGCTCCACCTCAACCCGGCGGACGCCGCCGCGCTCGGCCTCGACGACGGCGACGCGGTGCGCGTCAGTACGGACGGCGCGAGCGTCGAGACGACGCTCACAGTCTCCGAGGGCGTCCGCGAGGGCGTCGCCTTCCTCCACGCGGACGTCGCCGACCCGCTCGTGCGCGCGGGCGCCGCGACCGTCGACGTCGAGGCGCGCTGAGGACGCCGGAGTCTTCCGTCCGCGCCGCCCAGACGCGAGTATGTCGCGACTCGTCGACCACGACGCGAACGGCCCCCTGAAGCTCGACGAAGACGATATCGACCCCGAGAAGGGCGACATCGCGGTCTGCCGCTGCGGGCTCTCCGACGACTACCCCTTCTGCGATGGCTCGCATCGCGCGACGCGCGACGAGGACGCCGACACCACGTACGTCTACGACGAGGACGGCGAGCGCCGCGTCGTCCGCGAGGTCGTCACCGACGCTGTCACCGGGGAGGACTAAACCCTACTGGCCGCGTCGGCCACTACCGCTTTTCCGCGTCCGCCACTCTAGGTGGACATGCGTCGTCAGTCCGGGTTCCGCGCGAGCGTCAGGGACGCCGTTCGCGGGCGCGACCTCGTCCTCCTCGCGCTTCCGGCGCTCGCGATGGTCGGCGTCTTCGCGCTCCCGGAGGCGGTGACGGCGGGCTTCGCGCTCCACTACGAGGACCCGACGCTCCTCGCGATGTACGCCTCGAAATTCCTGCATCGCTCGACGAGCCACCTCCTCGGCAACCTCCTCGCCTACTGTCTCGTCGCGCCGCTCGTCTACGTGCTCTGCGCGCTCGGCGGCCGGCGCGCGCTCTTCCTCGCGAGCTACACGACCTTCCTCCTCGTCCTCCCGTGGGTGCTCTCCGCGCTGAACGTCGCGCTCGCCCGCCCGCGCGTCGGCCTCGGCTTCTCCGGTATTGCCCTCGCGTTCTTCGGGTTGCTCCCCACCGCGCTCCTCGCGTTCGTCGACAGCCAGTTCACTGACGACGTCGGCATCCGCCACTCGCCGATACTCTTCTTCGCCGGCGTGGCGCTCATCGGCGTCGTCGCGCTCCCCTCGCTGACCGGCCCAAGCTTCGGCGTCACCGCCGTCGCCGCGCTCGCCGTCGTCAGATACGGGCAGGACATCCGCGCGGACCTCGCTGACCTCTCGCTCGCGGGGTTCCACAACGCCACCGTCGAGGACGGCGGCTACGTCGAACTCGGCGTGAGCGCCGTCGTCGTGTTCCTCTGCGTCCTCTTCGTCGCGTTCCCGAGCGACGCGACGCAGCACGGCGAGATCGTCAACCTCTACGGCCACCTCCTCGGCTACTGCCTCGGCTACCTCTCGCCGTTCTGCACGACGTTCCTCGCGGGGCGCCTCGGCTACGGGCGCGGACTCGAGAACTGAGAACGGAATCGGAGAACGAGAAGGGAGAGAGAGAGCGAAGAAGGGCGCTGGGTCGTCTAGCGCTGGTCCTCGCGGTAGACGTAGAGGCCGACGACGATGAGGGCGATGACGACGAGCATCACGAGGACGGGCACGACCGGGAAGTCGCCCTGACTGGAGACGGGCGTCGTGGTCGAGCCCTGCTGGGCGTTCGAGCCCTCGGAGACGCTGACGCTGCCGGCGTCGGCGTCGTCGACGGCGACGGAGTGGCTCCCGGTGGACTCGAAGGCGTGCTCGAAGGTCACCGTCGTCTCCTCGTTCGCGTCGAGGGAGACGGTCCGCTCGTCGACGGTGGCGCCGTCGACGACGAGCGGGACGGTGTACTCGCCGGCGGAGCCGCCGGTGTTCTCGACGGTGGCGCGCACCGTCACCGACTCGCCCGTGGACGGCTCGGTGGTGTCGACCGTGGCGTCCGTCACCGCGAACTCGGCGGGCGACCCGCCGACCGCGTAGACGGAGAGGCCGGGCGACGTCGCCTCGAAGGTCAGCGTGTCGCCGTCGCGGGAGACGAAGGACGTCTCGAGGGCGTTCCACGCGCCCTCGTGGTGGCGGTAGAGCGCGACCTGCGAGGTCGAGAGGCCGCGCGCGTCGAGCTCGCTCGCCGTGACGGTGAAGGTGAAGGTCACGGTGGCGATGTTCTCCTCGGCGACCTCGTGGCTGATGTTGAAGTAGCTGATCGGGTCACCGGCGTCGAGTGCCGGCGTCGAACCCGTGTCGTTCGAGAGGGTGAACGTCGTCTCGGCCGTGCCGTTCAGCCCGATTTTGAAGCCGCTGAGCGTCGCGTTCGGGTTCGTTCCGGTGGTGTTCGCCGGGACGTCGACCGTCCCGTTGTCGGGGACGTTCGTGACGTCGACGGTGACGGCGCCCGCGTTCACTGTGCGCGTGACCGTCGGTTCATTCACCGGCGGGGCGGGCGTCGAGTCGTCATCGTCGTCCGCCGAGTCATCGCTCTCGTCGGTCGTGTCGTCGCTCTCGTCGGGGACGGTCGGTGTCGAGCCGTCGCTCGCGGCGGCGACGTCGAGCGTGTCGACGACCTGCCCGCCGACGAGGACGTCGTGCGTCCCGGCGGGAAGGTCACTGAACGCCACGGTGGTGCTGTTCTGGCCGCTCGCCGGGAGGTCGAGGGACACCGGCGTGGAGAGCGAGGCGTTCGGCACCGCGACTGTGACGGTCACCGTCTGCGCCGAGGCGAGCTCGTTCGTCCCGGTGACGGTGACGGTGACGTCGTCGCCCTCGGTGAGCGACGTCGCGTTCACGCTCCCGGTGACGCTGTAGTTCGCGTCGACGGAGACCGTGCCGGCGCTCGTTTCGCCGACCGCGAACGCGTACGTCCCGGGCGTCCCGAGCGTGCGCTCGAACGCCAGCGTCGTCGTCGCGCCGGCGTTCAGCGTGACGGTCTGTGAAGCGACGTCCGTGCCGTTCTGCCGGAGGGCGATGTCGCGCTCGCCGGGTTCGTCGCCGACGTTCGCCACGTCGGCGGTGACGGTGACGTTCTCGCCGGCGGTGACGCCGCCGTCCGCGTTGAGGCTGGCGGCGGCGACGCCCGCGCGCGTCACCTGGAGCTGCGAGCCCTCGGCGACCGAGAAGGTGGCGCTCACCTGCTCGGTGTTCCCGGCGGCGTCGGTGACGGTTGCGATGATGCTGTGCTGCGACCCCGTGGAGAGGTTCGAGACGGTGACGTTCGCGCGCGTCTCGTTCTTCAGGGTCAGCGTCGCGTTCTCGTTCGCGCTCACCGTCGTGCCGTCGACTTGGAGCGTGACGTCCGCCGGGTCGATGGCGGAGAGCGCGTCGAAGTAGGTCACGGTCGCGTTCACGCTCACCGTGTCGCTCGGGAACGTCGTGTCGTCGTCGGGCGCGACGGTCACGTCGGGCGCGTCCTCGTCGGGCGCGACGCTGAACGTGGCGTTCGTCCAGTTCGCGTTCCCGGCGCCGTCGGTCGCGCTCACGTTCACGGTGTGCGTGCTCCCGGGCGTGACCGGAACGTCGTACGTGACGTTCGTGTAGTCCGTCGTGTTCGCGTCGCCCGTGACGTCCGTCCCGTCGACGAGGACGGTGACGGAGTCGACGCCGGACGCGAGGTCGGTCGCGTTCGCGATCAGCGGCACGCTCGTCGTGGCGTTCGCGTACGTCTTCCCGTCGACCGGCGAGCTGACGTTGACGACCGGACCGGCGGTGTCCGCGCTGATGGTGAAGTCGACGCTCGTCTCGGTCACGTTCCCGGCGCGGTCGGTGACGGCGAGGGCGAACGCGTGCTCGCCCGTGTCCGGCGAGACGGTGGCGTTGAACGTGCCCGCTGTGAGGTTCACACCGGAGAGGGTCGTGCCGTCGAGCGTCGCGTTCACGTCCGCGACGCCGGAGTCCGCGTCGCCGAACGTCGCGTTCAGCGCCACCGACTCCGTGCCGGCGGGGAACGTCGCGTTGTCGCTCGGCGAGTCGATGGTCGCCGTCGGGTCGGCGGTGTCCGGGTCGACGGTGAACGTCGCGTTCGTCGTGTTCGCGTTCGCGTTCGTGTCGTTCGCGCTCACGGTGACGTCGTAGGACGCGCCGGGTTCGAGGCCGGTCGCTTCGTACGCCACGGTGGCGTTCCCGTTCGGCGTCTCGGTGACGGACGCCTCGCCGGTGACGTCGCTCCCGTTCCACGCGAGCGTGACGGTGCTCGCGTTCACGCCGCTGTCGTCGGTGATGTTCGCGTTCACCCACGCGGCCGTCGCGTTCGCGGGCGCGTTCAGCGACTCGAACTCGACGGTCGGCGGGGTGTCGTCTATCGACGTCGCGGTGTACGTCGAGAAGTGGCTGACGTTCGCCACCCCGTAGGTGCCGTTCACGATCTCGTTCCCGGCGTCGTCGCTCACGGTGTAGTTCTCGACGCGCTTAGTGTCGTAGCGCTCCCACGACTCGTTCTCCGCGTCGTAGTACTGGACGGTGAAGGGGCTCCCGCCGTTCGCGTTCGCGGCGCCCGGCGCGGGGAACGCGATGGTGGAGCCGGTCGTGATGTTGCCGTCGATGCTCTGGCTGACCTGCCCGACGAGCGTCGAGACGCTCGACGCGTTCGACGGGAGGGACTGGGACGGCCGGTCGCTTCCGGACATCGAGTAGAAGCCCTGATCGACCGTCGTGGTGAGGTTCAGCTCGGCGACGATGCCGGAGTCCTCGAGGTAGACGGTGACGTTGCTCTGCCCGCTCACCGTCCGAATCTCCGCGCTCGCGCTCGCGTTCCCGACGTTTTCGGCGTCGTCCTCACCGCGCACGGTGACGTTGTAGACGCCGTCGCTCGAGGCGTTGAACGTCGCGTTGTACGACCCGTCACCGGCAGGGGTGAAGTTCGTGAGTTCGGTCGTGGTCCCGTCGTGCTCGACGGTTCCGGTGAGGTTCGCGACGTCCTCGCCACTCGGCGTCGCGACCGTCACGGTGCCGTTCGTGCCGTGCCGCGCGATGCTCGCGGCGAGCGCGGGCGGCGTCGAGTCGACGGCGACGGTCGCGTTCGTCGCCGTCGTGTTCCGGTTGGCCGCGTCGTCGACCGCGACGACGGTGAGGCGGTAGTCGCCGTCGACGACGAAGTTGCTCGCGTCGAACGTCGCGGACGTCACGTCGTCGGTCGTCGTGTTGCTCACCCGCACGCCCGTGCCCACCTTCCGGAGGACGTAGGTCGCGCTCGTCACGTCGGCGGGGTCGGCGAACGTCGCGTTCGCCGTGACGGTGCCGGTCGCGTTCGTCGCGTTCGGCGTCACCGCCGCGTCCGTGACCGTCGGCCCGGTCGTGTCGACGCGGAGGGTGGCGTTCGCGGTCGCGGTGTGGCCGTAGGCGTCGCTCGCGTTCACGGTCACGGTGTACGTGCCGTCGGGGACGAAGGCGCCGCCACTGCGGCCGTCCCACGTCGTCTCGATTGCCCCGTCAGTGAGGCGCGCGCGGTCGGTGACTGTCTCCGTGTGCACGACCGCCGTCTCGTTCGCGTAGGCGACCGTCGCGTTCGCGAGTGCCGGGTCGTTCGCGACGACCGCCGCCTCGAACGGCGACCCGTCGCTCACCACGTCGTTGCGTGGCGTGACGTTCACCGTGGGCGCGTCCGCGTCCACGTCGAGCGTCCACGTGCGCGCACTCGTGTGGTTCGCGTCGTCGGCGACGACGGCTTTCAGGCTGTGCGTGCCGGACGCGAGCGCGTCGAGCGTGACGCTCGCCTCCGTCGGACCGACGCCGTCGAAGGCGACGGGTGTGCCGTCGACGAAGAGGGTCGCGCTCGAGGCGTTGATGCCGGATTCCGCGTGCTCGGGCGCGGGCCCGTCGTCGGCGTACGTCACGGTGACGGTCGGGGTCTCGCCGGACTCGGTCGTCGGCGAGACGCCCGTGAAGACGGGCGCGGAGACGAGGTCGAAGCGGTAGGTCTTCGTGACCGCGTTGCCCTCGGCGTCGACCGCGGTGACGTTCACGGTCGCGTCGCCCTCGTGCCAGCCGTCGGTGTCGACGCCGACGGTGGTGTCGTTCGTCGCGTTCGCCGCGTCCAGGAGGTCGACGCGCTCGACGGTGCCGTTGGACGTCGTCGCGTTCACCGTGACGTCCGTGACGTTCGTCGTCTCGTCGCGCACGCGGAAGGAGAGCGTCGCGCCGTAGGCGACGTCACCGGTCGACGGCTCCGTGAGGACGACGCTCGGCGGAACGGCGTCGACGGCGGTGACGTTCAGCGTCGTCGTGCGGTCACCGACGCCGAGCGTCTGCGTGCCGGGCTCGGTGTAGACGCGCTCGAACGTCACCGTCTCGCTCGCGCCCGCGTCCACGTAGACGCTGGCGTTGGTGACGTTCTGGCCGTCCTCGGCGAGCGTCACGGTGTCGATGCCGCCGATACCGCCGGTGTTCGAGACGGTGACGGAGACGCTCGCGCTCGCGCCCGCGTCGACCGTATCGGGCGCGACGGTGAGGTTACTGTAGGTGAAGCTCGCGGGTTCGAGGACCGTGACCGTCCGCGCGGGCAGGCCGCCGGCGCTGACGGCGTACGTACCGGGCGACTCGAAGGCCGTCGAGAAGTCGACGGTCGTCTCGTTCCCGGCGTCGAGCGCGATCTGGCGCTCGTCGATAGTCGTGCCGTTCGCGGTGAGGGTGACGACCGTGTCGCCGTCGCGGTCACCGGTGTTCCGGACGGTCACCGACGCGTTCACCGTCTCGTTCGTGGCGACGGTCGTCGGCTGGACGGAGAGCGCGGAGTACTCGAAGGTCGCCGGCGCGTCGACGCGGACGTCGGCGGACGCCTCGCCGACGCCGAGGGTGACGGGCCCGCGCTCGCCGGCCGTGAAGGCGTAGTCGAAGGAGACCGTCGCGTTCTCGCCGGGGCCGAGCGTCCGCGTGGCGCTCTCGACGGTGGTGCCGTTGACGGTGAGGTTCACCGTTCGGGTGCCCTCGGCGTCACCGGTGTTCCGGAGCGTCGCGTTCACCGCGAACGTCTCGTTCTGGAGGACGACGCTCGGCGCGCTGAGGTTCGAGACGGCTATCGCGGACGCCGCGACGTCCACGGTCGTCTCGTCGGACGCGAAGACCGTCGTGTCCGTGTTCGCGCGCGTCGCGCTCACGGTGTAGGTCCCGCCCGACTCGAAGGTGTGGACGTAGGTGCCGTTCGCGTCCGTCTCGTACGTCGCGCCGTCGATGGTGAGCGTCGCGTTCACGCCCTCGCCCGTGTCGGCGCGGGTGACGGTGAACGCGACGTCGCCGCCGCGCACGACCGACGTGGCGTTCGCGCTGACGTTCAGGTCGACGCCCTCGCGGAGCGTGAGCGAACCCTGCGAGCTCGAGACGTCCGCGCCGTCGGCGGCGGAGCTCACGTGGATCCAGTGGTAGTCGCCGGCCGGCCAGTCGCCGGGCACGGAGACGTTCACCGTCCCGCTCGCGTTCATCTCCGCGAGCGTGCCGGTGGCGTTCAGCGCGACGGCGTCGCTGCTGTTCGTCACCGTCGTGTTCTCACCGAAGTCGCGGTTCTCGGCGAGGAAGTCGAAGAGCGCCTGCGCGCTCACGGGGTAGGAGACGCGCTGCTCCGTGGCGTTCATCCCGAACGCGCTCGGCGACCCGACGACGCGGAAGTCGCCGTTCACCTCGGAGATGCCGGTCTCGACGCTCGCGTTCACGTCACCGGAGACGTCGGAGAGGGTGATGGTCGAGCTCGACGCCCAGAGGGTCTCGTTGTCGTAGAGCAGGACCATCTGGGAGACGTTCGACGCGGGCGCGGTGTTCGCGTCGACGTCGAAGGTGACGTTCGACCCGACCGTCGCGTCCGTCGGGGCGCTCACGCTGGAGGCGTGGTTCCGGACCATCACGGCGTCGAAGCCGACGACCGTCACCTGTCCGTCCTGTTCGAGCGCGCCGTTGGCGACCGAGTACCCGCTCGCGTTCCCGTCGGGGCTCGCGAGGACGAGGACGTACTGGCCGGGCTGCGTCGGCGAGAAGTCGAAGACGTCCTGGGTGACCGTCGTGTCGCCCCGTTGCTCCGTCGTGATGTTGAACGGCCGGTCGGCGACCATCGTCGCCTCAGCCTCGGAGTCGTTCCCGAGGAGGTCGCGGAGCGCCGACGGCGTCGTCGGTGCCTCGGCGTCCGTCGGGAGGCGGAGCGCGACGAGCTGCGCGTCCTCACCGTCGAAGTCGCTCTCGCTGGCCTGTGCGCGCGACGGTCGGAACGTCATCGGAACCGTCGTCCCGGTTTCGTAGACGGAGAAGTGCTTGTTCAGTTGCTTCGTCGCTTGGGGGACGCTCAACTCGATTCCCGGGCCGAGCGACGTGTGTGCCGCCGCGCCACTACCGGCACGAAGCGGGAAGATAGAGCGTTCCCAGACGCTCGTGTTGTTCGTCAGTGCGTACTTCTCGGTATCCGAGACGTCGCCGTATCCCGCCGGTGTGGAGAGGGCGGCGGTGCTGCCGCCCGCTCCGCCACCACTCGTCGCGAGGGTGACACCCGACGCGACGGGGGAGGCGACGACCAGGAGGACGAGGAAGACCCCGATTGTCCTCCTGGCGGTATCAGCGTTGTGGCTCATGGTTACCATACTTCGAGTTGATGGTAAAAGCCTTGGCCATTTGATTCAATCTCGAATCGGGCGTAGGAACTATGCGTCGGCAGACGGCGTAGGTGTCGTACACTCTGCATTACTCGGTGACGAAACCCCTTTTGTCACGCGCGGACACCGTTGGGGTGATGCGTACGATACGGACCGTCGCCGCCCTCCTCCTCGCCGCGTCCCTCGTCGCGACGCCGGTCGCCGTCGCCGCCGACGGGTTCGCCCTCCACCCGGGCACCGAGCTCTCCACGCCCGAACGAACCGTCTCGATCGGCGGACAGGACTACAGAATCTCCTCCGTCGGTCGCTTCGACGTCGACGGCGCGCTCACGCTCACCGTCGAGGCACCCGAGAGCGCCGACATCTACACCATCAACGTCTACAACGGGGAGCGGCAGATCGTCGCCTCGAAGCGGGTCCGGGAGTCCGGCACGTACACGCTCGGCGACTCGCTCGACGCCGGCACGTACCTCGCCGGCGTCACGTACGACGGGACGCTCCAGACGGTCGTCCCCGTGGTCGTCGCGTCCTACACCGCGACGGCGGACGCGTCCGCGTCGGTCACGCGGGGCGACCAGCTCTCCGTCGACGCGACCGTCGACGGGCCGTCGTCCGAGCCGAACCGCGTCGACGTCGTCCTCTTCAACGGGAGCTACAACCGGACGGTGACGGCGACGCGCGTCGGCGACGGCGAGTACAACGTGCTCGTGGACACGGAGTCGCTCGCGCCCGGCGACTACAGCTACTACGTCGGCGTTCGCGGCACGGAGCGCGTCGCCGGGACCCTCGAACTGCTCGGCATGAGCGACCGCCGGAGCGTGTCCGTCGAGTCTCGCGACGGGACGACGACCACGACGAGTGGGTCGACGACGTCGAACGATAGTGGCGACAGCAGTGGCGGGAGCGCCGGTGGCGGAAGCGCCGGAGGCGGAGCCACGACGAGCACGACGACGACGGCGACCACGAACACGACGAGAACGACCACCACGAACGCGACGAGTACGACGACGATGGTGACGAGTACGACGACGGACACCGCGACAGCCACCACGTCGACCGGCGGGACGACGGACGGCGTGCTGACGCCGTCCGACCCGACGACCGGGACGGCGACGACGAGCGGTGGCTCGCCCGGGTTCGGCGTCGCGCTCGGCGGCCTCGCGCTCCTCCTCGCACTCGTCGCCCGGCGCGTCCGGCGCTAGGGCGCGTTACGTCGCCTCGCGCTCGCGGCGGTCGTAGCGGCGCGCGATGGCCTCGATCCACGCGAACTTGAGCGCCATCGAGACGGCGTACGCGAGGAGGGCGCGGCCGTCCCGCCGGGTGTAGGCGGCGTAGAGCGCGTAGGCGAACGCCGGGACGTTCAGCGCGTTGAGGACGTTCGGCCACCCGAGGCCGAGCGCGCCCCCGCTGCGTGCGAGCCACCAGCGCTCGGCGTGGACGCCGCGCGTCATCCAACTGTCCGCGTCGGCGGCCTCGGTTCGCGCGAACGCGACCGGGTTGAGGACGAGCGCGACGACGGCCGCGAGCAGGAGGCGGGGGTCGCGCCGGGAGGCGGCGAGGAGGAGGAGCGGACCGAGGAGGACGCGCGACCACCCGCTCTTCGGGTTCGCGTGGCGCTCCCAGAACGCGTCGGCGGCGGCGTCGAACATACGTCGCCTTCGCGCGCGACGAGCAAGAAGGTTCAGTCGGCGTCGCCGGTCTTGCCGTCCGCCTCGTCGGCGGCGCGCGCGGCGGGGTCGCGGTCGGCGGGCGGGCCGTGGCCGCCGCCGCCGGGCGTCCGAATCGACACGGTGGTGCCGGCCGCGACGTCGCGGACGACCTTCGCGGGGACGCGCTCGCCGTCGATGCGGTTCTCGCCGGTCTTGCCGTCCCCGCCGCCGGCGACGCCGCGCGGGGCGACGCGGCGGCGCTCGGTGAGGAGCGAGACGGTGGCCTCGGCCTCGACGGTGACGGTGCGGACGACGCCGAGTCCCCCGCGATGACGGCCGTCGCCGCCGCTGTCCGGGCGGAGCGCGTACTCGTCGACGCGGAGGGGATACTCGGATTCGAGGGCCTCGACGGGCGTGTTGAGCGTGTTCGTCATCCCGACCTGCACGCCGTCGAGGCCGTCACCCGTGGGACGGGCGCCCGCGCCGCCGCCGAGCGTCTCGTAGTAGGCGAAGCCGTCGTCGCGGCTCCCGATGGTGAGGTTGTTCATCGTCCCCTGGCCCTGCGCGGGGACGCGCTCGGGGGCGGCGTCGGCGAGCGCGGCGAAGACGACGTCGGTGACGCGCTGACTCGTCTCGACGTTCCCGCCGACGACGGCCGCCGGCGGCTCGGGGTTGAGCAGGCACCCGCGCGGCGCGTCGACGGTGACCGGGTCGTAACAGCCCTGGTTCGGCGGTATCTCGGGGTCGGTGAGACACCGGAGGACGAAGTACACCGCGCTTTCGGCGACGGCGAGCGGCGCGTTCACGTTCCCGGCGACCTGCCCGGCGGTGCCGTCGAAGTCCACCGTCACGGACGCGCCGTCGACCGTGACGGTGACGGCTATCGGGACGTCGTCCTCGCTCCGGCCGTCGCCCTCGAGGACGTCGCTCGCACGATAGGTGCCGTCCGGGAGGTCGCGGAGTTCGGCCTCGACGCGCTCGCGCGAGTAGTCGATGACGGCGTCGAAGGCGGCCTCGATCTTCGGGCGGCTGTGCTCGGCGACGAGGTCGCGCAGGCGCTCGGCGCCCCGGTCGTTCGCGGCGAGTTGCGCGCGGAAGTCGGCGCGGCGTTCCTCGGGGTTGCGGACGTTCGCGAGCAGGAGCCCCATCACGTCCTCGACGACGTCGCCGTCCGCGACGAGGCGCGTCGGCGGGACGCGCAGCCCCTCCTCGAATATCTCGCGCGCGCCGGCGGGCATGCTCCCCGGCGTCGCGCCGCCGACGTCCGCGTGGTGGGCGCGCGAGACCGCGTAGCCGAGGGTCTCCTCGCCACCGTCGCCGCGAGCGTCGATACCGATGGCCGACACCATCGTCACGTCCGGGAGGTGGGTGCCGCCCGCGAACGGGTCGTTGAGGACGAAGACGTCGCCGGGCGCCGGGTCACGCTCGCGGACGGCGGCGACGGACGCCGGCATCGCGCCGAGGTGAACGGGGATGTGTTCGGCCTGTGCGACGAGTCGCCCCGAGGCGTCGAAGAGCGCGGTCGAGCAGTCCTCGCGCTCCTTGATGTTCGGCGAGTAGGCGCCCCGAATCAACACCTGGCCCATCTCCTCCGCGAGGCTCTCGAGCTGGTTGCGGACGACCTCGAGCGTGACGGCGTCGATGTCGGGTCCCGTCATTCGCGCGCACCCCGTTCGAGGACGACGGTGCCGTCCGGGCGCACCGTACCGTCCCACGCGGGCGGGACGACGACGGTGCTCTCGCGGCCGTCGAGGACGGCGGGGCCGGCGAGCGACGTTCCGGGCGCGAGGCGCTCGCGGTCGTAGACCGTCGTCTCGCGGACGTCGCCGTCGAAGACCGCCTCTCGACGTCCGGTGACGGCGTCGCCGGCGGCGTCGTAGGCGGCGGTCGGCGTCGGGCGCTCGACGGTGGCGCTCGCGCGCAGCGTCACGAGCTCGACCGGGTCGTCGAGGCGGTAGCCGTGCGCGCGCTCGTGGGCGTCGTGGAAGCGCCGCGCGACCGCCTCCGGGTCGAAGTCGTGGACAGAAACGGTCTGCTCGAAGCTCTGCCCGGCGTATCGGCAGTCCGCCGCGTAAGTGAGGCGCGCGGCCTCCTTGTCGTCGACGTCGGCGAGCACGGACTCACGAAGCTCCGCGTAGGCGGCGCGGACGGCGTCCGCGTCGGCGTCGGCGAGCGCGGTGCGGTGCGTGCGCGCGTCGTCGTGGCGCTCGTCGGCGGCGAGGAGGCCATAGGCGGAGAGCACGCCCGAGGCGCGCGGGACGACGACGGCGTCCACGTCGAGGTCGGCGGCGAGCGCGGCGGCGTGCATCGGGCCGGCGCCGCCGAAGGCGACGAGCGCGAACGCCCGGGGGTCGTGGCCGCGCTCGACGGTGACGCGGCGGACCGCGCGCGTCATGTTCGCGTTCGCGACCCGGTAGACGCCGCGGGCGGCCTCGCGCGCGCTCCCCAGACCGGCGTCGTCGGCGAGGCGCTCGAGGGCGTCGCGCGCGGCGGCCGCGTCCAAATCGAGGTCGCCGCCGAGCGCGGCGTCCGCACCGATATACCCGAGGACGACGTTCGCGTCCGTCACCGTCGGCTCGGTGCCGCCGTGGCCGTAGCAGACGGGCCCGGGGTCGGCGCCGGCCGAGCGCGGGCCGACGCGGAGCGCGCCGCCGTCGTCGACCCACGCGACGGAGCCCCCGCCCGCGCCGACCGTCGTCACGTCCACCATCGGCGTGCCGATGGGGTGGCCGGCGATATCGGCGTCCGTGGTGCGTTCGGCCTCGCCGTCACGAACGAGCGAGACGTCGCTCGACGTCCCGCCCATGTCGAAGGTGACGAGGCCGGCCGCGTCGACGGCGTCCGACGCGGTGGCGGCCGCGCCGACGACGCCCGCCGCCGGCCCGGAGAGCGCGGTCGTCACGGCGTGCTCGCGGGCGGTCTCGGCGCTCGCGATGCCGCCGTTCGACTGCATCACCCGTGGGGTCGGGACGCCGCGCTCGACGGCGCGCTCGGTGAGGCGGCCGAGGTAGGCGTCGATGGCGGGCGTGACGTAGGCGTCGGCGGCGGTCGTCGCGGTGCGCTCGTACTCGCGGAACTCCGCGAGTACTTCGTGGGACGCCGAGACCGGCACGTCGAGTTCCTCGCGGAGGACGGCGGCGACCCGGCGCTCGTTTTCCGGGTGGCGGTAGGCGTGGAGGAGGGAGACGGCGACGCTCTCGGCGTCGGTAGCACGGATGTCATCGGCGAGCGCGCGCACGTCCGCGTCGGCGACGCGCGCCTCGATGCCGTCGGGGGTGGCGCGCTCCGCGACGGTGAATCGCCGGCGTCGCGGGACGAGCGGGTCGGGTTTCTCCGCGTCGAGGTCGTAGAGCGCGGGCCGGTCCTGTCGCCCGAGTTCGAGGACGTCCCGAAAGCCCTCGGTGGTGACGAGCGCGGTCCGCGCGCCGTCGTCTTCGAGGAGGGCGTTCGTGGAGACCGTCATCGCGTGCGTGAACGCGTCTATCGTTCGCGGGTCGATGCCGGCGCGCTCGCAGGCCGCCTCGATGCCCTCGACGACGCCGACGCTCTGGTCGGCGGTGCTCGGGACTTTCGCGGTGACGAGCGCGTCGCCCGCGTGGAGGGCGACGTCGGTGAAGGTGCCTCCGACGTCCACGCCGACGTGCGCTTCGCCGGACGAAGGCGGGGCGGCGTCGCCGGCGTCGATGCGCTCCCTGTCGCTCATGGGCGCGTAGTGCACGAGTACCGCCATAGGTTCCCGGGGTTCGGTCGCGGCGGCCACGGCGGCGCGCGTTCTGCGCACGCGTCCACTCCGCGACCGGTCCATCCAAAAAGATCCAAACGTATATCCGGGAATAGGCGCTAGTACCGACCAGTAATCGATGGATTTGACGGATTCGCAGCAGGAGATACTCAGCGCGCTGATATCGGGCTATCAGTCGACGGAGTCCCCAATGACGGGCGAGGAACTCGCCGACGCCGTCGACAAGCATCCGGGGACGATCCGCAACCAGATGCAGACGCTGAAAGCCCTCGACCTCGTGGAGGGGATTCCGGGGCCGCGCGGCGGCTACAAGCCGACGACGGGCGCCTACGAGGCGATGGACGCGCAGTCCTTCGACGAGGAGGAGGCGGAGTCGCTCACGCTCGCGCGCGACTACGACCGCGTCGACGTCACCGTCAACGGCATCGACTTCCTCGGCGTCAACGACCCCGAGGAGTGCCGCGCGCGCATCACCTTCGAGGCGTCCGTCCCCGACGTCGAGGTCGGCGACCCCATCGTCATCGGGCCGACGCCGAAGTCCGGCCTCGTCGTCGCGGGCGAAGTGGTCGAGATCGGCGCGAGCGGCGACGAACTCGTCATCGACATCGTGCGACTCGAAGCGCCGCTCGAGACCTGAGGCGGGCGACGGCAATCGTTTTCTTCGGCGACCCCCAAGCGTGGCTGACACCGCGATGGCACCAGCCTCTTCCACGGCCGCGAGCGGCGATGCGCGAGAGCCCGGGAGCGTCGCGTCGTGCGACCTGCTCGCGCTCGACTCGGGCTTCGTCCTCGACGGTGGCCGCGAGCGCGTCCGGGACGCCGTCGCGTACTTCGAGCCGGACGCGGTCCTGCTCGTCGGCGACGACCCGCGCGCGCCGAGCGTGCTCGCCCAACAGCTCGACGCCGACCTGCCGACGCTCCAGCCGGCGCGCGCCACCGGCCTCACCGTCCGCGAGGTCGGCGGCGTGCAGGTGGCCGTCGCGGGCGACGCGGACGCGCTCGCCGGCCTCGCGGCCCGCGAAAGCGAGGGCGAACTCGACGCGGCGACGGAGACGTACGTCCTCACCGACCTGCTCTCGCTGGAGACGTCGCTGACCGCGCTCGAGACGCGGCTCGTCGGCCGCGACGCCTACGAGCGCGCGCTCGCGGACGCCCCGGGGTCGTACACGCACGTCTCGACCGGCCTCCCGAGCGGCTACGCCCACGAGTGGGGCGGCCTCCGCGTGCGCGGGGGCGGCGGCGACCTCGACGACCCCGGCACGCCGCTCCCGTGTCTGACGCTGCGCGCGGACGGCGTCGTCTCCACGCGCACGCTCGACCCGGGGAAGCTCGGCCTGCGCGCGCTCTCCGGGGTCGGGCGCTCGCGGGCACGACGGCTCCGCGACGCGGGCTATCGGACGCGCGCGGCCGTCGCGGACGCGACGAGCGACGACCTCGAAGCCGTCGACGGCATCGGCGCGAGCACAGCCGAGTCCATCGCGCGCAGCGCGGAGGCGTTCGCCGAGGGCCGCGTCGTCCGCCCCGCCGACAGCGACGACGCGGCGTTCCCGTCGCGGGAGCCCATCCACGTGGACATCGAGACGGACGGCCTCGACCCCAGCATCGTCTGGCTGATCGGCGTCTACGACGCGGCGAGCGACGAATACCGGGACTTCGTCCAGCGCGACCCCGAGGACCCCGCCGGGGCGCTCACGGCGTTCATGGCGTGGTACGTCGCCGAGGGGGACGGCCGGCCGCTCGTCGCCTACAACGGCCGGCGCTTCGACTTCGACGTGCTTCGCGAGCACCTCCGCGCGCACGCCCCCGAGTTCCTCGCGGACTGGGAGGCCGCGTACACGTTCGACCCCTACGCGTGGGCGGTACGCGAGGGAAACGCCGTCCTCCCGGGACGCACGAACGCGCTCGCGGACGTCGCGGGCGCGCTCGGGTGGGACGGCGACGACACCGGCCTCTCGGGGGCGACGGTCGCCCGACAGTACCGGCGCTGGATGGCGGCACGAAGTGACGAGACGGAACTCGACTGGGCGGCGCATCGCGCCTACTGCGAGGACGACGTCCGCGCGCTCGCGTTCGTCTACGAGCGCCTGCGAGCGGCCGACCGAGAGACGACCGACGACACCGTCCAGCGCTCGCTCACCGACTGGTAGCCACGCATGTCCGAGACACCACAGCGCGAGACGCCCCTGACGGGCCACGACCTCGAATCGACCTACCCCGACTACGACGGGCAGATAGCCGCCGTCGCGACGCAGGAGACGCGCGACGCGGAGACGGTGCCGGCGAGCGAGGCGCTGGACCCGGCCCTCGCCGCGCGCCTCGACGTCGACCCCTACACGCATCAGGCCGCCGCGTTGGACGCGCTCGACCGGGACGAGAACGTCACGGTCGCCACCTCGACCTCCTCCGGGAAGACGCTCGTCTACGCGCTCGAAATCGCGCGCAACTACCTCGCCGACGAGTCGACGCGCGCGCTCCTCGTCTACCCGACGAAGGCGCTCGCGCGCGACCAGGAGCGGGCATTGAACGACCTCTACGACGACCTCGGCCTCGACGTCCGCGTGGCGGTGTACGACGGGGACACGCCGAGCGAGGTACGAAAGGAGTACAGGGAGGAAGCGAACGTGGTCCTCACGAACTTCAGCGGCGTGAACGTCTACCTCGAAGACCACGCGCGCTGGCGGGAGTTCCACGGGAACTGCGAGCTGCTCGTGGTCGACGAGAGCCACACGTACGTCGGCGTCCACGGGATGCACGTCGCGTGGACGATCCGCCGCCTCCGGCGCGTGCTCGCGCACTACGGGAGCGACCCGCAGATCGTCTGCACGACGGCGACCGTCGGGAACCCGGCGGAGCACGCGGCGGCGCTGACGGGGGAGCCGACGACGGTGATCGACGACGACGGCTCGCCGCGCGGCAGACGCGATATCGTCTTCTGGAACCCGCCGCGCGAGACGGACGGCCTCGACGCCGACGCGGGCTACGAGGCGTACGTGGCGGCGGCGGCGTCGGCGGGCGAGGAGGCCGCAGACCTGCTCGCGCACCTCGGCCTGCACGGCGTGCAGACGCTCGCGTTCACGCGCTCGCGGCAGGGCGCTGAGGTCGGCGCGAAGCGCGCGGGTCGCGCGGCGAGCGACCACCCCGAGTCGGGCTATCTCGACGTCGAGCCCTATCACGCCGGCCTCGGGACGGAGACGCGGCGCGGCATCGAGTACCGCCTGAAGAGCGGGCAGTTGGACGGCGTCGTCTCGACGAACGCTCTCGAGCTCGGCATCGACGTCGGGAGCGTGGACGCCGCGCTCCTCACGGGCTACCCGGGCACCAGACAGTCGTTCTGGCAGCAGCTCGGGCGCGCGGGGCGCGGCGCGAGCGACGCGCTCGGCGTGCTGGTCGCGCGCTCGGACGCCATCGACCAGTACGTCATCGACACTCCCGACTACCTCCTCTCGGACCCGGTCGAGGACGCCGTCGTCGACCTCTCGAACGACCCGGTGTACGCGCGCCACCTCCGCTGTGCGGCCTCCGAGCTCCCGCTCACGCACGCGGACGAGCGGTGGTTCGGGGGCGCGGCCGTCGCGGGCGCGGCCGACGACCGCATGGTGCGCGCGGTGGAGATGTGGCGGCGCGCCGGCGACCTCGTCGGCGACCTGGACCGGGGCGTGCGCTACGACGGCGCGCCCCGCCCGCAGTCCGGCATCTCGATGTACAACAGCTCCGAGGTCAGCTTCGACGTCCGCTGTGCGAACGGCGACATCGACCACGAGCCGGTGGACCGCGAGCGCGCCTACCGGGAGTACCACGAGGGGGCGCTCTTCCTCCACGACGGCCGGACCTACGAGGTGACCGCGTTCGCGGAGGACACCGCGAGCCCGCACGTCACCGTCGAGGAGGTGGCCGTCGAGGAGTACACGGAGACGCGCTCGACGACGCGCATCCACGACCTCGAGGAGCGCGAGCGCCGGCGTCTGGGCGAGTACGCGCTCTGCTGGGGCGAGGGCGTCGTCGACGTCCACTACGCGGAGTACGCGCGCCGCGAGGTCCAGAGCGGCGACCTCGTCGAGCCGCCCCAACCCACGGGGCTCGGCCCGCTCAGCCTCCAGACGCAGCTCTGCTGGCTCGAGCTCCCGGACGGCGCCGCGACCCGCCTCGTCGGCGACTGGCTGGAGAGCGACGACGACGCTGACGCCCGCGAGTTCGCGCCCGGCGACGCCGAGCGCGAGTACATGGGGGGCATCCACGCCGCCGAGCACGCGCTCATCACGCTCGCGCCGCTCGAGCTGAAGCTCTCGGCGGACGACCTCGGTGGGCTCTCCGTCCGCGAGCACCCGGAGACGGGCGGCGCGACGCTCTTCGTCTACGACGGCGTCGCGGGCGGCGTGGGGTTCTCGAAGGCGCTCTTCGAACAACTCGACGCCGTCGGCGCGCGGGCGCGCGAACGCATCGCCGCCTGCGACTGCGGCGTCGGGGGCTGTCCCTGCTGCGTGATGGACGCGAACTGCGGCGACGAGAACGACCCGCTGAACACGGCGGTCGCGCGCCGCCTCCTCGAGGACGTGCTCGCCGAGCTCTGAGCGCGGGCCGCAACCACCATACCGGTCGGCGTCGATGCCGGGGACGTGACCGTCCTCGTCCTCGGCGACCAGCTCACCGACCGGGTCGGCCCGCTCGCGGACGCGCCCGACGAGCGCGCCCTCGTGATCGAGGCGCGCGCGTTCGCGACGCGCCACCCCTACCACCCGCACAAGCGCGTCCTCGTTTCGTCGGCGATGCGCCACTTCCGCGACGAGCTACGGGAGGCGGGTCGCGACGTCGACTACCACGCCGTCGACTCGTTCGCCGACGGCCTCGACGCGCACTTCGACGCCCACCCCGATGATTCGCTCACGGTGATGCGGCCGTCGAGTCACGGCGCCACCGAGCGCCTGCGCGACCTCGTCACCGAGCGCGGCGGGACGCTCGACGTCGTCACGAACGAGACGTTCCTCTGCACGCCCGACGAGTTCGACGACTGGCTGGAGGGGAATCGCCTCCGCCACGAGGACTTTTATAGATATATGCGCCGCGAGACGGGCTACCTGATGGCCGACGGCGACCCGGTGGGCGGCGCGTGGAACTACGACGAGGAGAACCGCGAGACGCCGCCCGACGACTACGAACCCCCCGAGGTGCCCCGGTACGAGCCGGACGAGACGACGCGGAAGGTCCAGCGGGAGTGGGCGGACGCGGAGAGCTGGGCCGACCCCGAGGCGTTCGGGTGGCCGGTGACGCGCGCGGACGCGCTCGACGCGCTCGCGGACTTCTGCGAGCACCGCCTCCGCGACTTCGGCCCGTACGAGGACGCGATGGTCGACGACGAGTGGGCGCTCGACCACGCCCTCCTCTCGCCCGCGCTGAACCTCGGCCTCCTCCACCCCCGCGAGGTCGTCGAGGCCGCCATCGACGCCTACGAGGCGCGCGGCGACGTCCCCCTCTCGAGCGTCGAGGGCTTCGTCCGGCAGGTCATCGGGTGGCGCGAGTTCGTCCGCCACGTCTACCGGCGCGGGATGCCCGAGCTCGGCGAGGCGAATCGCCTCGACGCGACGCGCTCGCTTCCGAGCGTCTACTGGGATGGAGAGACGGAGATGGCGTGTCTCGACGCCGCAGTGGACGGCGTCCGAAAGCGGGGGTACGCCCACCACATCCAGCGCCTGATGGTGCTCTCGAACTTCGGCTTACTCTACGGCGTCGACCCGCACGAACTCAACCGGTGGTTCCACGTCGCGTTCATAGATGGGTATCACTGGGTGTCGACGCCGAACACCGTCGAGATGGGGCAGTACGCGGGCGACCGCTTCGCGACGAAGCCGTACGCGGCCTCCGCGAACTACATCGACCGGATGAGCGACCACTGCGCCGGCTGTCCGTACGACCCGGACGCGACCGTCGGCGACGACGCCTGCCCGTTCAACGCGCTCTACTGGGACTTCCTCGCCGAGCACGAGTCCGAGTTGCGCTCGAACCACCGGATGGGGCTCGTCTACGCGCACCTCGACGACAAGCGCGAGGCCGACGCCCTCGGGGAGATACGCGAGCGCGCCGCCGAGGTGCGCCGGCGCGTCCGCGACGGCGACGTGTAGCGGTGCGCGCTCGTGCGTCGGCGACGGCGGCAGTAGGGCTTTCACGCACCCGCGAGAAGGCGGCGTATGACGCACATCGGCATCGTCGGCGCGGGCGCGGGGGCGGCCGGCGCGGCGTACGAACTCGCACGGCGGCGCCCGGACGCGGACGTGACGGTCCTCGAGAAGTCGCGCGGCGTCTGCGGGCGCGCCGCCACCCGCCGGCGCGACGGCTGTACGTACGACTACGGCGCGAACTACGTCCGGAGCGAGGACGAGCGCGTGAACGACCTGCTCACGGAGGCCCTCGACGCGGACGGCCTCGTGGACGTCACCGACCCCATCTACACGTTCGACGGGGACGGGAAGGTGAGCGAGGGTCGCCCGCCGAGCGGCCCGAAGTGGACGTATCGACGGGGGATCACCCAGCTGGCGAAACGCCTCTTCGCGGAGACGGACGCGACGGTCGAGCGCGAGACGCGCGTCGAGACGATACGGAAGCAGGGGGAGTCGTGGACGCTCGTCGACGCCGACGGCGCGTCACACGGGCCGTTCGACGCCGTCGTACTGAACCCGCCGGCGCCGCAGAGCGCCGAGTTGCTCGCCGACGCCGACTGGGACGCGCCGGTGCGCGGGGCGCTCCGGGACGCGGCCGCGGCCGTCCCGTATCGCACCATCTGGACGGCGGTCCTCCACTACCCGTTCGCGCTCTCGAAGCCGTACTACGCGCTCGTGAACCCGGAGCGGGACCACGAGGTGGGGTGGGTGGCGCGCGAGGCGTGCAAGCCCGGACACGTTCCCGACGGGGAATCCCTCCTCGTCGTGCAGGCGAACGACGAGTGGTCGCGCGCGCACTACGACGCCGACCCGGACGCGAACGTCGCGGCGCTCGCGGACGTCGCCGCCGACCTCCTCGACGACGAGCGCCTGCGCGATCCGGACTGGACGGACCACCAGGGGTGGCGCTACGCGCTCCCGGACGCCGGACTCGACGCCGACGTCCGCCGTCGTGCCGAGGTCGCGGGGCTCTACCCGGTGGGCGACTGGGTGGGCGGGGCGGCGCGCGTCCACGTCGCGCTCCGCTCCGGCCTCGAGGTCGGCGAGCGCCTCGCGGACGCCGGATAGTCCACCGGTGCAGTCGGTCACCGGTCGTCGACGTCGGCGGCGGTGCTGACGGTCCCGAGGAGGAGCAGCCCGAGGCCAGCGGCGCCGGCCGGGATCGAGGTCTGCAGGAGGAACCCGCCGGTGAGTGCGCCGACGCCACCGACGAGTGCGCCACGCTTCCGTGCGGGGGCGGCGTCACGGGAGAGGGAGAAGAGCGCGTGCCGGTGCGCGAGCGTCAGCGAGGCGACGGTCCAGTAGAGCGGGAGCAACGAGGCCACGAGGAAGCGGTTCGCCGTCGTGGAAGCCGCGATGGAGAGGGTGAGTATCAGCGCGACGCACAGCGACGCGACGTATCGGAGGGCGGGGTGCATACACGCGACGGGACGTCTATCACGGACAAAAAACATCCACCCCACGGAGGCCGCTGGAGTGGCTGTGGTGGCCGGTAGCTGGTTCTCATCGACCGGCCGCGCCGGGGTGAGAACGGCCCGAGCGAGCGCGGTTCGACGGCGCCGGCTCACTCTATCGCGCAGTTGTTCGGGCCGAGTTCGAGGTCCTCGACGTCGATACCGGGCGTCGCGCCCCGGTTTATCTCCTTGATGCGCTCGAAGTTCGCGGGTTCCTCGCCGAGGCCGTCGCGCACGGCGTCGACGAACGCGCGCTCGTCGCCGGCGACGACGTGCGCGAGTAAGGCGTTCGCCTCGGACTCGCGGAGGCGGCCGAGCGACGCCGCGAGCGGCGAGGTGGCGCCGTCGGCGGCGTGGCCGGGGAGGACGACCGTCTCGTCCGGGTAGTCGAGGAGCCGGTCGAGGCTCTCGTAGAGCCGGTGGGCGGCCACGCGGACGGCCTCGTCGTCGGCGTCCGCGAGGTCGGGGCGGCCGACGCTCCCGAGGAAGAGCGCGTCGCCCGTGCAGAGCGCCCCGCCGAGGTCGAGCGCGACGCTCCCCTCGGTGTGGCCGGGCGTGTGCAGGACGCCGACCGTGCGCTCGCCCGCCGCGAGCGTCTCGCCGTCCGCGAGCGGCGTGACGCCGTCCTCGGTCGCCGCGACGTCCGCCGGATGCCGGTAGTGCGGGACGTCGAGGGCGTCGGCGAGTCGGCGCGCGCCCGAGACGTGGTCGGCGTGGAGGTGCGTGTCGAGGACGCCGACGACCTCGAGGGCGTACTCGTCTTCGAGGCGGCGGTACTCGCCCGCGTACTGGCTGGGGTCGACGACGAGCGCGCGCTCGCCGTCGCCGACGAGGTAGGAGAGACAGCCCGTCCCGGGGCGGACGACGCGGACGACGCCCGGGACGCCCTCGACGGGTTCGTCGAGGTGGACGCGCGCCCAGCCGCGCATCCCGTCCGCGACGGAGAACGCGTCGTAGCCGCGCTCGCGGAGGAAACGCGCGGCGCGCGCGGACGTGACGCCGGCGCCGCAGACGACGACGATGTCGCGGCTGTCCGGGAGGTCGTCGAGGTGTTCGGCGAGCGAGCCGAAGTCGCGCTCGAGGAGGTCCTCGTAGATCGGGACGTTCACGCTCCCGGGGATGTGCCACGCCTCGTGCTCCGGTTCCGCGCGGACGTCGAGGACGAACGGCGCGTCACCGGCGTGGATGCGCCGGGCGAGCACCGTCGGGTCGAGTTCCGTCTCGGGCATGGCGTGACCGACGGCGGGCGGACGCTAAGAAGTGACGCCGGCGCTCACGCGCCCGCGAGGCGACTGCGGACGTAGCCCTGCGCGTAGGCGCCGAGGAACATGCCCGTAATCGCCCAGAGGATGGGGAGGTTGCCGATGCCGACGCTGGCGTAGGCGGCGCCCGGGCAGATTCCCGACACCCCCCAGCCGACGCCGAACACCGCGCCGCCGAGCAGGACGCTGCTGTCCATCGACTTCAGGCGGCGGCCGTACGCGCGGCCGGTGAGCGGCGCGCGCCGCCCGGAGCGCGTCGCGAGGAAGACGGCCGTGCCGGCGACGACGGCGGCGCCGCCCATGACGAAGAGGAGGCCGAGGTCCTCGAGCTGGAGGAAGTCGAGGACGACTTCGGGCTTCGCCATCCCGCTGACGGCGAGGCCGACGCCGAAGACGAGGCCGCCGAGGTAGACGACGGCGCCGAACGCGGGACCGCGTCCGTCGTCGCTCATCAGGGGCTCACCCCGAGCGCGGCGACGAGTTGCGCGGTGCCGATTGCGACGGCGAGGAACGTCGCGACGTTCGCGAGCGACGTCTCGGAGAGCGAGCCGACGCCGCAGATGCCGTGCCCGCTCGTACAGCCCTTCCCGAGGCGGGTGCCGACGCCCACCAGGAGGCCGCCGCCGAGGAGGCGCCACCACTGGACGTCCGTCGTCCACGGCGCGGACTGCGTGAGGAGCGCGTAGACGGCGGCGCCGCTGACGATGCCGGCGGTGAAGAGCAGGCGCCAGCGCCGCGAGCCGGTGTACCGCTGGAAGCGCTCGACGTCCGAGACGTAGGAGAGCGTGGATTCGAGGAACGTGCTCGCGCCCGCGTGGATGCCGGTGCCGAGGTAGATGACTGCGGTTCCGACGCCCACGAGCACGCCGCCGAGGAGGTAGGGGAGGACGCCGCGCGGGAAGAGCTCACTCGCGCCGAGGAGGAGCGGCGTCGCGGCGCCGCTCACGCCGAACGCACCCCCGGGTCGTCGGTCCGGCCGTCGGCAGGCTGTCTCGCCGTACGCATAGTGCGCCCCGTAGTCGTCGCGGAGGGAAAAGCACGAGGTAGCCGTGCTCGAAGCCGACAATCGCTGTCGCGTATATCGGTACAGGAGTCTCGCCGACCCGCTTTCGGGTCCGTTGCGTGTTCAGTGCGGACAATACCCGACTCGCCCACGGACAGCTATTTTCGGCTTCGACGCCTACGGCTCGACATGAGCGAGACCCGGACTCGGGCCGACGAGCTCGTCGTGTCGTTCGCGCCGGCGGACGAGCGGACCGCAGAAGAGCTCGATGCCCCGTCGTATCGGCGCTACCTCACGCGGGCGCACGAGGGGCCCGTCGCGGTCGGCGACGAGTGGGCGGAGTTCGTGAGCTGTGGCTGCGGGAGCACGCGCGACGTCACGCTTCGCGTCGAAGCCGCTGACGGCGACGCGGTGGACGCGGAGACGACGTTCGTTTTCGAGGCGCGCGCGGACGACTGAGCGGAATCCCCGCAGGTTTTAGCGTGGCGGGCCGTACGCGGAGGTAATGGCTGAGATATCTGATTCGCTTCGCCTGCTGTTCGAGACGTCCATCGAGTCCGACGGCGACCAGTACCACGTCCAGATTCCGCACGAACTCGTCGAGAACGGAACGCTGTCGCCGGGCGACGCCTACCGCGTCGCACTCCTCGCCGCCGACGACGAGGGCGCGTCGAGCGCGACTGCGAACACGACCGGGAGCGCGAGCGCGAACTCGCGGTCCGCGACGGCCGAGCGAGACACCGAGAGCACGTCGACGGCGTCGTCGAGTCAGCAGACCCAGCGCCCGCCGGTCGACGAGGGCGACATCCGCACCGTCACCATCGACACGCTCGGCGACCAGGGCGACGGCATCGCGAAGGTCGAGCGCGGCTTCATCGTCATCGTCCCCGGCACCGAACCGGGCGACCAGTTGAACGTCGAGGTGACGGACGTGAAGGAGACGGTGGCGTTCGCGGAGCCCGTCGCGGCGAGCGAGTAACACTCTTCTTACTTTTACGTCCGCACGCGGCGTGCGGCGACGGCGAGCAGACAGAAGAGGGCGACCTGCGCGACGAGCAGGACGTACGTGAAGGCCTCGACGCGCGCGGTGACGACGAAGAGCCCCGCGACGAGGTAGCTGTTGAGGAGCGTGCAGAGCGCGCCGAGCGCCGCGAGAATCCCGACGTCGACGCGTTCGAGGTCGCGCGCCCAGAGCGCGAGCGCGAGGAGGACGGCGAGGCCGAGCAGGCCGAAGAAGTGGTAGGCGGTCTGGACGGCCGGCCAGAAGGTGAGGAAGAGGTCGCGCGCGAAGACGGTCTGCGCGAGCGGGAGGAGGAGCCCGCCCGTAGCGGCGTAGCGCAGGCGCGTCGGCGTCGCACCCCTCCCCTCGGCGGCGTCGAGCCAGACGTAGGCGGCGACGAGCGCGACGAAGATGGCGAGCGCGGTGGTGAGGTGGACGAGCTGGGTCGGGGGCGCATACCCCCCGGGGAAGAGGCCGGCGACGGTGACGGTGAGCGCGCCGAACGCCACCTGCACGGGGAGGAGGAGCGCGGCGAGGCCGGCGCTCCGGGAGACGCGGCTCTTCTTGTGCGTCCACCAGAGGAGGACGGCGTTCCCGACGATGAGGTAGCCGACGCCCATCGCGACGAGGCGGTGGAACCACTCGATGAACTGCGGGACCGAGAGGCCGGCGGGCGAGAACTGGCCGGCACAGCCCGGGTAGGTGTTGTTGCAGGTCGCGCCGGCGCCGGCGGCGGCGGTGTACTCCCCGAGGAGGACGAGCAGGAAGGTCACCGCGAGCGTGAGCGCGGCGAACCCGCGCGCGTGACGGACGAAGACGCCACCGACGCGTCGCGGCAGGGAAGCGGCCGACGCGCCCGTCGTCGACGTGTCCATACGCCGGGGTAGGGACACCCGCTATAAATGCCTGCAGGTTCGCGGTCCTCGACGGGGAGACCGCACAATACTTGTCCGGCGTCACCCCAAGGGTCGTGCATGAATCGGCGCGCGTTCCTCGCGGGCGGCGCGGCGACGCTGGGCACGGCCGTCGCCGGCTGTCTCGGCCGGGGGTCGGCGGACGCCTACGACGTCGCGATGGTCTCGGACGGCTTCGTCCCGCAGTCGACCGTCGCGGTGCCCGACGACGCCCCGAGTTGGGTGCCCCGCGACGTCCCGACGCTCGAGGTGTCGGTCGGCGACGAGGTCGTCTGGGAGAACACGGGCGCGCGCAATCACACGGTGACGGCGGCGACGCAGCGCCACGGCGAGGTCGAGGCCCTCCTCGGCATCCCCGACGACGGCGGGCACTCCCACCCGTCGTTCCTCCCGGAGGGCGCCTCCTTTTTCTCCTCGGGCGACTTCGCGAACGAGGTCGCGGCGACGCGCTCGTTCATCGAGGAGGCGAACGGCGGGGGCGCCATCGCGCCCGGCGAGCGCTACGCGCACACCTTCGAGGTGCCGGGGTGGTACCACTACTTCTGCATCCCGCACCTCCCGGCAGGGATGATGGGGAACGTCCGCGTCCGGGAGTAGGCGCCGCGAGTCGGCGGAGTCACTACCGGTACCGTCGTGCTTTATTGGGCGGGCGGAGGTAGCACGACGCGATGACCGACGTCGTCGTCCTCCGACAGAAGATCCACGGCCTCGACCCGGCGGACTACGCCGCCGAGATACGCGACGTCCTCCCGGACGCGGACGTCGAGTTCGCACGGACGCCCGCCGAGGAGCGCGAACTCCTCATGGAGGCGAGCGTCGCGACCGGCTTCCAGATCGACCCCGCCCTCGTCGAAAAATCCGACACCCTCGAGGCGTTCGTCTGTACGTTCGCCGGGACGGGGCACCTGCCGCTGGAGGCCTTGGAGGACGCGGGCGTCGCCGTCGCGAACGCCTCCGGCGTGCACGGGCCGAACATCGCCGAGCAGGTGCTCGGCTACGTGCTCGCGGACGTCCGGAACCTCCAGCGGGCGTGGGAGCAGACCGAGCGCGCCGAGTGGAATCACTTCCAGGGCGGCGAACTCCGGCGCTCGACCGCCACCGTCGTCGGCATGGGCCCCATCGGCGAGGAGATCGTCGCCCGCTTCCGGGACTTCGGCGTCGAAACCATCGGCGTCCGCTACACCCCCGAAAAGGGCGGGAACGCCGACGAAGTCGTCGGCTTCGACGACGAGGCGCTCTTCGACGCGTTCGGCCGCTCGGACTACCTGGTGCTCGCGTGTCCGCTCACCGACACCACCGAAGGTCTCGTCGGCGAGGAGGCCTTCCTCACCATGCCGACCGACGCGATGCTCGTCAACGTCGCCCGCGGCCCCGTCGTCGACACCGACGCCCTCGTCGCCGCGCTCAGGGGCAACGACATCCGGAGCGCCGCCCTCGACGTCACCGACCCCGAACCACTCCCCGCCGACCACCCACTCTGGGGCCTCTCCAACTGTCTCGTCACCCCTCATAACGCCGGCCACACCCCACACTACTGGAAGCGCTGTGCCGACATCCTCGCGGAGACCGTCGCGGACGTCGGGCTCACGTTCTGAGCGGGGCGCGCGTTTTCCGCCACCCGTAGCTACAACACACCACACCCTGTGTGGTCGATGATGACAGTTGACGTCGCGTTCGTCGGCGCGGGCGGCATCGCGAGCAAGCACCTCAAGCACCTCACGGGGACCGACCGGGCGAACGTCGTCGCGGTCTGCGACATCGACGAGTCGGCGGCCGACGAGTGGGCGGCGACCCACGACGCCGACGCCTACTACGACTGGGAGGCGCTCTTCGACGTGGGCGGCTTCGAGGCGGTGTTCGTCTGCGTGCCGCCGTTCGCCCACGAGGGCCAGGAACTGCGCGCCATCGAGGAGGGCGTCCACCTCTTCGTGGAGAAGCCGCTCGCGCTCGGCCGCGAGTACGCCCGCGAGGTCGAGACCGCCCTCCGGGACGCGGACGTCATCACGCAGGTCGGCCACCACTTCCGCTACCTCGAGTGCGTCGAGCACGCGCGCGACCTCGTCGCCGACCGGACGCTCGCCACCGTCTACGGCCAGTGGGTCGGCGGCGTCCCGGGGACCGAAGGCCACTGGTGGCGGCGTCGCGAGCGCTCGGGCGGGCAGGTCGTCGAGCAGTCCACGCACGTCTTCGACCTCGTGCGGTATTTCGGCGGGGACGTCGCGCGCGTCGCCGCCGAGGGCGACCTGCGGGTGCGCGAGGACGCCCTCGACTTCCCGGACGCCGTCGCGGCGACGCTCCACCACGAGGACGGCCTTCCGAGTCAGGTGACGACGTCGTCGGCCTCGCCGTCGGGCGACGTCGGCGTGACGCTCGTCGGCGACGGCGTCCACCTCGACCTGCGCGTCCACGAGAACGTCTGCGAGGGCGTCGTCGACGGCGAGGACGTCCGCTTCGAGGGCGAGAACGACGGCCACCACACGGAGGTGGGCGCGTTCGTCGACGCCGTCGCGGCGGGCGACGCCTCGCTGTGTCGCTCGCCCTACACGGACGCGATGGGGACGTTCGCGACGACGCTCGCCGTCACCGAGGCGGTCGACGCTGACGGGAAACTGGAGGTCGAGCGGTGAGCTTCGACGTCGGCGTCACGGTGCCGATGGTCTACGACTGTGGCCTCCGCGAGGGCATCGAGCGCGCGGCGGCGGCGGGCGCGGACGCCGTCGAGTTCTTCGACTGGGAGGCCGCCGACATCGACGCCGTCCGGGAGACCGCCGAGGCGAGCGGCGTCGCAGTGAGCGGCGTCCTCGCGGCGGGCGCGGGCGCGAACATCGACAGCACCGAACGCCCCGCACTCAGCTATCCCGAGGACCGCGAACGGGCGGTCGCGGACCTCGAACGCTCCGTCGAGACCGCCGCCGACCTCGGCGCGTCCGCGGTCATCACGACGGTCGGCCAGCGCGTCGACACGCTCTCGGCGGCCGCCCAGCAGAACGCCGTCGTGCGCGTCCTCCGCGAGGTGGCGCCCACTGCGGAGGCACACGACGTGACGGTGGTGCTCGAGCCGCTGAACGCGCGCGTCGACCACCCCGGCTATTTCGTGCGAACGAGCGACCGTGGCTTCGAGATCGTCGCGGCCGTCGATTCGCCGAACGTGAAACTCCTCTACGACGTCTACCACCAGCAGATAACGGAGGGGAACGTCACACAAACACTGACGGAGCACGGCGACCTCGTCGGCCACGTCCACGTCGCGGACGTGCCGGGGCGCCACGAGCCCGGGACGGGCGAACTCGACTACGCACACGTCCTCGGCGCGCTCGATGAGGCGGGCTACGACGGCGTCGTCTCCGGCGAGTTCGCGCCGTCGGGCGACCCGGACGCGGCCGTCGAGTCGTTCGTCGCGCTCGCGGACGCCGTCCGGGAGTGAGGCGCGAGCGGGCCGCGAGCAGAGCGCGAGCCGCGTTACTCGTAGGTGTGGACGCTCCCAGTGGTGTTGGCCTCGATGTAGTCCCAGTCGTAGGTGACGCCGAGGCCGGGGCCGTCCGGAATCTCGATCATGCCCTCGGAGTCGATGGAGTCGAGCTGGTCGTCGTACTCCTCGTAGACCGGCGGCGTCGTGTTCGCGGCCTCCGGGTGGACGAGCGCCATCTCGTAGTAGTTCGTGTTGCGCGTCGCGGCGATGCACTGGCGCTGGGCGGGCCCGGGCGCGTGGAACTCGACGTCGATACCGAAGCCCTCGGCGACGTTCGCGACCTTCATCGCGCCCGTGATGCCGCCGTCGTACTCGGGGTCCGCGCGGAGGAAGTCCGTGGACTCGCTCGCCGCGAAGTCGGACTTGATCTCCAGGCCGCGGATGTGCTCGGTCTGGAGGATGGGCGTGTCGAGCTTCTGCCGGAGCTTCCGGTGGGCGTGCTGGCTGATGCCCGCGTCGCGGAACGGGTCCTCGTACCAGTAGAAGCCCGCGTCGTCGAGCGCGCGCCCGAGCTTGAGGGCGTCCGCGAACGTCTCGAGTTCGCAGGCGGGGTCGTGCATGAGGTCCATGCGGTCGCCGACGGCGTCCCCGACGGCGCGCACGGCGTCGATCTCTCGCTGGAGGTCGCGGGCGTGGTCGCCGCCGCCCCAGCCGTGGATCTTGAAGCCCTCGTAGCCCATGTCCGCACACTCCTCGGCGAACTCGGCGAACGCTTCGGGGGAGTCGAGGCCGCCGTTCTCGTCGCCGTGATAGGTCGAGGCGTAGGCGGGCACCTTCGTCCGGTACGTCCCGAGGAGCTCGTGGATCGGCGCGTCGTAGTACTTCCCGGCGAAGTCCCAGAGCGCGATGTCCATCGGGCCGATGCCCATGCGGTCGTACTTGCGGAGCGCGCGCTTCAGCTCCGACCAGTGCTTCTCGCGCTCGAGCGGGTTCTTCCCGACGAGGTAGTTCGCGACGAGGTTGTACTGAGCGGCGCCCGGCGAGTTCCCGCCGACGTACTCGCCCGTGATGCCCTCGTCCGTGTGGACCTTCACCGCGAACAGTTTGCGCTCCGTGCTCTCGCCGGGCTCGTAGACGAGGTTGAAGCCGTGCTCGTCCGTCCCGACGTCGTCGAGCGTGTAGGAGAACTCCGTGCTCTCGATCTTCGTGATTTCCGGTGCCATATCCGCCGACTCAAGACCCGACGGCATAAGCGTTGGTCACCGAGAGGCGTCGGACGGTGCGCTCGCCGCGACCCGAGCGCGGTTCGACAGTCGTTTCACGGCACCGTATCGGCGCTCGCGTCGCCGCGTTCCCCGACATCGCCCGGTGCGCCGACCCGGCGCGCGAGTCGCGCGCTAGGGCAGGTCGGCGGCGACGCGCTCGACGGCCTCGCGGGCGCGCCCGATTCGCTCGAGGTCGGTCGCGAAGCCGTGGATCATGTCCTCGTACTCGACGAACGCCGTGTCGACGCCGGCCTCGACGAGTCGCGCGGCGTACGCGCGCCCGCCGTCGCGAAGCGGGTCGAAGCCGGCGGTGAGCACCGTCGTGGGTGCGACGCCGGAGAGGTCGTCGGCGTGAATCGGGTCCGCGTAAGGGTGGCGTCGGGTGGCGTCGTCGCCGTAGTAGCAGTCGCCGAACCACTCGAGGTCCTCGCGCGTGAGGACGAGGCCGTCGTACGCCTCGACGGACGCCTGCCGCTCCGCGACGCCGACGCTCGGATAGAGGAGGGCTTGGTGGTCGATATCGGGGACGGCGTCCGCCGCGACGGTGACGCCGTCGCGCTCGACACCGGCGGCGCGCTCGGCGGCGACGAGGGCGACGGCGGCGGCGAGCGTCCCGCCCGCGCTGTCGCCGACGACCGAGAGGTCGCCCGTCGAGCGAAGCGTGTCGGGGTTATCGGCCGCCCACGCGGTCGCGGCGTAGGCGTCCTCGACGGCCGCCGGGAACGGGTGTTCGGGCGCGAGGCGGTAGTCGACGGAGAGGACGACGCTGTCGCTCGCGTTCGCGAGCGTGCGACAGAGCGCGTCGTGCGACGCGATGCTCCCGAAGACGAAGCCGCCGCCGTGGAGGTAGACGACGGTCGGATACGGCCCCTCGCCCTCCGGGCGGTAGGCGCGCACGGGGACGCGGCCGCCGGGGCCGGGCACCGTCAGGTCCGTGGTCGCCGCGACTTCGGGTCCGCCGTCGCCGATGCGACTCGTGAGGCGTTCGAGGAGGCGCACTCGGTGTCGGCCCTGCTCGTGGACCGGCGTCAGTCCGAGCGAGCGCCGGCGCTCGAGGACGGCGCGCGCGTCCGGGTGGATGCCCTCGTCCATGCGCGGCGCTACGACCGGCCGTCGAAAAGGCGTGTCGGGACGCGGGTTAGGGCGCGCAGATGTCGTGGAGGTCCTCGAGCGAGTCGATGTCCCACGTCGGCCAGACGTTCAGCTCCCAGCGGTCGCGGTGCGGGCGGCGGATGAACGCCGAGTCGATGCCGGCGTTCTCGGCGGCCTCGATGTCGGACTCGTTGTCGCCGACGAAGAGCGCCGAGTCAGCGTCGAGGTCCGCGAGCGCGCGCTCGACGTAGTGGGGGTTCGGCTTCCGGCGGTCGAGACTCTCGATGGTCTCCTCGCGGCCGTACGCGGTGTCGACGAACGCGTCGAGCCCGAAGTGCTCGACGAGGAAGTCGACGGTCTCCTGCTGGTTCGAGCTGACGACGCCGAGGTCGGCGTCGAGGTCGGCGAGCGTGTCGATGTCCTCGTAGGGCGTCTTGCGGCCCTCGCGGGCTTCGACGCGCTGGGCCGCCGACAGCGTGCGGTCGCGCGTCCGCCAGAAGGTCTCGGGGTCGAGGTCGTAGACGGTGCAGACGTCGTCGACGCGCTCGGGGGTGGCGCCGACGGCCATGTCCTCGACGTGCTCGGTGTCCGGGTCGGTCACGCCGAACTGCGCGAACGTCTCCGCGGTGGCGTCGCGGAGGACGTCGAAGCGCGTCCGACCGACGAGGACACCGTCGTTGTCGAAGACGACGGTATCGTAAGTCATGGTCCCGATTGGGGAGCCACGGGCATAAGCGCCCGGTCACGGGCGCGACGTCGCGCCGTCTATTCGTTGACGAGGAGGAGCTTCCCGACGAAGTCGCCGGACTCGGCGCGGCGGTGGGCGTCCGCGACGTCGGCGAACGCGAAGCGCTCGTCGATGACGGGTTCGACGGCGCCGTCGTCGACGAGGGCGGCGATGTCGGCGAGTTCCGCGCCGATGCGCTCCTGGCGCTCGCCGAGGAGGACGGGGAGGATGACGAGGACGACGCCGAGTTCGAGCGAGTTCGCGTGCATCGCGGCGAGGTCCTGCGTGGAGGAGGACTCGGTGGTGACGACGCTCCCGAAGGGCCGCACGGCCTCGAAGGCGGTCTGGAGGTGGTCGTCGCCGATGGGGTCGAAGACGGTGTCGAAGCCCGCCCCGTCGGTGTGATCGGCGACGTAGTCCGCGACGTCGGTGGTCGTGTAGTCGACGGTGGCGTCCGCGCCGAGTTCGGCGGCGAGGTCGCGCTTCGCCTCGGTGGAGCCGGTGGCGGTGACGTCCGCGCCGAACCAGTCGGCGAGCTGGACGCCGATGTGGCCGACGCCGCCGCTCGCGCCGTAGACGAGGACGTCCTCACCGATGTCGACGGTGGTCTTGTCGGCGAGCATCTCGTAGGCGGTGAGCGCGACGACGGGGAGCGCGGCGGCGTCCTCGAGCGGGATGGAATCGGGGGCGTGCGCGAACGTCCCGGCGTGGCCGACGGCGTAGTCGGCGAGCGCGCCCTGCCGGCCGGCGCCGCCCGGCATGCCGTACACCTCGTCGCCTTCCTCGAAGCGCTCGACGTCGTCGCCGACGGCGTCGACGACGCCCGCGACGTCACAGCCGAGCGTCGCGGGGAGCGGCGGCGTGAAGTCCGGGATGGCCCCCTGTCGGATCTTGTAGTCGACGGGGTTGACGCTGGAGGCCGCGACCTCCACGCGAACCTCGTCCGGTGCGGGGTCGGGGACGTCGACGCGTCGCTCGGTGAAGACGTCCGGGTCACCGTACTCCTCGACGACGTATGCGGTCATCTCCGAAGGCATGCGTACACGTCGGGTCGCCGACGGGGTATAAACAGGGTTTCCGGCGAGACGGTATGCGAGCGTAATCGTCCCGGTCGGCTCGTCCAGCTAGGTCAGCCAGTATTACTGGACAGTATGTTTGATCAGACTTTTCGGAAGGTCCGAATGGTGTCGCGCTTCGTCGGCTCGCGCATGAGCTGCGCGAGGCCGAACTCGGAGAAGACGTCCTTCCAGTTGCGGTGATAGAGCGGGAACTCGTCGTTCACGAAGCTCACGTCGGTGTCCTCGCGGCCGCGCGTCGGGCCGTTCCCCTCGTTCTCCGCCGTCACGAGCAGGTCCGAGGTGACGCGCGCGACGTCCTCGAACACCCACGCGTCCTCCGGCGGGACGTGCTGGAGCGTCTCCACCGTGTAGACGACGTCGAACGCGCCGTCCGCGACGTCCGGGAGGTACTCCTCGAGCGCGGCGACGTGGAACGTCCCCGTCTCATGGAGGCGCGGGAACTCCTCGGCCATCACCTCGAAGGACTCGTCGTTCAGGTCGATGCCGGTGAGGTTCTCGAACCCCTGCCGGCGGAGGTGCTCGAGGTGGCGCCCCGAACTACAGCCGAGTTCGAGGATATCGGCGTCCTCGGTGACGTAGTGCGAGAGCACCTCGGCGAGCGTCTCGCTCACCTCGTTCGGACCGAGGTGCGCGTAGTAGCGCGGCGAGAACTCCCCCTCGCGCTCGGCCCAGTCGCGGCGAACCTCCTCGGGGTCCGGGTCTGCGTCCATACTCGAGGGTGGGCGTCGCACACTAAATGCCTCGCGGAGTCACCGTCACGCCGCTCACCGCCTCCGCGCGCGCCGGTTCGACGCGGGAAAAAACACCGAGGAGACATATACCCGGAGAGACTACGGGACGTCCAGAGCAGAGAATCATGAACGACCGAACGGCTCGGGAACGGTGAGCACGCTTCGGTGGCGGCCCGACGCGGGCATCGCGCTCGCACTCCTCGGAAGCCTCCTGTTCACCGCGACCATCGCACTGACCCTCCACTCCGGTACCGACCCCGTCAGCGCCCTCCACGCCGCCTACGTCGGAACGGCCGCGCTCTTCGTCGCCGCCGCCGGCGCGTTGACCGTGCGTCGCGAGTGGACGCCGAGCGAGCAGCGCCGCGTCCTCAGCTGGACGCTCCTCGGCGCGGGGTTCCTCGCCACCCTCACCCTCCTCAGTCTCCTCGGGCGACTCACCACCGGCCCGGTGACGAACCCCCGTTTCTTCGTCCTCCAGTTCACCGTCTTCGGCTGCCTCGGCGGGACCGTCGTCGGCGGCTATCACGCGCTGATGCACCGCGAGATGGCGCGCGCGGCCTCACACCGCGAGCGCTTCGAGACCGTGGTTCAGAACGTCCCGCTCCCCGTCGTCGTCGTCGAGGGCGACGACACCGTCTCGCTGTGGAACGCCGCCGCCGAGGAGACGTTCGGCTACACCCCCGAGGAGGTGCTCGGCGAACCCGTGCCGATGGTGCCGCCCGCGCGCGAGTCGGAGCGCGAGGAGTTCCTCGCCCGCCTCGACGCCGGCCGGCGCGTCGAGGGCGCGCGCACCCAGCGCCGCCACCGGGACGGCACCCTCCTCGACGTCGAACTGTGGGCGTCGCCGATGACGCACCCGGACGGGGAGGGCGCCGCCGTCTTCGTCCTGCGCGACCTCACGCGCGCGCTCATCCTCGAACAGGAGCACGCCGTCCTCGAGCGCGTCCTCCGGCACAACCTCCGCAACGAGCTGACCGTCATCCAGGGGTACGCGCGCGAGGTGGAGGCCGACGACGACGGGGAGGCGCGCGCGCTCGGCGCGATCCGCGACGCCGCCGACCGCCTCCACTCGCTCTCCGAGCACGTCGACCGGCTGCGCCACCTCGACGACACCGTCGCGTCGCGCGACGTCACCGCGATCACCGCGGAGGTCGTCGAGGAGGCGCGCACCCGCCATCCCGAGGCGTCGATCAGCGTCGACGCGCCCGAGACCGCGTGGGCGCAGACCGTCCCCGCGATTCGCGACGCGATAACCGAAGCCGTCGAGAACGCCGTCGTCCACGCGGACGACGGGGAGCCGACGGTCGCGGTCGACGTCACGTGCGACGCGGAGTCGGACAGCGTGGAGATCTCGGTGGCGGACGCCGGCCCCGGGATACCGGACGCGGAATGGGACCCCATCGTCGCCGGCGACGAGGCGCCGCTCCGGCACGGCTCCGGCCTCGGCCTCTGGGTGATGCAGTGGGCGTGTGCGCGCTCCGGCGGCGAACTCTCGAAGTCCGAGCGCGACCCCCGAGGGACGGTCGTCACGCTCACGCTCCCGCGAACGATGGGGGCGGCGACGTCGCTGAGCTCGGACCGCGCGGCCGCCATCGCGGCGCGCTTCGTGCGCTAGGCGGGGGAAACACCTTACACGCGGTCGGCCGTATCGGCGCCGTATGTACGACGACGTACTCCTCCCGGTCGACGGCAGCGATGGCGCGAGCGCCGTCCTCCATCACGCGGCCGAACTCGCACAGTGGGCGGACGCCACCGTTCGCGTGCTCCACGTCGCGGACACGACGCGGGACAGCGTCACCACGGTCGGGCGCTCCGTCGTGGACGCGCTCGTCAGGGAGGGCGAAGGGATCGTCGAGGAGGCCGCCGACACCCTCGGGACGCTCGGCGTCGAGGCCGACACCGTGGTCGTGCAGGGCGGGCCGGCCGAGACCGTCGTCGAGTACGCCGCCGAGGAGGGCTTCGACCTCGTGGTGATGCCGACGCACGGCCGCACCGGCCTCGCGCGCCACCTCCTCGGGAGCGTCACCGAGAAAGTGGTGCGTCTCTCCGAGGTGCCCGTGCTCACCGCGCGGATGCCCGACGGCGAGCGCCTCGCGTTCCCCTACGAGCGCGTCCTGCTCCCGACGGACGGGAGCGAGCGGGCGGCGCGCGCCGCCGAGCACGGCCTCGCGCTCGCGGAGGCGTTCGACGCCACCGTCCACGTGCTCTCGGCAATCGACGACTACTCGCTCGGCATCGACGTGCGCTCGGCGGCCGTGAGCGGCGAGCTGGAGGCCGCCGCGCAGGACGCCGTCGACGACGTGGTCGGGATGGCCGAGGAGCGCGGCCTCGACGCGGTCGGACACGTCATCCACGACGCGCCGGCGGACGCCATCCGGGAGGCCGTCGCCGAGGAGGACGTCCACGCGGTCGTGATGGGGACGACGGGGCGACGCGGCGTCGCGCGCGTCCTCCTCGGGAGCGTCACCGAGCAGACCGTCCGCACCTCGCCGGTCCCCGTCGTCACGGTCCGCGACGACTAAGTCGCGTCGTAGACGCCCGCGAGGTCGGTCTCGCGCGCGGTGACGGCGAGCGAGTCGCCCTCCTCGGGCGTGGAGTCGAGGACGACCGTGACGGCGTCGATGGTGCCGCCGGTGAGGAAGGTGCGGAGGCGCTGGCGGAGCGACGGGTCGCCGCCGCGTCGACAGACCGCGACGGTGTGGCCCGCCGCGAGGGCGGCGAGTTCGGGGTCGAGGTCGTGGTCGTCGAGGTCCGCTGGTGGGACGACGTGGAGGACGGTCCCGCGAATCGTCTCGGGCATACGGACGCGTTAGCGCCGGGCGGGTTTCCACTCGTCGGACTCGACGCCGCGTCGGGCGAAGTTTCTTGTCGGCGTCCGGGGAACGACGTGTATGGCCGAGCACGGTACCCTCGACCCCGAAACGCTCGACTGGTTGACGCTCGACGCCGACGAGTCCGTCGTCTGGGCGGGCAAGCCCCACGAGAGCAGTCTGATACCGGCGCTCGTCGTCGGCGTCCCGCTCTCGCTCGTCCTCGTCGGCCTGCTCGTCATCGCGGGCGCCTACCTCAACCGCGAGAACACCCAGTACGTCGTCACCACGGACGCGCTCTACCGGAAGTCGGGCGTGCTCTCGCGCGACGTCCAGCGCATCGACTTCGGGAAGGTGCAGAACACCTCGTACAGCCAGGGGTTCTTCGGGTCGCGCTTCGGCTACGGGACCGTCGACGTCTCGACGGCGGGCGGCTCCGGCGTCGAGATGCGGTTCCAGTCGGTGCCGGACCCGCGTGCGGTCCAGGAGCGCATCAACGAGCGCGTGAAGGCCGCGCGCGGCGAGCGGGCGGGCGAGGACGAGGAGACGGCGGCGGACGTCCTCGACGACGTCCGCGACGAACTCCGCGCGATCCGCCGGGCGCTCGAAGCGCGCGATGGGGACGTGAGCGACGGCGAGCACGAGGGTGACACGAGCGGTGGCGACGCCGACGTGAGCGAGGCAGATGGGGACGGGATGGCGCCCACGAGCGCCGACGCCGACGGGACGGAGCGATGACGGACGCGGGGGAGGCATCACGCGACGGCGTCGATGCGGCGGTGCCGCTCGCGGCCGACGAGACGGTGGCGTGGACGGCGCGCCCGCGACTCACGCGAATCCTCCCGGCCGTGCTCGTGGGATGCGTGCTCGCCGTCGCCGGCGTCGTCGGCTGGCTGGTCGAGACGCCGCTCGCGCTCGCACTCGTCCCCGTCGGGGCGGCGATAGCGGCGTGGCGCTACCTCGTCAACCGGCACACGCAGTACGTCGTGAGCGACGACGCGCTCTACGTGAAGACGGGCGTTCTCTCGCGCTCGGTCACGCAGGCCGCGCTCGAAACCGTCCAGAACAGCGCGTACACGCAGTCGTTCACGGGGTCGCTCTTCGACTACGGGAGCGTGGCGTTCGAGCTCGCGGGCGGCGGCGACCTCGTCTTCCGGGGCGTTCCGAACCCCGGCGAGGTGCGCGCGCTCGTCGACCGCGCCACGCAGAGCGACGGCATCGCCGGCGAGTCCGGGTCGCGAGACGCGATTCCGGGTACCGTCGAGCAGTGGCGGGCGATCCGCGAGGAAACCCGGGGGATCCGGCGGGCGCTCGACGACTGAGTGCTCACATGTAGGTGGTGTCGTCGTAGCCGTAGCCGGAGAGCGGTTCCTCCTCGGCCGCGCTCGCGGTCCGGTTCGCCAGTTGCGCGTAGTAGCTCCGGAGCTGTTCGCTGAGTTCCTCGAGTTCGGACGCGTCGACGTCGACGCCGTAGACCGATTGGAGCGCGTCGATGAGCATCAGCGCCGCGTCGACGTCGGGGCCGGGCGGGTGCGCGGGCGTGACGTAGACGCCGACGTCGGGCGCCCGGTCCTCGAGGCTGCGCGTGACGAGCTCGCCGACGACGCCGTCGAGGAACCCGCCCGGTAGCGGCCGGAAGACGCCCTCGGGGAGGCGGTTCGCCCGGTACTCGTCGGTGGCGACGTGGAAGACCGCGTGCTCGTCGGGGCCGTGCTGGAACGGGACGCCGTGGAGGACCGCGACCTCCGCGATGCCGTTCGCCTCCGCCCACGCGAGGAGCGCGTCCGCGTAGGAGCGCGCGGCCGCCCCGGGGACGAAGAGCTCGCCGACAAGGACGCTGATGTCGGCGTTCGCGAGCGTGTAGAGGCGGCTGTGATGGCGCGGCGTGCCGTCCTGGACGGGTGCGATGGCCGGGATGTCGGCCGAGGAGACGTGGCCGGCCTCGGTGCTCTCGAGGTGGCGGACGAGGTAGTCGGCGGCCGTCACGCCCGCGAACCCGGGCTGTGACTGGCCGACGACGAGCGTCGAGCCGGTCTCGGCGTCGGCGGCGGTCACGTCGAAGGAGAGGTCTGCCGTCATACGTCGCAGTCGTCGGCGCCCGGCACCGTAACTCTATCCCGACGCAGCGGTCGCCGCCGAACCGCTAAAGGGCCGACCGTTCGAACGGGCGGTGTATGGGAACCATCTTCGTCGCGTACGGGGAGCCGGAGCGACGGACGGCGGTACTGGAGTTCGCGGCGCGACAGGCGTCCGCGAGCGGGCACGACCTCTACGTCTATCACGTGCAGGAGGGCGAGGAGGAGGACGCGGCGGCGCTCCGCACGGAGGCCGAAGAGGTCCTCGCACGCGTCGCGCCCGGCGTCACGGCCGACGTCGCCGTCGAGGAGCGCGAGTCCTTCTCCGACGACACGAACGTCTCGCCCCAGAAACGCCTCACGGACGCCGTCCTCGAATCCGGGCGCGAGTACGAGTACGTCGTCATGGGCGCCGTCGAACGCACCGCCGTCGAGGGCGTCACCCACGCGAGCATGACGAAGGCCGTCCTCGAGACGCGCGCCGTCCCCGTCCTGCTCGTCCCGGTGTAGGCGTCGTTCCCGCCGCGTGAGAGCCGGGGCATGGACTGACGTACCACGGGCGCGTCGTCTCACCCATGTACTCGCGACTGCTCTGCCCGACGGACGGAAGCGACGTCTCGGCGACCGCCATCGAGTCGGCCGTCGAGCTCGCAGCACAACTCGGCGCCGACGTCACCGTCCGCCACGTGCGGACCGGCGACGACGGCGGCCTCGACGGGGCGGCGCTCGTCCCGGAAGGGGTTGCTGCGCGCGCCGACGACCTCGGCGTCGCCCTCGAGAGCGCGGTCGTGGACGCCGACGGCCCCGTGCACGAGGCGATCCTGCGTCACGCCGAGGAGGCGGGCGCCGACTGCGTCGTCATGGGGACGCACGGCCGAACCGGCCTCGAGCGCCTCAGACTCGGGAGCGTCACCGAGCGGACGCTCCGCGAATCCACGCTTCCGGTCCTCACCGTTCGCGGCGACACCGCGCTGGACCCGGACGTCGAGAGGGTGCTGGTGCCGACGGACGGGAGCGGTTACGCGGAGGCCGCCGCGCGCGACGCCATCACCCTCGCCGGCGAGACGTCGTCGGCGCTCCACGTCGTCCACGCCGTCGACCCGGGGACGTTCGCCGCCGAGCTCTCGACGAGCACCCTCGAAGCCTTCGAGAACGCGGGCAAGGAGGCCGTCGCCGCCATCGCCGACGCCGCCGAATCGGACGGCGTTCGGGACGTCGAAACCGCCGTCCTCACCGGGTCGCCGGTGACCACCATCGTCGAGTACGCCAGCGAGCACGACGTCGACTGCATCGTGATGGGGACGCACGGCCGGACCGGCGTCTCACGGGTCCTCCTCGGGAGCGTCGCCGCGCGCGTCGTCCGCCTCGCCGACGTGCCCGTCCTCGTCGTCCCGTCGCCGGAGGGCGTCGAGGAGGAATGAGGACGGCGGGTCGCGACGGAAGCGTTGATTGTCGAGGCGCCAGAAGCACCGGGTACGACCATCCGCGATGTCAGACCACCCACTCGCCGACCACGTCCCCGCCGCGACCGCCGTCCTGAGCGCCGTCTCGCTCGCGCTCGTCTTCGGCGCCGTCCTCGGCGCGCTCCCGTCCGCGCTCCTCCCCGTCGCACCGGACTGGGTGCTCGCCCTGATTCCGACGCTGAACGCCGCGATCTGCGCGGTCGCGTTCGTCGTCGTCGCGGTCGGCTGGCGCGCCATCCGCCGCGGTGACGTCCACCGCCACCGGCGCGCGATGCTCGCCGGCCTCGGCCTCTTCGCGCTCTTCCTCGTCGGCTACCTCTACCGCGTCAGCCTGCGCGGCCCGACGCCGTTCACCGGCCCGGCGGTCGTCGAGCAGTACGTCTACCTGCCCGTGCTCGCCGTCCACGTCTTCCTCGCCATCGTCTGCATCCCCCTGCTCTACTACGTCGTCCTGCTCGCGCTCACCCGGCCGGTCGCGGACCTCCCGCGCACGAACCACCCGCGCGTCGGGCGCGTCGCCGCGTCGCTCTGGCTCGTCTCCTTCGGCCTCGGCGTCGTCGTCTACGTCCTCCTCCACGTCGCGTGGTAGCGACCCACGGAACGGGTTGATGGCCGTGCAGCGCGTACGCAAGACCATGCAGAAGACAGCGCCCGTCGTCCGCCTCGACGACACCGACGCCCTCGACGACCTCCTCGACCGCGAAGACCGCGTCCTCCTCGACCTCTACACGTCCGGCTGCACGCTCTGCAACGCCATCGAGCCCGTTCTCGGGAACGTCGCCCGCGCCCGCGACGACGTCACCGTCGCCATGGCGAACGCCGGCGACGACCTCGACTTCGTCGAGCGCTACGACGTCCGTAGCGTCCCCACGCTCGTCCTCATCGAGGACGGCGACGTCGTCGCGACGCTCGCCGAGGGGTTCCAGGGCGGCCACGCCATCGAGGAGTTCCTCGACGAGAACTAGAGCCTCTCCGGTCCGCACTCGTCGCGGTTCCGCACACCGCTCGCAACGATTTACTCGCGTATCGGTCGCTCCGCTCCCTCCCGCTCGTTTGTTCGCGGTTCCGAACACAGTGAGGAACCGCGTTCACTCGCGCCTCACTCCGTCCAGCGCTCGCTTTTTCGTCGTTCTTCGCTGACGCTCAGAACGACGGTTACTCGTGCCCGAAGACCTCCATCGGCTCGTAGGGCTCCTCGAGGTACGCCATCTCGGAGTCCGAGAGGTCGACGTCGGTGGCCTCGACGGCCTGTTCGAGGTGCTCGACGCTCGACGTGCCGACAATGGGTGCGTCCACCCAGTCCTTGTGGAGGAGCCACGCGAGACTGACCTGCGCCATCGTCAGCCCCTTCTCAGCCGCCAGTTCCTCGACGCGCTCGTTGATCTCCTCGCCACCACCCTCGAGGTAGGGGACGCCGTACTCGGCCTCGTGCTCGCCGCGGGTCGTCGCCGTCGACTCCTCGTGGGGGCGCGTGAGGAAGCCCGCGCCGAGCGGACTCCACGGGATGACGCCGATATCCTCCTTCTCACACAGCGGGAGCATCTCGCGCTCCTCCTCGCGATAGCCGAGGTTGTAGCAGTTCTGCATCGTCGCGAAGCGCTCGAGGCCGAGTGCGTCGCTGGTGTGGAGGGCGTCGGCGAACTGGTGGGCCCACATCGACGACGCGCCGACGTAGCGCACCTGTCCACGGCGGACGGCGTCGTCGAGGGCCTTCAGCGTCTCCTCGATGGGTGTGTCGTAGTCCCAGCGGTGAATCTGGTAGAGATCGATGGTGTCCATGCCGAGCCTGTCGAGGGAGTTCTCTAACTCCTGCTCGATGGCCTTCCGGGAGAGGCCCTGCTTGTTCGGGTCCTCGCCCATCTCGCCGAACACCTTCGTCGCCACCACCTGCTCGTCGCGCTCGTAGTCGGCGAGGACGGTTCCGAGAATCTCCTCGGACTCGCCGGTCGAGTAGACGTTCGCCGTGTCGAAGAAGTTGATCCCCAGGTCGATGGCCCGCTCGATTATCTCCCGCGACTCCGCCTCGTCGAGCATCCAGTCGTCGCCGCTCCCGAAGCTCATACAGCCCAGACAGAGCTCGCTCACCGTCGTGCCCGTGTTCCCGAGCGTCGTGTACTCCATGGTGTGTGGTGTCCCGACGCAGGAGCAAGTAGGTTCGCGTCGCGGAACCCCGTTCGGGCCGTCGATGTCGAGTCGGCAGCACCGATGGCCGCCGCTCGCGGCGCGCGGGCCGCCCTAACGCAGGTCCTCGAAGGCGTCGACGGCGGCTTCGGCGACGGCCATGTCCTGTGGGACCTCGCCGCCGCTGACGCCGACGGTACCGACGATGTCGCCGTCCGCTTCGAGGGGATAGCCGCCGCCGAAGACGACGAGGCGGTTCTCGTCGGTCGTCTGGAGCCCCCACAGCGACTCGCCCGGCTGCGTGGGGTCAGCGAGTTCGTGGGTGGGCATCTGGAGCGCCGCCGCCGTGTACGCCTTGTTCCGCGAAATCGAAACGCTCGCCAGCCACGCCCCGTCCATCCGGTGTTGGGCCACCAGGTTCCCCGCCGGGTTCGCCACCGTCACCACCATCGCCAACCCCATCTCTTCGGCCGCTTCCTCCGCCGCCTCTATCACGTCCCTCGCCTCCTCGAGTGTAATCGTCTCCGTCATAGCGTGTACTCGTCCGGCACTACCACCCCCGAGTCCTTATACCCCAGTGACAGAAGCGGCGGGCGAGAGCGGTCGGCGACCGAACGGTGGGGGACGCGAGTCGTGACGGCGGGCGCGAACGGGGCTGTGGACTACCCCTCGGCCGGGAGGGCGGCCAGCCACCCGTCCGTCGGGAGGGCGTCGCGCTCCGGGTCGGGCACGAGGCGCTCCTCCGCCGTCGCGACGGCCTCGTGCTTCCGGAGCGCGCGCGTGCTCTCGTCGAGGCGGTGCTCGGCGAGGTGCTCGTCGGCGGCGTCCAGGAGCGTCGGACGCTCGAGCGTGTCGAGGTCCTCGTCGAACGCGCGCATCGAGTCACACACCGGGCACGACAGCAGGACGACGCGAGGCATACCGCGACGTGGACCGCCCACTCCAAGAACCCATCTAGGAGGGGTATTGTGGCCTCGATAGTCGTCCGGAGGCCGCCCTGTGGCGACCGCGACGGCGCCACGCTCGCGGCCCGCACGTGCCGTATCGCGCCGTCGCGTGAGCGCCGCGTCCGAGCGCGGGCGGGACGCGTGGGTGAGACTCTCAAGACGGAACCCTGAAGCTCTTAAGCCCCGGCCTCGTTTAGTCGCGTATCCGAAAGACGTGCGGTCCGCGGCACTGACGCTCGGCGCGGACGCACAGCCATGTTCGACTGCGGCGGTCGGGTGGGCTGTGCGTCGACGCCGGTCGCACGCGTCACCGTCGGAACGCATTGATCGGCCACATACCTATGGAAATCGAAATCGCGACAATCGGCGGTTATCAGGAAGTCGGCCGCAACATGACGGCCGTCCGCATGGACGACGACATCGTCGTCTTCGACATGGGCCTCAACCTCTCGCAGGTCCTGATTCACGACGACGTGCGGACGGAGCAGATGCACAGCCTCGACCTCATCGACATGGGCGCCATCCCGGACGACCGCGTCATGAGCGAACTCGAGGGCGACGTGAAGGCCATCGTGCCGACGCACGGCCACCTCGACCACATCGGCGCCATCGGGAAGCTCGCGCACCGCTACGACGCGCCGGTCGTCGGCAGCCCGTTCACCATCGAGCTCGTCCGCCAGGAGATCGACGACGAGTCGAAGTTCGACGTCGACAACGACCTCGTGAAGATGGAGGCCGGCGAGACGATGGAGATCGGCGACGAGGTCGACATGGAGTTCGTCCACGTGACGCACTCCATCGTCGGCGCCGTCAGTCCCGTCCTCCACACGCCCGAGGGCGCGGTCGTCTACGGCCTCGACAAGCGCATCGACCACGACCCCGTCCTCGAGGACCCCTTCGACATGGAGCGCTTCGAGGAGCTCGGCCGCGAGGGCGTCCTCTGCTACATCGAGGACTGCACGAACGCGGGCCGGAAGGGTCGCACGCCCAGCGAGTCCGTCGCGCGTAAGCACCTCCACGACACGCTGAAGAGCTTCGAGGACTACACGGGCGGCATCGTCGCGACGACGTTCTCCAGTCACGTCTCCCGGGTCTCCAGCATCGTCGAGTTCGCGAAGGAGATCGGCCGCAAGCCCATCCTCCTCGGGCGCTCGATGGAGAAGTACACGAACACGGCGCGCGACCTCGGCTACCCGATCCCGGACGACCTCGAAATCTACGGCCATCGGCGCTCCCGCGAGCGCGCATTCAAGCGCATCATGAACGAAGGGAAGGGCAACTTCCTCCCGGTCGTCACCGGCCACCAGGGCGAGCCGCGCGCGATGCTCACCCGGATGGCGCGCGACGAGACGCCGTTCCAGTTCGACGACGGCGACAAGGTCGTCTTCAGCGCGCGCGTCATCCCCGAGCCCACGAACGAGGGCCAGCGCTACGCCGCCGAGAAGCTCCTGAAGATGCAGGGCGCGCGCATCTACGACGACATCCACGTCTCCGGCCACCTCCGCGAGGAGGGCCACTACCGGATGCTGCAGGCCGTCCAGCCGGAGAACATCATCCCCGCCCACCAGTCCCTCAGCGGCATCGCGCCGTACGTCGACCTCGCGGAGACGCAGGGCTACACGGTCGGCGAGGACCTCCACATCTCCCGGAACGGCAACGTCGTCCAGCTCACCGAGTAAGCGCGGAGCGGTCGGCGACGGACGCGGGAGCGCGGACGCGCGCTCGCCCGCGCCGACGACCGATTTCTCCCGGTTCTTCGCGGCCCCCGAGCGCGAGCGTCGGGTGGCCACGGCGTTCTTCACGCGCCCGTGAGTAGGGTCGCGCATGCGCGTTCTCGTCGCCGGCGCACACGGACAGGTCGGACAGCACGTCACGCGACTCCTCGCCGAGCACGACGCCCACGAGGCGGTCGGGATGGGGCGCGAGGCGGCCTATCGCGACGACATCGAGGCGCTCGGCGCCGAGTCGGTCGCCGGGGACGTCACCGACCCCGAAGAGCTCGAGGACGCGCTCGCGGGCTGTGACGCCCTGATCTTCGCCGCCGGCTCCGGCGGGGAGGACGTGTGGGGCGTCGACCGGGACGGCGCGATCAACTGCGTGGACGTCTGCGAGGAGGTGGGCGTCGAGCGCTTCGTGATGCTCTCCTCGATCAACGCCGACCGACCGGAGGAGAGCCCGGTCGAGCTGCGCGAGTACCTGCGCGCGAAGGCCGAAGCGGACGAGTACCTCCGCGAGAGCGCGCTGACGGAGACGGTGCTGCGACCGGGGGCGTTGACGAACGCGGACGGAACGGGGCGAGTCCGAGTCGGTCGCCATCTCGACCGGTCGGAAGCGACGATTCCCCGCGAGGACGTCGCGGCGACCCTGGTCGCGGCGCTCGACGCCGAGGCGACGTACGGAGTGACGTTCGAGGTGCTGAGCGGGGAGACGCCGATTCGGGAGGCGCTCGCGGATCCGTTGAACTGAGGCGCCCGGAGGGAGTGCTGTGAGGCGGCGCGTAACGAGTCAGCTGCGAGCCACGACGACCCCGGCGAGAAAGTTGGAGTTGTTTTAGGCGAACCGAAATTTAGGTAGTGCAAAATTTTGTTTCTGATGCAAGAACCTTTAAGTGGGTGGCGGACCAACTATGGAACGCAATGAGCACCCAGAAGACGATTCGCCGCGAAGCGGGTACCGTCGAAGAGAACGCCCTCCGACTCGATCAGGAGAAGGCAGAGCAGGTCGTCGACGCGCTGAACGTCGACCTCGCCGCGTCGTACGTCCTCTACCACCAGCTTCGCAAGCATCACTGGAACGTCGAGGGTGCCGAGTTCAACGACCTCCACGAGTTCCTCGGCGAGAAGGCCGAGGAAGCGGAGGACGCGGCGGACGACCTCGCCGAGCGCGCCCAGGCCCTCGGCGGCGTCCCCGTGAGCGGTCCCGCGACCCTCGAGGAGCACGCGCCCGTCGAGTTCGAGGGCGAGGACGTCTACGACATCCGCACGTCGCTCGAGAACGACCGCGAGATGTACGGCGACGTCATCGAGTCCGTTCGCGAGCACGTCGGCCTCGCGGAGGACCTCGGGGACTACGCGACGAGCGAGCTCCTCCGCGACGTCCTCGAAGACCTCGAGGACGCCGCCCACGAGATCGACCACTACCTCGAGGACGACACGCTCGTCCTCGAGAGCGCGACCCAGTGAGATGACGAGTCCACAGCACGGGCGACTCGTCCACGACCTCGAGGGCGCGACCGTCCGACAGGCGTGGGGGACGATGGAGGAGAACGCCGTCCGCATCGACCGGGCCGACGCCGAGCGGCTGGTCGAGGCGCTGAACGCCGACCACGCGGGCGCGTTCAACCTCTTCTACCTCCTGCGCAAGCACTACTGGACGGCGGAGGGCGCCGAGCACGAGGACGTCGCGGACGTCCTGAAGCGGGGCTATCAGCGCGCGCGCACCATCAACGACGACCTCGCCGAGCGCATCACGCAGCTCGGCGGCGTCCCCGCGAGCACGCCCCCGCAGCTCCAGGAGTACTCGCCCGTCCACCTCGAGGCCGAGCACCTCTTCGACCTGCGCGCGTCGCTCGAGGGCGACCTCGACGCGTACGCGACGCTCGTCGCGAGCATGCGCGAGCACGTCGCGCTCGCTGACGAGCTCGGCGACGAGGCGACGAGCGAACTCCTCCGCGAGCACCTCGAGGACCTCGAGGACGACGCCCACGACATCGAGGAGTTCCTCGCGGACGACACGCTCGTCACGACGGAGGCGATGCACCGATGAGCGCGCCACACCTCCGCAACCCCGGCGAGGACGCCCTGCGACGCGAGTGGGGCACCGTCGGCGGGAACGACCTCCGTATCGACCCGGCGGCCGCCGAGCGGCTGGTCGAGGCGCTGAACGCGGACCTCGCCGGCCTCTACATCCTCTTCAATCAGGTGCGCAAGCACTACTGGACGCTCGAGGGCGCCGAGGTCGGTCCGGTCGTCGAGTTCCTCGAGGGCGCGGCGGACCGCCTCGCGGAGATGACGGACGACCTCGCGATCCGCGTGCACGCGCTCGGCGGCGTCCCCGTCAACGGCCCGATGGGGTTCCGCCAGCACACGCCCATCGGCATCGAGGCGGGCGACGTCTACAGCCTCCGCGATTCGCTCGCGAACGACCTCGAGGGGTACGCGACGCTCGCGGCCCAGATGCGCGAACACGTCGAACTCGCCGCCGAACTCGGCGACGAGGCGACGCTCGAACTCGTGCGCGGGCACCTCCGGACGGTCGAGGTGGACGCGCACGACGTGGAGAAGATGTTGGCGGACGACACGCTCGTCCGCCGCGACTGACGCGCGCTATTCTTCGAGTTCGACGGTGAGGTCGGTGGCGATCCAGCCGTCGGTGTTGCCGCTCTCGGTGAAGACGCGGCGCTCGCCGTGCACTTCCCGACAGTTGACGGTCGGCGTGTCGGTCTGGTCGGCGTCGAAGTCGGGGTGGTCTGCGGTATCCTCCGTGTGCTCGGTGCGTGTCGACCGGCGCGTGGGAGTCATTGGCGCTGTTTAGGCAGACCTAAAGTAAAAACGTTCGGGTCCACACCCCCAATTTCGTGTGGTGCGGTAGCACACGCCACCGTGGGCGTGGTGCGCAAAAGCGGGGTGCGGCCGAATCCGCGAACCGCGAGTGTCGTCAGCTCAGATCGACGCTGCGGTGCCGATGTCCTGCAGCTTGCCGATGCGCCAGCGCAGCAGGAGCACGATTGCGAGGCCGACGACGAGCACGACGTTGATGATGTAGAGCGCGGTCGTGTAGCTCCCCGTCGACTCGAGGATGGTGGAGGCGAGCGTCGGGCCGGCGACGCCGGCGAAGCCCCACGCGGTGAGCGCGTAGCCGTGGATCGCGCTGACCTCCTTCGTCCCGAAGAGGTCGCTGAGGTACGCGGGGAGGCAGGCGAACCCGCCGCCGTAACACGTGATGATGGCGAAGAGGATCGCCGCGAGGACCCAGACGCCCGTGATCTGGGGCATCAGGAAGAACGCGACGATCTGGATGGCGAAGAACGCGCCGTAGGTCGTCGTCCGGCCGACGTAGTCGGAGAGGCTCGACCAGAAGATGCGGCCGCCACCGTTGAAGATGCCGATGTAGCCGGTGATGAACGCGGCGGTCGTCGTCGTCGCGCCGCCGAGCTGCACGAGGATCGGCGAGGCGTACGCGAGCAGCATGATGCCCGCCGAGACGTTGATGAAGATGATGAGCCACACCATGTAGAAGCGCGGCGTCCGGAGGGACTCGCGCGCGGTGAGGTTACTGAGGCCGGAGATCGCGGAGCGGGCCTCCTCGGCCGCGGACTCCGTCTGCTCCATGCCCGACGGGAGCCAGTCCTTCGGCGGCTTCGCGAGGTAGCTCGCGCCGAGCGCCATCAGCACGAAGTAGAGCGCGCCGAGCGTGAAGAACGTCGTCGCGATGCCGCCCTGCGTGTACTGGGCGCTGCCGGTGCTGAAGCGAAGCATGAGCTCGTTGCCGACGGGCGCGGTGAGGAGCGCACCGGCACCGAAGCCCATGACGGCGAGACCGGTCGCCATCCCGCGACGGTCCGGGAACCACTCGAGGAGCGTCCCGATGGGGGAGATGTAGCCGAGACCGAGGCCCATCCCGCCGATGAGGCCGAAGGTGATGAAGAACAGCGTGCGACTCCCCATCTGGACGCTGAGACCGGCGCCGATGGTGCCGAGGCCGTAGAGGACGGCGGCGCCCAATCCGGCCTTCCGTGGGCCGTACTTCTCGACGTAGCTACCGAGGAAGGCGGCCGTCATCCCGAGGACGAAGATGGCGATGGAGAACGCCAGCGAGACGCTGGAGCTGTCCCAGCCGAGCGCCTCGTTCAGCGGTATCTGATAGATACTGTACGCGTAGATCCCACCAATCGAGAGGTGGATCGCGACGGCGGAGATCGCGATCAGCCACCGATTCTTGCTCGCTGTGGTATCGGTCATGAATGATTCGGTCCGGTCGTAGAACCGGGGAAGTGATAAACCCTCTCCCCTCGGGTCGCGTTGTAACGCCAGAGGCGGCCGTTTCCGCCGGAATTTCTGTCAATAGTGTTTACTCCGGGTTCGTCGGCGAACCGGGGAGGTCGAGTCGGAGGAACGCCGGGAGCGCGAGCGCGACCACCCCGGCCTCGAGGAGGCCGGCGGTGAGGAAGGCGGCGCCGTAGCCCGCCGCCTCGACGACGGCGCTCCCGACCGCGAACCCGCCGAGGAAGCCGAGGTTCCCGAAGACGTTGAACCCGCCCATGGCGACGCCGCGGTCGTCCTCGTTCGCGAGGTCCGTCACGAGCGCCATCGTCGCCGGGGAGACGAACGCGCCCGCGACGCCGAGACACACCATCGCGACGGCGGCGAGCGCGAGCGTCGGCGCGAGGTAGACGGCGACGACGACGGCGCCGTAGCAGAGCGAGCCGACGGCGACCGGAAGCTTGCGCCCGACGCGGTCGGAGAGGACGCCCATCGGGTACTGGAGGAGCGCGAACGGCGCGAAGAAGAGGCCGAGGACGAGGCCGGCGCTCCCCGCGTCGAGGCCGAACGTCTCGCGGAAGTAGACGGTGCCGACGAGTGCGAAGAACCCCGCCGTCAGCCGGTCCATGAAGCCGAAGGCGTACGGGAAGGAGAGCGCGGGCGTCTCCCGGAGGCGCGCGAGCGCGTCCCCGAGCCCGGTCGTCGTCCCGGACGGGGCGCGGTCGGCGACGCGCGTCGCGAGGAGCGCGGCGACGCAGAGCGCGCCGCCCGCGACGAGCAGCGGGACGAACACGCCCATCTCGTAGAGCTGGCCGCCGACGGGCGCGCCGAGCGCCGTCCCCGAGCCGATGGCGATGCCGGCGGCGCCCATGTTCTTCCCGTGCCCGCCCTCGAGGTCCATCAGCATCGTCATCGAGAGCGAGAACGCGCCGATGGTGAACGCTCCCTGCACGAAGCGCGCGAGGAGGAGCCACTCGTAGGCGAGCGCGCCGCCACGGCCGAGGAACACGAGCAGGAGATAGCCGAGCGCGCCGCCGAGCGCGCCCGCGACGACGAACGGCGTCCGGCGGCCGGTGCGGTCGCTCAGGTGACCCCAGAGGCCGGCACAGAGCACGAAGCCCACGAACTCGGCGCCGAGGAACCACGCGCTCGCGTCGAGGGCGCCCGTCGCGCTCCCCGCGTGCGCGCCGAGCGCCGCGACGAGGTCGGTGACGCCCGGGTAGAGGAGGACCTGCCCGAAGAGGACGGCGAAGACGACGAGCGCGAGTGCGACGCGGTCGCGCTGAACGGGCGCGAGCGCGTCCCGGCGAGCGGCGAGGCGATGCGCCATACGGCACGGAGTACTCGCGCCCCCGGAATATACGCGTCGCTCCCCGCGACGAGCACGGCGCGTCTCGCGACTCCCGGCGCTCGCGTCGAACCGCCGGGAAGTGGGCGGATGAGTGGTGTCAGCCCACGGGACGCGGAGCGCCGAACCGGAACACGCGGCCGGGGAACGAACGCCTAAAACCCGCGTCGCGAAATACCCCATACCGTATCGTGTCCTCGCTCCCGAATCCCCTGCGTCTCGTCCTCGTCTACATCGGCCTCGCCCTCGCGCGCGTCGGCCTCATCGACGACGCCAACGTCCGCCGGACCGTCGACCTCGCGTGGCCGCGCATCCTCACCGGTCTCGCGCGCATGTCGAAGGGGGCGGCCGACGTCGCGATGGTCGGCGTCGCGCTCGGCGAAGTCGCCATCGCGGGCGTCGGCTTCGCCGGCCCCTACTGGGGGATGGCGTTCGCGTTGGGTGGCGGGCTCGCCGCCGGCACCATCGCGCTCGTCTCCCAGCGCTACAGCGCGGGCGCCTACGACGAGCTCGGGCAGGCCATCCGCACGAGCGGCGTCATCGTCCTCGCCGTCTCCGCGCCCGTCGGCGCGCTCTTCGTCCTCGCGCCGACGGAACTCATCTCCGTCCTCACCGACGACTCGCGGACGATCCGCTACGGCGCCGACTACCTCCGCGTCCTCGGCTTCGGCGTGCCGTTCGCCGCGCTGAACCTCGTCGGGAGTCGCGCGCTCATCGGCGCGGACGACGCGTGGACGCCGATGGTCCTCCGCGCGACGGGCGCGGTCGCGAACATCGGCCTGAACGCCGTCTTCATCTTCGGCCTCGGCCTCGGCGTCGTCGGCGCCGGCCTCGGCACCGCCCTCTCGAACGCCCTCATCGCCGCCGCGTTCGCGGTCGGGCTCGCGCGCGGGCGCCTCCCGCTCGTCGGCGACTTCCCAATCAGCGTCGATCCGACCGGACGCTACTTCGTCCGGGAGTTCGCGCGCGACATCACCACCATCGGCCTCCCCGTCATCGGACGCGGCAGCATCTGGACGGTCGCGCGCTTCCCGATGCTCGCGTTCGTCGGCCTCTTCGGGCCACAGGTCGTCGCCGCGTACATCGTCGCGCGGCGCATCTGGGGGCTGATGAACACGCCCGGGTGGGGGTTCGGCCTCGCGACGAGCAGCCTCGTCGGGCAGGCGCTCGGGCAGGACGACGAGGCGAGCGCCGCCATCTACGGGCGCGAGATATCCGTGTTCTCGGCCGCCACCTACCTCCTCTCGGCGGTCCTCGTCGTCGTGTTCGCGGAGCAGATCGTCGTCCTCTTCGTCGACGACCCCGCCTCGAAGACGGTGCCAATCGCGCGCGACTTCGTCTACGTCGCCGCGCTCGCCATCGTCCCGCAGGGCATCGCGAGCAGTCTCGACGGCGCGCTCGACGCCACCGGGGACACGCGCTGGCCGTTCTACGGGCGCATCGTCTCCATGTTCTGCCTCGCCGTCCCGTTCACGTATCTCGGCGCGACCACGTCGCTCGGCCTCCTCGGCATCTACCTCTCGTTCTTCGCGGAGACCACGGTGCCGGCGCTCGTCAACTACTGGCGCTTCCGCTCGGGGGCGTGGCGCCGGATCAGCCGCGAGTACCGCCCGGATCAGCCCTCGGGCGGGTAGCCTATGCCGTGACGTAGGCGACGACGAGCAGGACCGCGTTGTACGTCGCGTGCGTCGCGATGGGGACGGCGAGGTTCCCGGTGTACTCGTAGAGCGCGCCGAGGACGGCGCCGATGGCGGCGATGAGGAGCGCGCCCGCGACGATGGGGGCGAGCGCGCCCGTGTAGTTCGCGAGGTGCATCGAGCCGAAGAGGAGGCTCGAACCGAGGACGGCCGGGACGGGGCCGACGTGCTGGCGGAGTCGGCCCTGAACGGCACCCCGGAAGAGGAGTTCCTCGGCCGGCGCGACGAGGACGACCGAGAGCGCGGCGAGACCGAGGAAGAAGACGGGGTCGCGCGCGCCGACGTCGCCGACGACGGAGCCGGGAACGAGGTCGAGCGCGCTCAGCAGCGCGGAGAGGGCGACGGCGAGCGCGACGGCGGCGACGACGCCACCGGCCGCGACGAGCGCGTCGCGACGCGACGGCGCGGCGAGTCGGACGGGGACGCCGCGCCGGCGGACGTAGCCGTAGCCGACGGCGAGGAACCCGAGCTGGCCGGCGGCGGTCGACGCGAGGAGGACGCCCGTGGACTGGACGTCGTAGCCGAGGACGAAGAGCGGAACGAGGAAGACGACGCCGACGAGGAGCGAGACGAGGAGCGCGGCGAGCGTGAGGCCGACGGCTTCCGCGACCGCTCGCGCGGGACTGCCTGTCGTGGACATACGCTGCTAGCTCGCGCGGCGTCGGCAAAGCCGTTCGGGCGTCGCGTGCGCGCACGCGTCTCAGCGCCACGGGCGACCGCGTACCGGCCACTCGAGCGCGACGTCGAAGCGCTCGGTCCGCCAGAGCGCGGCGACGAGCGCGAGCGCCCCGAGCACCGGGAGCCAGTTCGCGAACGCGAGGTTGACGAGACCCCAGAGGAGGACGAAGCTCACGAGGTCGTCGAGCGCGAACGCGCAGGCCTCGAGGCGCGCGCGCAGTCGCTCGGGGTCGAACGCGCGGTCGAGCGCGAGCGCGGCGACGCTCGCGGAGAGGACCCACCCCACGTAGTTCGAGAGCGGGACGCCGTAGTAGACGCCGCCGTCGGCGTACGCCCAGAAGCCGAGCGCGACCGCGCCCGGGTCGAGGACGCCGTCGATGCCGACGACGAGGAGGACGACGGCGGGGAGGCGGACCCGGGGGTCGTCGGCGCGCGGGCCGAGCAGGAGGACGGTGAGGAGGAAGGCGTTGACGACGAGCGGCACGAAGAACAGCGGGAGCGCGAGCGGGACGCCTGCGAGCATCGGCCCGAGCTCGACGCCGTAGGCGAACTCGCCGTACGGCCACCCGGTCGTGGTGCCGACGTACTCGATGGCGTAGCTGTACGCGCAGAGGCCGCCGAGCGCGCCGGCGGCCCGCCGGTCGACGAGCGGCGCGAGGCCGGCGGCGAGCGGGAGGCGCAACATGAGCGTGCCCGCGACGAGCGCGACGGGGCTGAACGCGACCGCTGGAGGGAGGTAGCCCTTCGCGCCCGCGATCATCGAGCACGCGCCGACGAGCGGCGCGACGACGGCGAGCGTGAGGCGGTTCTCGGTGACGAACGCGTCGAGCGCGCGCTCGACGCGCCCGCGCGGCGGGAGGCGCTCACGCACGCACGACACCCCACAGCCCGCCGACGGTGAGGACCGCACCGACGGCGGCGTTGACGGCGGGGAACCACCAGTACGCGCGCTCGAGCGCGACGTCGCTGGCGTGGAGGCCGAGCGCGAAGAGCGGGTAGACGCCGAGCAGGAGGCCGGCGCGGACGTCGAGGAGGCCGAAGACGACGGCGGCGAGGAACCAGCACGCCCCGCAGTAGGCGAGCGCGCGCGTCTCCCCGAGGACGGTCGCGGTCGTGTCGATGCCGGCGCGCCGGTCCGGTTCGATGTCGGGAATCGCGGAGAAGGTGTGCATCGCCATCGTCCACAGCCACCCGCCGGCGATGGCGGGGAGCGGCGCCGTCTCGCCGGTGAGCGCGGCGTAGGCGGCGACGCCGGGGAGGACGTAGAGGCCGTTCGAGAGCGAGTCGAGCGGCGGTTTGGTCTTCAGGCGCGGCGGCGCGCTGTACGCCCACCCGAGGACGAGGAAGGCGAGTATCCACGGCGCGGTCACGGGGAGGGCGACGGCGAGCGCGACGCCGAGGAGGGCGCTCACGGCGACGGCCGCGACGAGCACGGGGTCGCCGCGATAGCGCCGCTCTCGCCCCTCCTTCTTCGGGTTCTCCGCGTCCACGTCCGCGTCGAAGACGTCGTTGGCGCCGTAGAGGTAGACGTTCGCGGGGAGGAGGAAGTACGCGAGGAGCGCGAGCGACGCGGGCGCGTAGAGGTCCGTCGTCGAGCGCGCCCCGTACGCGATGCCGACGAGCGCGGGGCCGGCGAGGTAGAGCCAGAACCGGGGGCGCGACTGGACGAGGAGGCGCCGAAGCCGACTCATGTCGTGTGCGTGCGTCGGCGCGCGTCCTCGAGGACGGCGTCGGCGGCGTGCTCGCCGCTGATGAGGCACATCGGGACGCCGATGCCGGGCCGCGTGAAGCCGCCGGTGTAGTAGAGGCCCTCGAGCGCGTCCGAGCGGTGGTCGGGGCGCAGCGGGCCGGTCTGCCGGAGGGTGTGCGCGAGGCCGAGCGCCGTCCCCTCGGCGGCGTTGTAGCGCTCGGTGAACTCGGAGACCGAGAAGCGTTCCTCGACGACGATACGGTCGCGGAGGTCGACGCCGGTGTTCGCGGCGATGTCGTCGAGGAGTCGGTCGCGGTAGGCCTCCCGGACCGCCTCGGTGTCGTCGAGGCCGGGCGCGATGGGGACGAGCGCGAAGAGGTTGCTGTGCCCGTCGGGCGCGACGGTGTCGTCCGTCTTCGAGGGCGCACAGAGGTAGTAGGCGGGGTCGTCGGGCCACGCGGGGTCGTCGAAGATGGCCTCGAAGTGCGGGCTCCAGTCCTCGGGGAGGACGAGCGTGTGGTGGGCGAGCCCTTCGACGTCGCCCTCGACGCCGAGGTAGACGAGGAACGCGGAGGGCGCGTAGGTGCGCGACTCCCAGTAGTCGGCGTCGTACTGGCGGTCCTCGGGGGCGAGCAACTCTTGCTCGGTGTGCTTGTAGTCGGCGTCGGAGACGACGACGTCGCTCGTGACGCGCTCGCCGCCCGCGAGCTCGACGCGCATCGCACCGCGCTCCCCGCGGATCGCGGTCACGTCCGCGCCCGTCCGATAGGTCACGCCGCGCTCCGCGCCGAGGTCGGCGATGCCGTCGACGACGGCGCCGAGGCCGCCCTCGGGGTAGTAGACGCCGAGGTTCAGGTCGACGTGACTCATCAGCGTGTAGAGCGCGGGCGTGTTCGTCGGCGACCCGCCGAGGAAGACGAGCGAGTACTGGACGAGCTGCTGGAGCTTCGGGTGCTCGAAGTACTCCTCGACGTGCTCCTGCATCGAGGAGAGGAGGCCGAGGCCGCGCGCGTTCCGAATGACGTCCCAGTCGACGTAGTCCCGGAAGCGCGGGCGGTCCGTGTAGACGAAGTGCTCCATGCCGACCTCGTAGGCCTCCTCGGACTGCACGAGGTACTCATCGAGGGCGTCACCGGCGCCGTCCTCGTAGGACTCGAAGAGCGCGCGCATCGTCGCGAGGTCGCCGGTGACGTCCACGGTGTCGCCGTCCGCTCGCGACTCGCCGTCCTTCCAGAAGACCCGATAGTGCGGGTCGAGGCGGTCGAGCGCGTAGTAGTCCGTGGGCTCGCGGTCGAAGGCGGCGAAGAAGCGCTCGAAGACGTCCGGCATCAGGTACCACGACGGCCCCATGTCGAAGCGGAAGCCGTCGCGTTCGAGGACGCTCGCGCGCCCGCCGAGCTGGTCGTTCTTCTCGACGACGGTGACGTCACAGCCGGCGTCCGCGAGGTAACACGCCGTCGAGAGCCCGCCGAACCCGCCGCCGACGACGGTGACGGACGGGCGGCTCACTCCCACACCCCCCGGAGCGTGGAGACGGCCGCACGCGCGCGGGTGCGAACGGAGCGCGCGGAGCGCCGCGAGCCGCGCTCGGCCTCGCTCCCGTCGACGCGCGGGACGTCGCTGACGGCGTAGAACGTCTCGACGGGGTCGTGGGTCCGCAACCAGTGATAGCCGGTCGCGGCGACGAGGAAGAGCCGCCGCGGCGTCGAGAGGGTGTGGCGCTCGCTGAGCGTGTCGTAGCCGTGCTCGCGGATGACGCGGTGGTGGTCGGCGTAGAGGACGGCGGCGAGCAGGACGGCGAACTGGCAGTCCTCGGGGAGGAACTCGATGCCGGCGATGCCCTCGCGGTAGAGGCGCTCGGTGCGCCGGAGCTCCGCGCGCATCAATGCGGCGTAGCGCTCGGAGAACGAACAGTCCTCGATCTCCTCGACGGTGACGCCGTGGGCGTCGAGGCGCTCCGTGGGGAGGTAGATGCGGTCGTAGTCCCGAACGTCCTCCCGAACGTCCCGGAGGAAGTTCGTGAGCTGGAAGGCCTCGCCGAGCGCCTTCGCGTGCGGCCGGGCGGCCGCGACGTCCGCCTCGCTCATCTCGTCGCCGGCCGCCATCACGTCGAGCATCATGTAGCCGACGGAGACGGCGGAGCCGCGCAGGTAGGCCTCGAGGTCGTCGTGGGTCTCGTAGCGTCGCGTCTCCAGGTCCATCGCCATCACGTCGAGGAACGTCTCCGTCTCCTCGCCCGGGATGTCGTAGGTGTCCGCGAGCTCGCGATAGGCCTCGAGGACCGGGTCGTCCGTCTCCGCGCCCTCGAGGACGGCGGCGCGGATCTCCTCGAGTTCGCGGCGCTGGCGCTCGGCGTCCCGGTCGGTGTCGTCCACCACGTCGTCCGCGACGCGGAAGAACCCGTAGAGGACGTACGTGGGGCGACGGACGCGCTCGGGAAGGAGGCGCGTCGCGAGGTGGAACGTGGGACCGGTCCGCTGCTGTATCGCCTTGCTCGTGGCGACGTCGTCGGGGGATACCATGATTCGTGACGCGGCCACACCCGGCGGCGTCGAAGACGGTCGGTACGCGCGGGCCCGTGGCTTCAGTAACGCTACACTCGGCGCCGGTAAGAGAGTGGTGCCCGACTAGTAAGGTATCACCAGTCGAAGGCGGCGGCGAACACCTTCCGCTCGGCGGCCCGGAGGTGCTGGTGGAAGGTCGAGCGCGAGATGCCCATCGACTCCGCGAGCGCGTCGCCGGTCACCGAGCGGTTCGCGTCGTAGTAACCCGAGAGGTAGGCCTTCTGGAGCGCCGTGAACTGGCGGGTTGTGAGCGCGTCACCGAGGCTCTCGAGCGCCGCGCGCTCCGTCGTCGGCGGGCGCTCGCTCTCCCGGTAGCTGACGACCTCGACGGCCGGGTAGCGCTCGCGGACGCGTTCGACGACGGCGCGGGCGTCCGAACTCGCCGGGAGGTCGACCTCGATGCGTCCGACGCCGTCCGTCGCGTGCATCTCGCGCACGCGCACGCCGCGCTCCGCGAGGTCGTCGACGAGCGACCCCCCGCGCAGGCGACACTCGAAGAGGCTCGCCGCCTCGGCGTCCCCGACGACGTCCATCGACGCGATTGCGGGGACGTCGTCCGCCGCCGCCACCACCGTCTCGGCGTCGGCGTCGACGTCGAAGAAGAGCAACGGCGCGTCCGCCTCGTCCACCATGCCCCGATAGCGCACCGTCGCGTCGAGACGCGTCGAGAGGTCGACGACGAACAGCGACGTATCGGAGAGTTCGAACTCGACGGTGACCGTCTGGTCGGCCGCGATGAGGCGGCGTGACTCGCGCGCGCTCAGCGCCGTCGCGACGGTGCGGCCGAGCGACTCGAGGACCGTCCGCTCCGACTCGTCGAGCGCGGCGGCGGTCGGCGCGGCGACCACGAGCACGCCGTACGTCGTCCCGCGATAGCAGAGCGGGATGGCGGCGACGCCGCCGACGTCCGCGAGCGGCACGCAGTCGCTCGCGCGAGCGCCGGTGACGTGCTGGACGCGGCTGGTCCGCACGGCGCGCGCCGCCGGGTGGTCGGCGTCACGGGGGACGGCGAGTGCGGCCACGTCGACGTCGGTGGCGTCGCGGCCGCGCCACGCGTGCGGGCGAACCTCCCCGGAGGCGTGGTCGACGTCGCCGAGCCAGACGAGCGAGTAGGCGTCGACGGCGGCGAGGCGCTCACAGACGGCGTCCTCGACGTTCGCGCGCCCGTCGGCGCTCACGACGGCGCGCGTCACGTCCGCGACGACGCCTTCGAGGCGCTCGAGGAGGCGGGCGAGCGACGCGCGCTCGCGCTCGAGGGCGGCCTCCGCGCGCTTGCGCGCCGTGACGTCCGACTGGAAGCCGACGAAGTGCGTCACGCGTCCGTCGTCGTCGCGCAGGGGCGCGACCGTCACCTCGTTCCAGAACACCTCGCCGTCGGCGCGGTAGTTGCGGAGGACGACCGTCGTCGGCTCCTCGGCCGCGACGGCATCCCGGAGGTCGGCGACCGCCTCGTCGGCCGTCTCGGGCCCCTGGAGGAACCGGCAGTTGCGCCCGAGGACGTCCTCGCGCGCGTAGCCCGTGATGCGCTCGAAGGCGTCGTTGACGTAGACGAGCGGGTTGTCGGGGCGGGTCGGGTCGGTGACGGCGATGCCGACCGGGGCCTCCGCCATCGCCCGGAGTCGCACGTCTGGGAGCGTGTCGGCCGATGCGTCCATGGCCGACACTAGGGGGCGAGTGCCCAAATGAGCGTTCCGGACGTGGTAGAACTGGTCGTATTTGACTATATTCGTATAGTATAAGTGCATCCGAGTACGAAGTCGAAGTATGTCTGATGATGTGTCCACGAAGTCCGGCAAGAAATCGTACGATGCGGAGTTCGAGTCGACAGTCGACGCGGTGCGCGCCGCGGACGGCGAGGCCGACGACCCGCCCGCCGTCCGCGGCGTCGTCGAAGTGAGCGGTGGCGAGTCGGAGTTCACGCTCTACCCGCCCGACGTCGAGGAAGCCGCCCTCCCGACGACGTGGCTGTCGGCGCGCGAGGGCTCGTACGTCTCGCTCGACGACTACCGCTGAGTCCGCCACGGCGGTGTCGCGAGCGTGCGCCACAGCGGCGCGTATGGCTCACGTGTATGGCTCTCGGTGCCGCGCCCACTCGCCGCGACGGCGAGCGATCCGACACCGTGCTGTCCGCCGTTCTCGTCCGCACCGACGAGCCGCACGCTCGCCGTCACCGGCCAGCCGATTCGGAGAGATACCAATGAGATTAACTATATGTGAAAGAGATACGTCTCGCGCATCGGGGCGACGCCGGTTGTGGGCTTACGCGTCCCGATACTCGTCGGCCCACGTTTCGACGGCATCGAACACCGGCGCGAGAGCGCGGCCACGCGCCGTCAACCGGTAATAGGTCGCAATCGGGCGCTCCTGCACGCGGCGCTGGACGAGCCCGGTGGTCGCGAGGTCGTCGAGGACGCGCGGGAGCGTCGACGGACTGCTCCCAGTCCGGCGTTCGAGCTCGCTGAAGCGGTGTTCGCCGTCCCGAAGCGCGTGGAGGATGCGGAGGTGCCACTCGGAGCCGACCGTCTCGGCGAACCACCGAATCGCGCGCGTGGGACTTTCTCCGTCTGTTCTGTCTACCATGCGGTGAGGCGAGAGGAGAGCGCGGGGGTTCGGGCGCGTGTGCGCCGGTCGCTACAGGGCCGCGTCCGACTTCGTTCCCCTCAGATTTCGGGAACGTCGGACGGCATGTCGAAGTCGTGATAGTACTCGCCCTTCTCCTTCGAAAGGATGTCGAGGACGGCGGCGGCGCCGTCACCGACGGCGATTGCGGCCTGCCACTTCGTGTCGCGGCCCATCGCGCCGGTGGCGTAGACGCCGTCGATGGAGGTCTGCATGTCGACGTTCACGTCGACGACGTCCTCGTCGGTGAACGCACAGCCGAGGTCCTCGGCGAGGTCGCGATTGCCGCCGGTCGCGAGCACGACGTAGTCGGCCTCGTACTCGCCGTCCTCGGTCGTAAGCGCGAAGCCGTCCTCCGTCTCCTCGACGCTCGTGACCTCCTCGTCCTCGTGGAGGTCGGCACCGCGCGAGTCCGCCTGCTTCTGCGCGATGTCGATGAACGTCATCCCGTCGATGGAGCGCACGCCCGGGTAGTTGAAGAGGTGGGCCTTGTGCATCCACGTCTCGTCGGTGTCGAAGACGACCGTCTCGAGGTCGTTCTTCGCGGCGAACTGTGCGGCACTCAGGCCGGCGGGACCGCCGCCGACGACTGCTACGTCTACCATACGTGTTCGTGACAGCGCGGACGTAAAGAGGTTTACCATCTGGTCAAGAGTTGAACCACGCGCCGGCCGTCCACACGAATCGCCCGTGGTCGAACGGCCCAAAGACGTATAGGGGGCCGCTGTACAGAGATACAGTTGTAATACCGAGAGGTCCCGTCGAGGCGGGCAACGCGGCGTCGAAGCGGGGGCTCGACGACCCCGGTCTGGCCGTCGCCGCCACCGGCCACGACGACCGCTCGACGCCGCTGCCGCCGGGGGTCGCGTCGCCGACCACGGCGTCGGCGCCCGAGTCTCGCGTGTCTCGGCCGCTGGCGGGGATGCCGCACCCGCGACGGCCGACACCGCCGAGCGCGTCCAGAAGGGGCGTGCGTCCGCGTCCTGTATTCCCGTACAGGAACGCCTCTTGTCGGTGGAGCGCGTATCCACGCGCATGTCCACCGCAGACGCCACACCGACCGTCGACGTCACCGAACCAGCCGCCGAACAGGCGCTCGCCCTACTGGAGGGCGAGGGCATGGACACGGACGTCGCGGGTCTGCGCCTCTTCGTCCAGCAGGGCGGTTGTGCCGGCCTCTCCTACGGGATGCGCTTCGACGGCGCGCCCGAGGACGACGACGACGTCGTCGAGGCCCACGGCCTCCGCGTCTTCGTCGACCCCGCGAGCGAGCAGTACGTCGAGGGGTCCGTGCTCACCTACGAGACCGGCCTCGAGAACGCCGGCTTCGACGTCGAGAACCCGAACGTCTCCCGCGAATGCGGCTGCGGCGAGTCCTTCCGAACGTGAGCGCCGTGGGGTCCGGCCGTGAGTGACGCCGCGATGGCCGCTCGGGCGCGCGTCGTCGGCCGCCTCCGACCGGGCGACTGCGTCCGGGGCCGCCTCGCAGGGGGCGGCGTGTTCGACGCGGACGTCGTCGGGGCCGAGCGCGACGCGGCCGGCGTCCGGGTCGCCCTCGTGCCGACCGGCGTGAGCCCGGCGTCGACGCGCTGGCGTCTGTACGTCCCACGCACGCGCGGCGCGTGGCGCTCGCCGCGCTTCGAGCGGCGACTCGACGGCGCGTGGACGACGCACGACACGGTTGTCGAACTCAGGCGCCGCTGCCGGTAGCGAGCGCGTAGAAGGGAAAAGACGCCGACCTCAGAAGACGAACGGGCCCTGCTGGCGGATGGGTTCGTCGTGGGGTTCGCCGGCGACGGCGACGAGGCGCAGTACGCCCTCGTCGCTCGCCACCTCGACGTCGCGTGCGTCCGTAACGGGGAGGACGTCGCCGACGCCGAAGTCGCTCCCGTCCACGGTGCCCTCGCCCTCGACGCCGTAGAGGAAGCCCGACCAGCCCTCGGGCATCGACCACGTCCACGCGTCCGAGACGTGAACGTCGAGGTACTCCATCTCCGTGCGGAGGTCGATGGGGGAGCCCTCGCCGACGACGGTGGTGACGGTCGCGCCGTCGCGCTCCTCCGTGGGGAGGTCCTCGCTCGAGGCGTCGATGTAGTCGGGGTCGGCCTCCTTCTCCGAACGCGGGAGGTTCACCCAGAGCTGGAGGCCGTTACAGGCCTGCCCGTCGGCGGGGAACTCGGAGTGGCGGATGCCGCTCCCGGTCGTGATGCGCATCACGTCGTCCTCGTAGGCGGTGTGCTCGACGCCGAGGGAGTCCTCGTGGTCCATCCCGCCCTCGATCATGTAGGAGACGATTTCGAACCCCTTGTGCGGGTGCATCGGGAAGCCCTTGTCCGGGTCGATGTAGAAGCGCTCGAAGAGGACGAACGGGTCGAGGTTCCCGGGATAGTTGTTCGTCGGGAACGCGCGATTCGAGTTCACGCCGGTCCCGTGCTGGACGGTCTGCCCCGCGACGGGGTCGTCGGGACCGCGCGCGGTCTCGTCTGTAGCCATACACGACGGGATGCCCTCAGTACTGATAAGCATCCCGTATGCGGAAGAGAAGTAGTGGCAGGACACCGACTATCTTATTCTGAAGAACGAAAATGCCACCTAATAGAGCTTCTAGCGGACCTTTCCAAATAGTCAGGTATCGTACTCAAATGTGGTACAGCGAACGTTCATATCCGTCCCGTGTATAGTGGGTGGTGTAGACATGAGCGATTACGAACTGCCGCCGCTACCGTACGAGTACGACGCACTGGAACCGAGCATCAGCGAGCAGGTGCTGAACTGGCATCACGACACGCACCATCAGGGCTACGTGAACGGCTGGAATTCCGCCGAGGAAACCCTCGAGGAGGCCCGCGAGGAGGGCGACTTCTCCGGCTCCGCCGGCGCCATTCGGAACGTCACCCACAACGGCTCCGGTCACGTCCTCCACACGCTCTTCTGGGAGTCGATGGGTCCCGAGGGCGGCGACGCGCCCGAGGGCGACCTCGCGGAGCGCATCGAGGAGGACTTCGGGTCGTACGAGGCGTGGAAGGGCGAGTTCGAGGCGGCCGCGTCCGCCGCAGGCGGCTGGGCGCTGCTGGTGTACGACACGCACAGCAACCAGCTGCGCAACCTCGTCGTCGACAAGCACGACCAGGGCGCGCTCTGGGGCGCACAGCCCATCCTCGCTCTCGACGTCTGGGAGCACTCCTACTACTACGACTACGGTCCCGCTCGCGGCGACTTCGTGAGTGCGTTCTTCGACGTCGTCGACTGGGAGGAGCCCTCGGCGCGCTACGAGCAGGCCGTCGAGCGATTCGAGTAACGCGGTTCCGTAGCAAACCCCGCACACGCGAGCGGCCCATTTATTCTCCGACGGTTGGCATCCCGTCGTGGGGCCCACCCGGCCCCGTTCTCACGTCTCGAAGAGCGACCGCACCGACCTGTGTCGCCGACGCGCGAGGCGGACTACTGCGTGAGCCCTTCGACGACGGCGGTGTCCACGACGGCGCCGGCCTCGTCGACGCGCACGTGGAGTTCGTCGCCCTCACACGGGAGCGCGAGTTCGACGCGGAGCGGGTCCTCGGAGACGACGGCCGTGCGCGTGTCGCTGACGCACCAGTCGAAGTGCCAGAAGGGCTCGGTGCTGAGGTCGACGTCGCGTTCGGCGAAGAAGACGAGGACGGGCGCGGCGTCGAGGAGGGTGACGCCGAGCGTGGACCGAAGACGGTAGTTACAGCGCTCGCAGACGTGCTCGACGGCGACGTCGAGGTCGGAATCGTCGGGGTCGCGGACGAGCGTCGTCTCGACGCTGCCGGTGCATTCGGGGCAGACGCCGTCGGCGGCGAGACAGTAGTGGTGGCGAACGTAGTGGTGGAAGGCCGCGAGGAGGTCCTCGGTGGAGCGGTCGTCGAGGCCACCGGAGGGGAACGGATAGCTCACTTGGACGGCGCCACAGTCCGTGCAGCCGATGGTGAGCGTGTCGTCGACGTACCAGCCGTGGAGGTCACCCCCGCAGTCGTAGCAGTCGCCGCTCGCGGGGAAGAAACCGAGCTGTGCGCGCTCGGTGAGCGTCCCCGTGAAGATGGCGCTCACGACCTTGCGCCCCGGTGAGCGGAACTCGTAGCCGTCGTCGCCCTGCTTGACGAAGTGACCGGTGAGCTTGCGGAGGTGGTAGCTGAAGTTCGCGCTGTCGTCGATGTCGACGCGCTCGAAGAGGTCGGTGAAGCTGACGGGGTCGTCGTCGGCACCGAGTTCGAGGAGCGCGCGGAGGATGTCGACCCGCGTGTCGTTGCCGAGGACGGAGAACACCTCCGCCGGGAGCATCCGCGATTCGGTCCGGGGGGTTGGCGGGTCGGCGCGCTCGGTGTCCGCCTCCGCGCCGGCGTCCGCCGTCCGGTCGAACTGGCTCATGGACGACCTATCGTTTACCAGGTGGTAAAGCCTATCGGGTGCGGGCGGCGCTACCGCTCGCGGCCGCGTTCACGGCGTCGCGCGCTGCGGACGCCACGCTTTTGCCGGACTTCCCCGTAGCCCGGATATGGTCGACGGCACCAAGATCACCGACCTCGAGTCGGTCCCGCTCCTCGGGTCGTACCTCTTCACCGCCGAGGACATGTTCACGAACGAGGAGGAGGTCATCCTCGTGCGCTGCGACGACGACCCCGGCGTCGAGGCGTGGGTGAACAACTGCCCGCACGAGAGCCAGCGCTTCGACCGGGGGGACGGCGCGCCGATGCGCGACGGCGAAATCGTCTGCCCGAAGCACGGCTCGCACTTCGACGCCTGTACCGGCGAGTGCGACAACGGCGAAGCCGCCGGAACGACGCTCCCGGACGTCGACATCGCCGTCGAGGACGGCGCCGTCTACCTCACGGACGACGACTACACCTACCTCCACGCGGGCCCCGCAGAGGAGGACGACGGCCCCGGTTCGACCTCGCACCTCTCGTTCTGAGGCGCGGCCCTAATAAGTCGCTCCCGCGTAGGAGCGCGTATGCCCGCCGCGAACGACTCCGCGTCGTCACGCGAGACGCGCGAAGCCATCATGGAGGCGACGTTCCGTGCGCTCAGCGAGCACGGCTACACCGACCTCCGCGTGCGCGACATCGGCGAGGAGTTCGAGAAGAGTCGCACCCTCATCCACTACCACTTCGACGGCAAACACGACCTCATCTCCGCGTTCCTCGAGTACCTCGTCGAGCAGTACGAGGACCAGCCGGACGTCGACGCCGAGGCCGACCCGTGGGCGACGCTGGAGGCGCGCATCGAGCAGTGTCTCTTCGGGCCCGAGCTCGGCGCCGACTTCGACCACTGGGAGCGCATGACCGTCTATCACGAGCTCTTCTCGCAGGCCCAGCATCACGAGCGCCACCGCGAGCTGTTCACCGAGCACTACGCGGTCCTCCGCGAGAACGTCGCCGCGGTGCTGCGCGCCGGCATCGAGCAGGGCGCGTTCCGCGACGTCGACGTCGACGACGTCGCCCAGCTCCTCACGGACGTCATCCACGCGGCGCGAGCGCGCAAGATCTCGCTCGGCCACGACGACGCCCCCGAGCAGGCGCATCGCGCCGTCGTCGAGCACGTCTTCCCGACGCTCGAACCCGAGGACGGCACGGCATAAGCACGGGCCTCGTCGAGGGAGCGGTGCCGGCCGAGAGTTGGGATATCCCAACACGGTCCTCTTGTGTCTTCGCGGCCCAGATAGGGGCGATGCGCGAGTTCGCCTTCACCGTCACCTACGAACGCGGCGTGGACGAGCTGATGGACGTCTTCATCGAGAACCCCGGCCTCGTCTCACACACCGTCTCCTGTCACGCGAGCGAACACACGATGTGGCGCGTCGACGAAGTGACCGGCCCCGAGGACGCGCTCGCCGAGTACGACCGCGTCATCGAGCGTCTCACCCGGTGTTCGAGCCTGCGTGGGATGGGGGGCTGTGAGGTCGACTGGCGCTACGAACTCCTCGACGCGGACGCGACGAGTCGCGTCATCTACTCGCAGCAGTCCGAGGGCGAGGGCTGTCGCTCGATCCCGTATCTCGTCGCGTCGCGCCTCGGAGACGGCGTCCTCGTGCAGGCCGAGCAGCGCGAGCGCGAGTACGTCTGGCGCATCCTCGCCGAGGACGACGTCGCGATGAGCGGCGTCTACGAGGATCTCGCCGCCCACCTCCGCGACGGCCTCCGCCTCGAGTTCGACCGCGTCGAGCGCGCGTCGAACTGGTCGAATCGCCGGACCGACGACGGCGTCCTCACCCCGACACAGCGCGACGCACTCGCACTCGCCGTCGAGCACGGCTACTACGACCAGCCACGGCGGAACTCCATCAAGGAGATCGCGCGCATCGAGGACATCCCGACGTCCACCCTCCAGTATCGCGTCAATCGCGCGGAGAGCGCACTCATCCGCTCGGTCTTCGGTGAGGGCGCAAGCGACGACGGCGGGCGCTCGCGCGTCGCGGCGCCGACGCAGTGAGGGACCGATAGCGACCCCGGTGGGTGCTCGCGGCGGAACTCGCGGCGGCTTGCGATATGCCGAACGAACGCCTAACTCGCCGACGGGGATACGACGAGTCGTCCATGGTAGACGACACGGACCACGACGACGCGGACGTCTCACGACGGAGCTACCTCAAGGCGGGCGCCGCCGGTCTCGCCGCCGTCGCGTTCTCCTCGACGGCGAGCGCGCAGGCGGACCAAGGCGACGGCCGCGGGCGCGGCCGCGGCACCCGTAACTCGGTGCTCATCGAGGGTGGCACGCTCGTCACGGTCGACGAGGAGTACGGAATCCAGCGCGACACCGACCTCTACGTCGAGGACGGCGAAATCAGGCTCATCGGCGACGACCTGCAGGTGCCGGCGGCGGACGTCGTCGACGCGAGCGACAGCGTCGTCGTCCCCGGGTTCGTCAACGCTCACCTCCACACCTGGGAGTCGGGCGTGCGCGGCATCGCCGGCGACTGGACGTTCATGGAGTACCTCGAGAAGATGCTCGGGAAGGTGAGCGCGCAGTACCGACCCGACGACGCCTACCTCGGGAACCTCTTCGGCGCGGTCATGCAGCTCAACGCCGGGGCGACGACCGTGCTCGACTGGTTCCACATCGCGAACTCGCCCGCGCACTCGGACCGCGCCATCGACGGCCTCGAGGACGCCGGCATCCGCGCGCTGTTCACGCACGGCCCGCCGGGCGACGACAGCGCGAAGTGGTGGGACAACAGCTCGACGACGCACCCTGACGACATCCGGCGGCTCGCGACCGAGCGCTTCCCGAGCGCGGACGGCCGCCTCACGCTCGCGATGGGCGCGCGCGGCCCCGACTACTCGACCGACGAGGTCACGCGGAAGGACATCGAGCTCGCGCGCGAACTCGACATCCCGGTGTCGATGCACATCGGGTCGCTCGGCTCGGGCGGCGTGAAGACACTCGACGACCTCGGTCTGCTCGGCGACGACCTGAACTACGTGCACGCGAACCGCCTCACCGCCGAGGAGTTCGAGCTCATCGGGACGTCCGGCGGCTCCGTCTCCACGACGCCGGAGGTCGAGCTCCAGATGGGGATGGGGATGCCCGCGCTCGGTGACGCGCTCGACGCGGGCGCGGTTCCCTCCGTCGGCGTCGACATCGTCTCGAACGTCAGCGACGACCTCTTCACGCAGTTGCGCATGGCGCTCCAAGTCGAGCGCGGCCTGCGCAACCAGCCCGAGGTGGCGGCCGGCGAGCAGATTCAGGAGGTCACGCCGAGCGCGCATCGCGCGCTCGAGCTCGCGACCATCGAGGGCGCGCGAGCGCTCGGTCTCGAGGACCGAATCGGCTCGCTCACGCCCGGCAAGCGCGCGGACATCACCGTCATCGACGCGGACGACCTGAACACCGCGCCCGTGCACAAGCCCGTCGAGACCGTCGTCTTCCAGGCGGGGATCGAGAACGTCGACACCGTCCTCGTGGACGGTGAGGTCGTCAAGCGCAACGGCCTCGTGCACAACCCAACCGCACAGCAGAACCTCGACCGTCTCGAGCAGTCCGCGCGTCGCATCCTCCGCGAGAGCGGGCTGTGAGCGCCGCCGTCAGAAGCCGCCGCGCGTGACGATCTCCGAGAGGGGTTTGCGGCCGTTCGGCGTCTCGCCGCCACGGAGGTCGTCCGGGAGCGTCTCGGCCGGGGCGCGTTCGCCGATAGCGACCATCACCTCGACGTCGTAGTCGGCGGGCACGTCGAGGGCGTCGGCCGCGGCGTCGCGGTCGAACCCGCCCATCGGGTGGACGACGAGGCCGCGTCGCGTGCCCTCGAGCGCGAGGTTCTCCCACGCCGCGCCCGCGTCGAAGGTGTGCGCGGAGAGCGTGCGACCCTTCGCGTCCGTCGTCTCCGAGCAGAGGACGGCGAGCACGGCGGCGTCGGCCGCCCACCGTCGGTTGTGGTCGTTCACGAGCCCGAGGAAGGTCTCCCACTCGTCGTCGCCGCGCTCGGCGTACGCGAACCGCCACGGCTGGCTGTTGCGCGAGGACGGCGCCCAGCGCGCCGCCTCGAAGAGCGGGAGGTACTCCGACTCCGCGAGCGACGCGCCCGTCATCGCGCGCGGCGACCAGCGGTTGACGAAGAGCGGGTCGACGTCGTGCTCCGGCGTCCGGTTCGCGGCGACTTCCTCGCGGAGCGCTCGCGAGGATTCGGGCTGAGTCATTGTGGGAAGCTACGCGGCAGTGAAACAAACCCCCTTCGGCAGCGGTGGCGTCGGCCGCGAATCGACCGAGACGCCGACCCGGGCGGGCCCTCGACGCGACCCTCGGGTTTAAGCCGGTGGGAGGACAATCGACTCGTGTAGCTGTTGCTTTGTCTCGACGGCGATTCCATCCGCCACCCCTCGACCGGTGACCGACGGCGCGGCGCGGCGAGACGTGCGGCGTCGGCGCGTTCGGGCACACGCTTTATCCGGCAGCCGACCGTTGTTTCGGGTATGGACAGACTCACGCGTGCGGTCAGTCGAGCGAAGTACGCAGCGGTCGGTGCGGCGGTCGGCGCCGGCCTCGGCGGTCTCGTCAGCCGGAACGCGGCGAGCACGGGCGGCGCGCTCGGCGGCCTCGTCGGTGCGGCACTCGGCGAGACGAGCGTCGGCGTCGCGGACACCTACACGGATCTGAAAGAGCGCGTCGAGTAGCGACTCACGCCGCGTCGTCGACGCGCTCGACGCCGGTGAACTCGAAGCGCGCGCCGCCCGCCGTCCCGGTCGTTATTCTGACGCTCCACCCGTGAGCGGTCGCGACGTCGCGGACGATTGAGAGGCCGAACCCGGAGCCACCGTCGCGCGTCGAGAACCCCGAGTCGAAGACGTTCTCGCGGCTCGCGACCGGGATACCGCGCCCGTCGTCCTCGACGTAGAAGCCGTCCGGGAGGTCGCCGACGCGAACGACCGTCGCCGCGTCGTTGTGGTCGCGGGCGTTCCGCAGGAGGTTGTCGAGCACCTGCCGCAGGCGGTTCTCGTCCGCGAGGACGACCGCGTCCGTTTCGACGTCCACGTGCAAGGACGCCCCGGGGACCGCCGCGCTCGCCGTCTCGACGACGTCGGCGAGCCGGACCGGCTGGGGGTCGGTGACCGTTTCGCCCTGCCGCGAGAGCGTGAGCAGCTCCTCCAAGAACGCGTTCGAGCGAGCGGCGGTCGTGCGGATCGTCTCGAAGTAGCGCGGGTCGCCCGTCTCCTCCGCGAGGTCAGCGTAGCCCGCGATGAGCGCCAGCGGGTTCCGAAGGTCGTGTGCGACCACGGTCGCGAACTCGTCGAGGCGGACGTTCCGGCGCTCGGCGTCGCGGCGCTCGCGCTCGATGGCCGAGACGTCCTGTAAGAGGACGACCCAGCCGTACGTCTCGCCGCCGCGTGTCAGCGACGAGCGCGTGAACTGGACGATGCGTTCGCGCCCCTCCGCGTCCGGTTCCTCGAGCGTCACGAGCACCGGCGACTCCGTCGCGAAGCGCTCGTACTGCGGGAGCACGGCCGACGCGTCGCGCCCGAGCGCGTCCGCTCGCGTCCCGAGTATCGCCTCCGCCATCGAGTTCAGCTCGACGACGCGCTCGTCCGCATCGAGGACGACGACGCCGTCGCTCATCTGCGAGAGGACGACGTCCCACGCCACCGGCACCACGTCGAGGACGCGATACCGGAAGATGGCGAGCCCGAAACAGACCGTCGAAAGCGCGATCGACACCGGCGTGAGGTTCACGCCGACCGTCCCGAACGGCGACAGGCCGACGAGCTCGAAGGCGTTCAGCGCGAGCGGGACGAGCGCGCCCCCGACGAGGAGTGCGCCCTCTCGGCGACGCGACGTGCCCGTCCCCGTGACGTGCCGCGTGATGAGCAACGCCCCCGCCGCGACCGCCGTGTACGAGTACGCGAGGAAGAGGTGATAGAGCGGGCCCAGCGTCGTGTCGAGCACGACGAGCGAGGACGCGACCGCGAGGCGCGCGTCGATGAGGACGAGCGACCACGGGTTCGTCGGGAGCGCACAGAGGAAGGCGAGCGGAATCGCGGCGACCGCGAGGGCACGCCGCCACGTCAACCAGCGCTCCCGGCCCGTGTACGCGACCGCGAAGCAGAGCCACGCCGGCGGGACGAGCGCCCCACCGAGGTGGAGGAGCTTGTACGTGACGAGCTTCACCTCGAACGCCGTCGCCGCGAGCGACACCGCGTAGACGCCCGCCCACACCGCCGCCGCGAGGCAGAGCACCACGAACGACCCCAGATACCAGCGCCGCCCCTCGCGGCGCACCACCAGCGACCCATAGCACGCCCAGACGAACGACGTCGTCGCTGCGAGGAACAACACCAGCACGTACGGAGTCGATTGCCACGGCATTACCTGTCAGTAGTAGAACTGAGGGCGGTGGCGGACTAAAAGGCGACGGGGCAAAAGTGGGGCGCCGAACCCGACGCTACCGCCTGCACTCGTCAGCGATCACACACGGGACGTGACGTCCGCTGTGACTCGACTGGGGTTGGCTGTAACCGGACGGCTGTAGCCGACGGGCAGGACATGGAACGCTTCAACACGACTAGGGTTCGTCTGTAACCGTGGGATGCGCGTGTGTATGTCCTGTGTCGGTGATGGGCTTCAACCCGACTAGGGTTCGTCTGTAACCATCTGGAAGCGCAAGATGTCTTCGGATGGTTGCTCTTGGCTTCAACCCGACTAGGGTTCGTCTGTAACCTGCGCGGGCGAATGGTCGCGGAGGTATCGCCACGCGCTTCAACCCGACTAGGGTTCGTCTGTAACACTGCCATCGCACCGAACGACGCCGCGAGCGGCAGGCTTCAACCCGACTAGGGTTCGTCTGTAACCCCCCTCAACGGGGGTGACGGCGCGCGTCTCCTATGGTGCTTCAACCCGACTAGGGTTCGTCTGTAACTGGCCTTGCAACAGACATTGCGAAGGCTGACCTCGGGCTTCAACCCGACTAGGGTTCGTCTGTAACCACCTACATTAGTCAGAGCCAGTACCGCCAGTACCGGCTTCAACCCGACTAGGGTTCGTCTGTAACGCTTGGCTGGGGCGGCACCGCCGGCGTTGAGTGGGCGGTTGCACAGTCCGCTTCAACCCGACTAGGGTTCGTCTGTAACGCGGCAGCCACCCGCTCGACGCGAGCGTTCCGAACAGCTTCAACCCGACTAGGGTTCGTCTGTAACTCGCGACGGCCGTCGGCGGGCCGTCGCGCGGAACTCTGCTTCAACCCGACTAGGGTTCGTCTGTAACTGGACGAGCTGACGATTATAGGTCAGATAAGCGACAGCTTCAACCCGACTAGGGTTCGTCTGTAACTCGTGCTCGCGGACCACCACGGCCACGAAATCAACGCTTCAACCCGACTAGGGTTCGTCTGTAACGCCGTCGTCTCCGAGCATCGCTCCCCGGATCGCGTAGCTTCAACCCGACTAGGGTTCGTCTGTAACCCGTCCTGTCGGAGATCGTGGCCGAGCCCGGCGTCGCGCTTCAACCCGACTAGGGTTCGTCTGTAACCAGGTGTCGCAGCGACACGCTGGCGCGTCTCGATCGCTTCAACCCGACTAGGGTTCGTCTGTAACACCGACGCGGCCAAGCGCTTCGCCCAGCTCGTCGCGCTTCAACCCGACTAGGGTTCGTCTGTAACCGCTGTACGTCAGCGAATACTCGCGTTTCAGCCTCTGCTTCAACCCGACTAGGGTTCGTCTGTAACCTGCGCTGGGACGTGCTCGCGGTAGACCGGGTCATCGCTTCAACCCGACTAGGGTTCGTCTGTAACACTCATCTGGTGGGTTGGTCCGACCTACGACCAGGCGCTTCAACCCGACTAGGGTTCGTCTGTAACTCGAACGGGCGTGTCTGCCTGGCAGAGGTGAGCACAGCTTCAACCCGACTAGGGTTCGTCTGTAACTCCGCATCAAGCATCGACGCGAGGCCGCTAAGGCCGAGCTTCAACCCGACTAGGGTTCGTCTGTAACACGCCGCCGTCCTCTGCTGTAACTACCTCGGGATGGGGCTTCAACCCGACTAGGGTTCGTCTGTAACCCCGGAGCGGGAGCAGGCGGTGCTCGCCGAGCTCGCGGCTTCAACCCGACTAGGGTTCGTCTGTAACGCTGGGACGCGATGTACCCGAAGAGCGCCATCGCGAAGCTTCAACCCGACTAGGGTTCGTCTGTAACTTGCGGGGTCATGCGCCAACACCTCGGAGGCCGCCGCTTCAACCCGACTAGGGTTCGTCTGTAACGTCCTGCGTATCGCTCATTCCGCGTTCACCTCCGACGCTTCAACCCGACTAGGGTTCGTCTGTAACCGTCGCAGCTGGGGACTGGGCACGACCTCTATGGCTTCAACCCGACTAGGGTTCGTCTGTAACGGAGTTACTGACCTCACTCACCGGCCCACCCCCCGCTGCTTCAACCCGACTAGGGTTCGTCTGTAACCGAGTTGGCGGTGACCGACGCACTCGCCACCGAAGAGCTTCAACCCGACTAGGGTTCGTCTGTAACACGCCTACGACGCGTGGATGCCCGCACAGGAGAAGCTTCAACCCGACTAGGGTTCGTCTGTAACGATGGCACCGACCCAACCGCCGGGACGGACATCGGCGCTTCAACCCGACTAGGGTTCGTCTGTAACCCCGGAGAACCTCCGCACGAAGGCATTCCACGGCGAGCTTCAACCCGACTAGGGTTCGTCTGTAACGCGCGTTCATCCTCCAAGGCGAGGCCGACGAGCAGCTTCAACCCGACTAGGGTTCGTCTGTAACTCTCCGGGCCTTTAAGCCGGCGTAGACCACCATACCAGCTTCAACCCGACTAGGGTTCGTCTGTAACAGGAGATCGACAAGACCGAGGCCGACCTCTCGAAGATGCTTCAACCCGACTAGGGTTCGTCTGTAACTGTCCGACTCGTCGGGCACGACCCGCAACTCCGGACGCTTCAACCCGACTAGGGTTCGTCTGTAACTCGTCGACTTCGACGCCCGGCCGCGCTCCGTCGTCACGCTTCAACCCGACTAGGGTTCGTCTGTAACGACGGAGGACCTCGCCGTCGTGCCGAACGTTCACCTCGCTTCAACCCGACTAGGGTTCGTCTGTAACCACTGACCGGTTCGTCGCGCGGCGTCATCTCGCGGTAGCTTCAACCCGACTAGGGTTCGTCTGTAACCCGCGCGTTCATCCTCCAAGGCGAGGCCGACGAGCAGCTTCAACCCGACTAGGGTTCGTCTGTAACCGTTCGCGAGCAACCACGACTCGGACATGGGCGAGTGGCTTCAACCCGACTAGGGTTCGTCTGTAACGCTAGAGCCGCCGCTCCGGGTGCTCGAGGAGCTGGGGCTTCAACCCGACTAGGGTTCGTCTGTAACGACGGCGTCCTGGAGCGCCTCGTGCGCCTGCTGCTCGCTTCAACCCGACTAGGGTTCGTCTGTAACGTCGATCTGGACGATGCTCACGGCGGTGGTGCTGTGCTTCAACCCGACTAGGGTTCGTCTGTAACACGGCCTCGGGCACGAGTACCGTGACGCAGCGCGGGCTTCAACCCGACTAGGGTTCGTCTGTAACAGGCTCTGGTCACTCACTTGCATCACCCGACTCGTCGCTTCAACCCGACTAGGGTTCGTCTGTAACCCGATCTTCGTCCTGCTCTCCCTCGACGTCCTCGTCGCTTCAACCCGACTAGGGTTCGTCTGTAACACGAACTAGAGGAGAGATGGAGAGCCACGAGTGGACGCTTCAACCCGACTAGGGTTCGTCTGTAACCCCACGTCCCTGATTTGCGTACGGCTGGCGCTTGAGGCTTCAACCCGACTAGGGTTCGTCTGTAACGAGCGCATCCGCGCGATCGTCCGCGAAGAACTCAAGCTTCAACCCGACTAGGGTTCGTCTGTAACGTCCCGCTTCTTCCGCCGAGAGGTGTCCCCGGTGAGCTTCAACCCGACTAGGGTTCGTCTGTAACGCGAGCCTGACGCTCACCGCCCTCGACGCCGAGAAGCTTCAACCCGACTAGGGTTCGTCTGTAACAGTGTCTCCCGGAGGTCGCTGATCGGCTCGGTTCCGCTTCAACCCGACTAGGGTTCGTCTGTAACTGGACGCAGTTCACCATCGGCATCGACTCGCTCTCCCCGCTTCAACCCGACTAGGGTTCGTCTGTAACTAGCCGCGACATCGACCACCTCGATATTCAGCACGGGCTTCAACCCGACTAGGGTTCGTCTGTAACGTGTCGCTGAGTTTGTCCGTCTCGAGGCCATCCTGCTTCAACCCGACTAGGGTTCGTCTGTAACTCGTTGACCGTGGAGAGGTTCCGGGGTTCGTCCGTGAGGCTTCAACCCGACTAGGGTTCGTCTGTAACGTTGACGATGTAGGTGCCGCGACGCCGCCGTTCGATGCTTCAACCCGACTAGGGTTCGTCTGTAACCTTCGAGAGCGTTGTCGTCGAGGGCCTGCGCCCCGTCGCTTCAACCCGACTAGGGTTCGTCTGTAACGCGTCGGCTTCGACCACTCGGAGCGCGACGGCCGGATGCTTCAACCCGACTAGGGTTCGTCTGTAACGGGAGACGGGGCTACACGGAGAGCGAGATCGGAGACCGCTTCAACCCGACTAGGGTTCGTCTGTAACCATGGCCGATATGGGAGCGACAGCGCTTCTATAGTCGGTGTCCTCATGAATATTTCCGTCGACCGTCGATAGCGGGTAAGCCCCTGGGGGGTCGACGACGGGACTACAGGAACTGCTGCTCGTCCATCGGGTCGTCACCGAAGACGGAGCGCTCGACGTAGCTCTCGCCAGCCATCCGATAGACGATGACGGACTCACCGGGTTCGAGCATGGTGTCGAGTCGACCCTCAATTTCGGTGAGCTGGCCGTCGCTGACGGGGCCTTCGAAGACGGAGTGCTGGACGTGGGTGAGGTATCGCCGGAGATACTTGAGGAATTTTGAGGTGCGGTCGGCCTGCACGTCGTAGACGACGAGAACGTACGGCATCGATCACCACCACCGCTTGAACGGAACGTACTCCTCGCCGGTGAGGAGGTGTTTCTTGAGTTTGTACGCCTCGACGCGAAGGAGGTGCTGGTAGCTCACGTTCCGGTTAAGTCGGGGGTGCTCGACGGTCCGTTGGAGCGTCTCCTCGAACGCCTTCGAGAACGTCTTGCGGCCGGGTTCGGTGAGGAGGCAGGCGTTGAGGTCGTCCTCGAAGTCGTCGAGTCCGATCTGACTCCGGTTGACGAGGCGGAAGATGACGCGGTCGGCGAGAAGGGGTTTGAAGACGTCGGCGATGTCGAGTGCGAGCGAGTAGCGGCGTTCGCCGGGTTCGTGGAGGAAACTGACGGCGGGGTCGAGGGCGGTCGCACGGATCGCGGAGACGACGTTGGCGTAGACGAGCGAGTTCGCGAAGGAGATGAGGCTGTTCACTTCGTTCTTCGGCGGGTTGTACTTGCGGCCGCCGAAGACGAACCCGTCGGGGAGGATGGCGTCGAAGGTGGAGTAGTAGGCTCTGCGGGCGGTGGCCTCAGCGCCCATGAGTTCGCTCACGTCCATCCCGGGTTCAAGGGTGTCAGCCTGCGCGTCGAGGCGCTCAACGACGCCGGTAAAGTCGTGCCCGCGGTTGTCGTAGTACGTGACGTTCGCGCGCATGTTGTGAATGCTGCCGGCGATGAACGCGCGGGCGAGCGCGCGCCGTCGCTCAGGGTCGTCGTAGGCACGGACTTGCTCGACGACGGTGTTCCCGGAGGTCTGGCCGCGCTCGGGCATGACCGAGCCCGCGTAGTAGTCCTTCCAGCCGAAGACGTGTATCGCGACGCCAGCGTCGTTGAGGAAGGAGACGAGGCGGGTGTTGAAGTCGATCTGTCCGTGGAGGAAGAGCGCTTCCGCGTTCTCGATGGGGAGGTATTTCTTCTCGTCGTCGGGCGTGACGAGACGCACGGTGTCGTCGTGGCGTTCGAGGCGGCCGTCGGTGAAGGCGTGGTAGTTGTCGGTCATGGCTAGCAACTCCAGCAGAAGTCGTGATAGGCGCACGCCTCGCAGAACGGCTTCTCCTCTGCGGGCGGCGGACTGTCGGCGGTGACGACGGCGTGCACGCCACGGATAGCGTTCTCGACCCGCGCTTCGTTCTCGGCGGTGAGTTCGACGGTCTCGCGACGGCGCTCGGTCGGATGTGCGAGGACGCCGTCGCGTTCGACGCCGACGACGCGGTCGAGATACCAGAGGTAGTAGAGCAGTTGGAGCTTCGCGGGTTCGACGAGCGCGGAGGAGGGCTTGACTTCCACGACGCGGCCGTCGTCGAGGACGTCGATGGCGATGGTGCCGTCGATGGAGACGTGCCGGCGCTTGTCCGCGTACGCGCTCTCGTCGACCTGCGTCCCGCGAACGACGGCGTCGTTGTCGCGGTCGATCTCGAGGTGTCGCGAGGCGAACCAGAGCTCGCGATCACAGACCTCGTAATACTGCATCATCACGCCGGTGACGTGGAACTCGTCGGTCGCGGCCTCGTCGCGCGCGGAGCGCAGGAGCAACTCGACGGGGTCGGCGTCCGTCGCGTCGTCGGCGGCGGTGTCGTCGGACATGGTCCTAGAGGAACTGGTGGTCGACGCTGCTCTCCGGAATCGTGAAGCCCGTGGTCGCGTCGAAGTAGTTCGAGAAGTCCCGGACGTCGAGCTCGTAGAGTCCGTCCTCCGGGAGGAGTGGAGGGAGACGGGTGATGGCGTCGGCGGTTTCGTCGTCGCCGCGATAGACCGGGACGGAGACGCGACGCGCGCGCGTCTCCTCGAGGTGGCGCTCGAGGGCGTCGAACTCGTAGGCGCGTTCGGCCTCGCGTATCGCTTCGGCGCGCTCGCGGTCGGCGGCGGTCCGGCAAACGAGGACGTCGACGCTGCGGCGCTGGTCGATGAGGGAGAGTCGGCCGAGTTCGTCCGCGCGCGCGTCGTCCACGTAGTCGGCGTAGGTCTGTTCACCGACGTCGCGTCCGTCCGCACCGAGTCGCTCGTAGTACGCTTCGACGGCGTCGCGGGCGACCGCCGTCTCGTCGAGGACGCCGTCGTCGCTACGGGCGGCTTCGATGGCGCGCGCGGTCTCGGTGAGGACGGCGGGCCCGCGATTGTAGACGGCGTGCGACGGTGTCGTCTCGCCGTCGCCGGGGTGCTCCAGCCACCAGACGGTGACGCGGCCGCGCTCGCGCTCGAACGAGCGATTGCACCGCCCGGCGGCCTGCACGACGCTGTCCATCGGCGCGAGGTCGCGATAGACGCGGTCGAAGCTGATGTCGACGCCGGCCTCAACGAGCTGCGTGGAGACGGTGAGGAACGGGAGGTCGCGGGACGTGAGTTCCTTCGCGACGTCGACGAGGGCGAGTCGGTCGGCGGGTCGCAGGCGCGTGGACAGGTGGAGGAGCGCGGGACGCCCCGTCCGAGCGACGGTCTCGGCGAGCTCCGTCGCACGAACGTCGTCCGGCGTCCCGGCGTCGGCGAGCGCGTCGGCGTAGCGTTCGCCGACGTCCACCACGTCCGGCAGTCGGGCGTCGACGCACGCGGTGAGTTCCGCCGCGCTCCCGATGGTGTTGCACACGGCGAGCGCGGACTCGCCGGCCGCGACGGTGTCGAGGAGGTCGGCCGCCGCGTCGGCGTGCGACTTCGGCGGTTCGTCCGTCCCGCCGTCGAGATAGCGCTCGGCCGAGTCGTCGAGGGCGTAGTCGACGCGGTCGACGGCGGCGAAGTACGAATCGGGGTCGTCGACGAGTTCGGTCGCGTCGTCGAAGAGTCGCGGCTGGGTCGCGGTCATCGCGACGACCGTCGCGTCGTAGCGCTCGGTGAGCACGTCGACGAGTCGCGGGGCGAGCTTCCACCAGTCCAGCGGAAGGCTCTGGGGTTCGTCGAGCACGATGACGGCGTCGTGGAGCGCCGGGAGTTTCATCGACTGCGTGTTCTGCGGGCCGGCGAGGCTCTCGAAGAGTTGGACGAACGTCGTCACGGTGAGGCCGGCGCGCCATGCCTCGGCGAGCATCCCCGCGACGTCGTCGCTCAGGTCCGCGTCGTCGGCGTCACCCTCCTCGTCGCCGCGAAGCGTGGTTTCCGTGAGGTGGTGGTGTGCGGTGAGGAGTCGCGTCCCCGCGTCCGTGTCGTAAATCCCCTCGACGTCCGCGACGACTTGGTCGATGACGCTCGTGAACGGAAGCGCGTAGACGACGCGCTCACCGTCGAGTCGGTCCCGGAGAGCGAACGCTGCGGAGAGCCCGGTGAGCGTCTTCCCCATCCCCGTCGGGAGTGTGAGCGTCGCGACGCCACCGCCCGATTCGGCGACGTCGGGAACGCTGTCAAGGACGTCACGGCGAGCGCGCGAGCGGAAGTGGTTGAGACGCTCGCGTCGCGTGCCGTCCGGGTCGGCGTCGGCGTCCGCTTCGAGGGCGGCGACGTGCGCGTCGAGCGTCTCGAAGTCCGGGTGCTCAGGCGCGTACGTCGCCGCGTCGGACGGTGCGTCCGCGGCGCTCGTCTTGTCCGCGAGCACGAGTGCGCTCCAGCACTGGAGGACGAGCGCGTAACAGTCCTCCGAGAGGGCGTCCCGGACGGGGTGGCCGTCGGTCGCGACGTGGCCAGCGATGCGCTCGACGAGGGCGTCGTCCTCGACGACGGCCGTCGCGAACGCCGTCCAGTCGTCCGCGACACCGGTCGCGTCCGCGTAGACCGCGCGTGCGAGCGTCTGCGACGCGTCGTGCTCGTGGATGTCGACGACTTGGTGTGCGAGCGCGTCGAGGCGCCTGTCACCACCGTGGCGACTCGCGTCCGTTCGCTTCGTGACGTAGTCCGCGACGTCCGGGAGTCGGCCGTGGTGTTTCGCGACGGCGACGAAGCCCGCGAGGCAGGTCTCCGCGTCGAAGCCGGCGCGCTCGCAGACGTCGAACGCGGCGAACGCCCCGAGCGGGGCGTGGTAGCGCTTCAGATCGTTCTCCGGGTCGCGTCGTCCCGAGTCGATGTAGCGCTGGAAGAACGTCGTCGCCTTTCCGAGGTCGTGGACGAGCGCGAGCAGTCGGACGACGTCGCGCAGCGACTCGCCGGCCGGCGTCGTCGCGCCCGCCGGCACGACCTGCGGGACGCGCTCGGCGACGTCCGTGAGGTGATCGGTGAGGAGGACGCCGTCGCGGCCGTCCTCGGGCGGGTGGGAGTAGCGCGCCTCCGGGTCGAGCGCCATCAGACGAACACCACCGTCCGGCCGTCGACCCGAGCGGTGTCGACGTCGCGGACCCGGAGCGCGCCGGCGTCGGGGTTGTACGCGTACGTCGTGAACGACGACGTCGTCCGGCCGCCGGGGTCCGTCTCCATGAACGCGGGCGATTCCTCGAGCTGACAGCGCGTGTCGGGGTCGGGAACGACCGCGTCGACGGCGTCCGGGACGGCGGAGTCGACGGCGACGGCGTCGTCGCTCGGGCCGTCCTCGACCGCGAACTCGCCGTGGTACGTTATGTCAGCGAGGTGCTCGGAGAGCCCGAGGCTCGGCACGTAGTGGGACGTCCCGGCGGCGAGCGCTGCCCGGAGGTCGCGGTAGGTCTCCGCGTCGGAGAGCGCGACGTCGATCCGATAGGCGGGGTCGACGAGCACCTCGTAGTTGTGCTGTTGGCGCGGCTTCTCCGGGTTCGGGAGCTTCACGCTCACCGTCCCCCGTGGGTTGAGCGACGTGAGGTCCTCGTTCGCCGTCGAGAGCGTGTTCATCGGCATGTTCAGCGTGCGGAGCGGGCGAACCGGTTGGACGGCAATCGCGGAGTTCCCGGGCGCGAACAGGTCGTAGTAGCCGTCGCGCTCGATGCCGAGGACGGCCGCGAGCAATCCGGCGACGGTCGTTCGGGGGATGACGCGGTAGGTCTGCTTGACCACGTTCCCCTCGACGCGCCGGAAGTGCCCCCACGGCCCCTCGACGGTGAGGGAGAGACAGCGCGCCGGGAACGACTCGTCGGTCGCGGCCGCTGCGACCGTCGACTCGTCGCCCGCGCCCGCGTCGCCGTCGAACCACTCGTCGAGCTCTCCCTGCATCGTCACGCCGCGTCGTCGCGCGCGAGCGTCGCGACGTACTCCTCGTAGACGTCGACGACCTCGACGGCGTCCGCGCCGACGGCGTCCCGGAGGGCGTCGTAGAGGACGTCCGGGCCGCCGACGTCGCCGTCGTGGGAGAGCGAGAGGACGTCGCTCGCGACGACGCGGACTCGTTCGACGCGCTCGCTCGCACCGTCGAGGCGCTCGACGAAGTCGTCGATGGCGACCGTGAGGTCCCGAACGTTCCGCAGTTCGTCCACCGGCTTCGACTCGGCGTCGTCGAGCGCGAGGTCCTTGTCGAGGCCGCCGAGGTGGTAGCTCTCGTCCGCGTACTCGACGCGGCAGTAGAGGCGGGGCTCCTGGCCGACCTTCGAGCGCGAGACCGTCTGGTTCTTCAGCGCGCGCCAGCAGAGCGTGTCGAGGCGCTCGACGTCTTCGGCGGTGAGCTTCGTGTCCGCCGCGCCGTGCTCGTCGACGAGGCCGTGGAACCGGATGAGGCCGTACTGGATGCGGTGGTCGTCAAGGTCGAAGCCACCCTGCTCTTTGCCCTCCTGCGTGGCGATGACGCTCGTGAGACTGTCGTACTCCTCGTTCTCGTTCACGGCGTGCATCGACTTCCCCGGGGAGAACTGGACGGGTCCCGTGAAGTGGTCGGGGAGGTGGTCCTCGTAGTCGTCGTTCGTGTCGACGCTCATCGTCGCGCCGAAATACCTGACGTCGGCGCTCTCCTCGAGGAACTCGCCGAAGACCGCGTCCGCGAGTTCGTCGTCCTCGTAGTCGTCGAGGTCGATTTCCTTCAGGCGGTCCGCGAGGAGCTGCTCGCGCGTGTACTGCTCGCCCTCCTCCTGCACGTTCCGGATGTAGACGCCGTGACCGTCGTCGTCGAGCTGGTCGCGCAGGTAGCGCTTCAATCGGACGTCCGTCACGATGGCCTGCTGGGTCTGCGGGTCGATTCGCGGGCGATTCGCGCCGCTGAGCGGGTTGCCGTTCGGGTTCGCGTCGACGGCGTCGTACAGGAAGACGATTTCGGAGCGGTTCTCGACGGTGTCGGTGGTGTCAGTCATCTTCAGTGGCCTCGTCTGCGGTCGTCTCGTCGTCCGTCGCGGGCGAGTAGTCGTTCATGCCGTAGGTGATCCCGAGCGCGTAGTAGAAGCGCAGGTCGCTCTTCTCGAGGTCCCACTCGTCGGGGTCGGGTCGCAGGACGCGCTCGCGGAGGCGCTCGACGATGTAGTCGAACTTCGTCCCGGGGTACGTTCGGCCCTCGCGTTTCTTCTCCTGGCGGGTGTACGTCAGCGTCTTCTCGATGGCGTCCTGTGCCACCTTCTTCACGCGCGTCGTCGTGAGCGACTTCACGGGGAACTGGTCGACGAGCGTCGTCGAGCGGTCCTCGTGCCACTCCTGATAGTTCCCGACGGCGCCGACGAGCGCGCCGAGGAGGAACACCCCACAGCGCTGGTCGTGCTGGAGCGCGGGTGTCTCTTCGATGAACGATGCGAGCTTCCGGTCGCCTGCGAACCCCCCATCGGTGATGGCGAGTTCTTCTCGTGATGTCATGGTTCGCGTGTCGTAGGTCGGTGGTCGTGCGAGCAGTTCGTGGCCGTCGTCCGCGTCGAGGAACCGCCCGTCGGCGCTCGCGAGCGCACAGAGCTGGGCGAACTGGGCGGCGACGCGGAAGGACGGGAACCAGTCCGCTGACTCCGCCTCGACGATGCGCTCGACGTACGCGTCGAGGAGGAGCGAGACGGGGATTGGCGTCCCGCTGAGGACGTCGACGAGCGCCTCGATTCGAGGGTCGTCCGCGCTCGCGTCCGTGTCGTCGTCGCCGTGCGGGAACGTCTCCGCGAAATACCGCCCGGACGCGACGGGGCCGAGGAACGCCGCGTCGGAGACGAGGAGTCGGTCCTCGTGGGTCGGCATCGCGGCCGAGCGGTCGCCGTCCCCGCGAAACGCCGACGTCTGGAGGACGGCCGCGTGCGAGCGGGCGAGTTCGGCCGGGTACTGGATGCGGCCGTTCAGCGTCTCGCCGAAGACGTCATAGCGCGACATCTGGTGGGGCATCACCGCCGAGACGTAGAAGCGGAGGTCGGTCGCGTCGCCGTGGCGCTCGTATGCACGCTCGACCGGCGTCACGTTCGCGTCGTCGTCCTCCGTCGCGGCCAGGTACAGCATCCGATACAGTTCGTACGTCTCTTCGGGCGTCGGCGTCCCGAAGAAGTACGGCAGGGAGTAGACCTTCGCGCCGAACGTCCGATACGTACAGGCCTCGACGAACGTCTCGGCGTTCATCAGCGTCACCGCCGCGTCCTCGGAGACCGGGTGCGTCCGCCACGCCTCCTCGACGTCAAGGCCGGGGAACGTCTCGAGCTGCTTGCCGAGGTAGTAGTTCTGCGGGTCCTCAGACGTGCCGACCGTTCGAGTGCGCTCGCCAGTGACGAGGTCGACGGCCGTCCCCGAAGAGTCGCTCGCCTGCCCCTTCGAGACGAGTTTCGAGAGCTTCCGCGCTCGCATCGCCGCCATGAACACGTCGAGCTCGCCCGGCCACAGGTAGTCGCCATCGTCGTCGAGGCGGACCTGCACGGTGAGGAGCGCCGTCGTCGACGCGCCGCCGAGTTCGCGTTCGACGGCCTCGGCAATCGTCTCGCGAACGTCCTCGTCCTCGCCGAGCGTGGCGAGCGCGTCGACGATCCAGCCCTGCTCGTGGTCGGCGGCGACTGTCTGTACTTCGTCGTCGTGCGCCCACTTCGACAATCGCTCGTTCGCGTAGCGCGCGAGTTTCTCGGGGTCGCTGTTCCGGCCGGCCTGATGCGTGACGCTATGGTCGATGCCGCGCGCGGCCGGGTACTTGCAGTGTGCGACTTTCGAGACGCGCTCGTCCGTGTAGCGCGTCACCCGGACGGGACCGTCACCGTCCTCGGCGAGCCGGGGTTCGTCACCGGAGAGGTCGACGCGGACGACGATGAGGCTGTCGTCGGTGTCGACGAGGTCGCGCGCCGCGTCCGGCGTGAGGTACGCCGCGTAGTCGCCGCCCCCCGCCGTCGCGAGCGTGTAGAGCTTCCCGTAGAGGTACTGGAGGTCGCGCAGCGAGGCGACCGGCGAATCCGGGAGTTCCGCCTCGAGGTCGGCGGCGGGGTACGCCTCCTCGAAGGCCTCAGGCGAAAGCATCCTCCCCCTCGAGTGCCGACTCGCCCGGTCGCGTCCGCTCGACGACGTTCACGAAGCCGAAGCCGAGCGCGTTCCGACCGCCGAGACCGGTATCGAGCGCGAGGTTCAGGTGTCGGCGATGCGTGTCGTCGCGGACGCGGTAGTCGAGGCGCCACTTGCTCACGACGACGTCGAGGTCGACGCCCTCGGTGACGGTGACGGGGAGCGCGTACGTCTTGATCAGGTCGTAGCCCTCGAAGAGGTCGGCGTCCACGTCGGTCGGCCCGGGGGCGTAGTCGGGCGCGAAGCGCTCGTGTTTGCGCTGGAGAGTGTCGCTGATCGCGTCGCGGAACGGCTCGACGGTGTGCTCGGGTCGCCAGTACGTCGGCGTGTCGCCGTGCTCGGAGTCGATACCGTAGGCCTCGCGGTGGTGCTCGTAGAGGCGGACGAAGACGCCGGTCGCGGTTTCGATGGTACCGCGCGTCCCGGGTTCGCCGACGTCGACGTCGAGCGACGACAGGTCGGTGACGCGGAACGGCATCTCACCGACGTTGAACTCGCGGTCCGCCTGTAGGTTCTCCGCGATGCTGGCGAGGAGGCCTTCACGCGGCGACGCGAGCAGGAGCTGGCGCTCGTCGCCCTCCGCGATGTCGCCCCACGGGAAGATGTTCGAGTACGCGAGGCCGAGCGGGTCGCCGTCGCCGTGCTCGCTCTCGTACGTCGTTCCGTCGAGCGCGCGCCAGAGCCGCCCACGTAGCTTGTGGTGATAGGCCGTGTCGTACGCCGTATCGGCCTGTGCAGTCAGGTCGACGAGCAGGCGCATCCTGGCAGACCACCCCCGCAGTCATCACAGTGAGTTGACGACATACCGTGCGGTTCACGGAGCCGCGACATAAATGTCGGGGGACGTATACGTACTGAGTCGGGGGGTTACACGAGCAGGAGGACGGCGGTGTAGCCGGCCGCGCCGAGCGCGAACGCCGAGAAGCGGCTCTCGCGCTCCTCGGGCACCTCCTCCTTGATGACGTTGAGGATGACGCCGCCCGCGAGGAACGCGAAGAGCACGGCGAGCGCCTGTCGGCCGATCGGGACGGCGAACCCGACGCCGAGGCCGAAGAGGACGGCGGCGGCGAGCACCCACCGCCCGCGAGCGTGGTAGGCGTCGCCGTGGTGCTGGCGCAACGCCCAGTCGTTCACGAGGAAGTGGAGCGCCATCGCGACGCCGAAGAGGACGAGGCTCGCGAGGCCGCTCTCCTCGCGATGCAGGAGGAGGTAGCCGACGAGGAGGTTGTAGAGCGCGAACGCGAGCACGTGCATCCAGAACACGCGCAGGCCGCCGCCCGCGTCGGCGTCCGGGTCGCGCGTCGAGCGTTTCGCGGCGCGCTCGACCCCGTAGTAGGCGAGGAAGCCGACGAGCGCGACGAGGTAGACGTGGTGTTCGAGGAAGGCGAGACCGAACGGTTCGGGGCCGACGTGTGTGGAGGCGCGGCCGATCTCCGGGAGGACGTGCACGAAGACGTACGCGACGGAGACGCCGCCCGCCACGGAGAGCCAGCGACTCCGCGGGAGGTGATCGAGGACGCGGAGGCGACGACCGTAGAGGTGGACGAGGGCGAGGCCGAGCGCGAGCGCCACCGCGACGAGTTCGACGGCCACCGGCGTCGCGTGCGCACTCATGTTTCCGGCTTCCGCGCGCGAGCGGGTAGGGCTTCCGGCCGCCCCGTAGCGCGCGTCGCGGGGCGACGCTCAGAAGTTCTCGACGATGGCGCGCACCTGCGTGTGCGTCAGCTCCGCCGTGTAGAGGTCGAAGAGGAGGCGTCGCCGTGGCTCGGAGAGCGAGCGATTCCCGCCCTCGAGCATCGAGATGTGCGCTTGGACGAGCCCGTCGACTTCGCGCTCGACCGCGCGCTGCGTGTAGTCGGCGGCGACACGCAGTAGCTGCCAACTCTTCGGCGAAATCGCAGTCAACTGGACGTTCTCCATGGGTCGCTCTGACGCTCTATGGTGAGCACGTATTCGCCTATTAATCGTTCCGTTCGAGCGCGGAGACGAGGCGTTGGCCGGCGTGCACCCCGGACGGCCCGGGCGAGTGCGGCCTTAGACCTCCGTGAACGTCCAGAGCTGGCAGGGGCTGCCGGTGGCGGCGTACTGCTGGACGTTGTCGCCGTTCGCGGTGCCGGCGTTCGCGACTTCGAGGAGCTTCCCGCTGTTGGCGTTCGTGACGCGGAACTGGCCGCCGCCGACGTCCTCGACGATCCAGTCCTGACAGGCGCTCCCGGTGTCGGCGTACTGCTGGACGTTCGCGCCGTCGCTCGTCGACGCGCCCGCGACCTCGAGGAGCTTCCCGCTGTTGGCGTTCGTGAACGTGTAGGTCCCGTCGCCGTTCGCGCTGACGGTCCAGTCCTGACAGGTGTTCCCGGTCTCCACGTACTGCTGGACGTTCGCGCCGTCGCTCGTCGACGCGCCCGCGACCTCGAGGAGCCGCCCGCTGTTGACGTTGCGGACGTGGTAGGTACCGTCGGGGAGCGCGCCACGGTCGTAGCTCCCGGCGTTCGGTCGCGGGCTCTGCGCGCTCGGCGTGCCGGTGCGCGCGACGACCGGCCAGTCGGTGTCCGTCCACTGGATGCGGTCGATCATCATCTGGCGCGTCTCGTTGCTCGAGGTCGCCTCGACGTGGTACACCATCCACCAGTCGCCGTTCGCGTCCCGGATCGCGTCGTTGTGGCCGGGCCCCGTGAACTGGTCGTCGCCGGAGAGCACCGTGACGCCGCTCCGGTGTTCGTTGAGGTCGCGCAGGTCGGTGCCCTCCCGGTTGTAGTACGGGCCGGTGAGGCTCTCCGAGCGCCCCACCTCGACCTCGTACGTGCTGTCGGCGCCCTCACAGCAGTGGCCGGTCGAGTAGAAGAGGTAGTAGTAGCCGTTCTCCTCGACGAGCAATGGTCCCTCACGCATGTCGCCGGCGAGCTGGAAGGTCGTCCCGGGGACGTAATCGGCGCCGTCGCTCGTGAGTTGGACGCCGTAGATGCCGTACCAGCTCCCCCAGATCATGTAGGGCGTCCCGTCGACGACGCGGAACTCGGCGTCGATGCAGTTCGTCATCCCGAGGTCGTTCGCGCGGAAGACCGGCCCCTGGTCGGTGAAGGTGTCGCTCGGGTTCGCCGCCGTCGCCAGTCCGATGCCGGGGTTGTCGCTGCTCCCCCACGTCGAGTAGGAGTAGTAGAGGTGGTACTGCCCGTCGTAGTAGTTGATGTCCGGCGCCCAGACGCCCGCGTCGTCGCTGCGCCAGTCGGGATAGCTGTCGAGCGCGGAGTGCGTGTACGTCCAGTCGACGAGGTTCGTCGACTCCGCCACCGGGACGATGTCGTTCGGCGTCTCCGTGCCGTAGGCGTAGTAGGTGTCGCCGTCCTGAATCACGGAGACGTCGCCGAAGCCGACCGGCCCGACGGGGTTGTGGTAGTGCTGGCTGCTCTCGTCGGCCGACGCCGACCCGCTCACGCCGATGCCGCCCGCCGCCGCCAGCGCGCCGGCACCGAGGCCCTTCAGTACGCTTCGCCTGTCAATCGCGTCGCGAGTGTTCTCGTCGAACATGCAATCATCACAAACGATGAGTAACTAATAGTTCTTTTCGTGGTGCGTTACTGCCGAAAGAACGCGAGTTATGGAGAAAAGCCGACGAGTCCACTCGACGGAAACCGCCGTTGCGTCCGGCTATCGCAGGCGCGAGTCAGCGCGCATTTCCCGGATACCTGAGAGGCGGAGTCGCGCGTGGGGTACGCGAACCCTTTTCGTGCGGACGAGCGACAGCGCTACCCATGCGTGTCACCGTCATCGGCGCGACCGGACACATCGGGAGCTACCTCGTGCCGCGACTCGTGCGCGCCGGCCACGACGTCGTCGCCGTCAGTCGGGGCGAGCGCGACCCCTATCGGGACGACGGCGCGTGGGCCGACGTCGAATCGGTTGAGCTCGACCGCGAGGCCGCCGAGGAGCGCGGCGAGTTCGGCGACGCGATTCTGGACACGGACCCGGACGCCGTCGTCGACCTCATCTGCTTCGAGCCGGAGAGCGCCCGCGCGCTCGTCGACGCGCTTCGCGGCGAGGTACAGCACCTCCTGCACTGCGGGACGGTCTGGGTGCACGGCCCGAGTGACGTCGTCCCCACGACCGAGGACGAGCCCCGCACTCGCCGGCCGCTCGGCGAGTACGGCCGCAAGAAGGCCGCAATCGAGGAATACCTGCTCGATGAGGCGCGGCGCAACGGCGTCCCCGTGAGCGTCCTCCACCCCGGGCACATCGTCGGCCCCGGGTGGGCGCCCCTCAACCCCGCCGGGAACTTCGACACCGACGTCTTCGGGCGACTCGCGCGCGGCGAGGAGGTCGCGCTCCCGAACTTCGGCCTCGAGACCGTCCATCACGTCCACGCCGACGACGTCGCGCAGGGCTTCCAGCGCGCGCTCGAGAACTGGTCGGCCGCCGTCGGCGAGAGCTTCCACGTCGTCTCCCCGCGCGCGCTTACCCTCCGGGGCTACGCCGAAGCCGTCGCCGACTGGTTCGGCCGCGACGCCGACCTCACGTACCTCCCCTTCGAGGAGTGGGCCGAGCGCCCCGAGTACGACGCCGACGCCGCCGAGGCGACCGAGGAACACATCAGCTACAGCCCGAACGCGAGCATCGAGAAGGCTCGCGAGAAACTCGGCTACGAGCCCCGCTACACCTCGCTCGAAGCCACCCGCGAAGCCGTCGACGCCCTGATCGAGGCCGGCGACGTCGACGTCGAGGAGTAGCGAGTCGGACCCGGAGGAGCTCGGGGGCCGCTCACGGCCGGTCGACGACCGAATACGGGGGTTGGCCGACGCGCGTGTCGCAGTGAGTGGTGCTGGCCTAGGCCCCGAGCCACTCGTCGTCGCGGACCGCGTAGCCGTTCTCCCGACAGAACGCCGCCGCGTGGCGGCGAACCTGCCGCGATGTCGGGAGCGTGTCCTTCTCGTGGATTTGCTCGACCACCCAGTCGCAGACGGCGGTGACGCCCGCGTCGTCGTCCAGGGCGTCGACCGCGACGAGTGCCGCGAACGTGAGCTCGTAGGCGTCGCGCTGTGACCACCCGAACTCCACGTTCGGAAGCGTCTCGCTCGCCTCGATGACGCGCGCCATCGCCGCCGCGACGGTCGGCCGCCGCACCTGCACTCGGACGGCGGCCGGCGAGTCGAAGCGCTCGGCGTCCGTCTCCGGAACGAGGTTCCTGACGGTGTAGCGGCCCGCCGCCGACTCCACCGTGTGGTCGCCGACTTCCGCGACGACCTCCGCGCCCGTCGCCGGGAACTGGATCGCGTCGAGGTCGACCTCGAACGTGTCGCGCTCCACGACGTCGACTGGGGGTTCGAGCTCGTCGCCGCGCTCCAGTTCGGTCGCGATGTCGCGCTCCTGCTGGCGTCGTTCGGCGTCCCGGGCCTGCTTCTCTCGGCCGCGTTTGTCGTCTGCCATCCTGAAGAGGAGGCGCTCCACCCGGATAGCCCTGTGGGCGCGCGGAGGGAGACCGTCGTGGTGGCAGGGTTCGGTCGCGTGTGTCGAGGTGAACCAACCCCGTAGTACTGGAGCGAGCGTTCGATCAGAGACAACAGGTCGCACTAAACTAGGTACCGAACGGTCGGACGCCAGCAGGTAAGTGGGTCGGGCCACAAGACAGGAGGAGGCAAAAATATTCAGTATAAGGATATGAATGTGAAAGTGATAGTTTGGGCGTGAGAGAGGGGTGCCGCGAGTCGAGGCCGACAGCCCGATCAATTCAGCGATCAGTTTCGCAGGGGAAGTCGAACGGCTGTGGTACGAGAAATACCCAGATAGAGGAGATATGAGAGCGGATGCGCTACGAGCTGGCTGCTAGGAAAGACCAGCGTAAAAACCTATGCGGAGTGAGGGAACGCCCGGAAAAGAAATCCGAAGAGTATGGTAGATTATCCTGTAACAGGCAATTTAGAGGCATATCTCAGTATAATGTATGTATTTAGTAGATTTTTCCTCGAACCCATCAGATATTGATGAGTGTCCGGTACGGAGACAGCCAGAGAACACGAGAATGTACCATTATTTGAAAGTAAGTAGATAGTATCTCTAAATGGTCTATTTTTGTATATTAATGAGCCATGGGTTGTGGGTGACTCGTGGGTCGTCGATCGGGCGAGCACCGGGCTCGTTGAACCCCAACTCCGGCGACTGGCTCCTCGCACGGTGGGTCAGCGAATCCGGCAACACGGCTCTTACAGTGCTACCGGTGTAACGTCTGGGTGAGACACTCGCAGCAAGCATTACACACGTATTGGTGTAATTCTTGGGTCGGTGTAGCGTGTGAGAGTCGTCCGTCGGCACCCCCCAGTGAGTCGAGCGGTCCTGTCCCGGCGTTTATCGAGAGTAAACAACGGAGTCGCGCCAGTCACAGCCGATTCGGTCGGGTCCAGTCGAGGGCGCGCGACAGCACCCTCTTATATAACCAATAATAAGGTATATTTTCGGCGGCACTACGGGGGCGGAAGTTGTTCGGGACTTGTCCGAACGATCGGACGTTCGGGCGCGGTCTAGTCGAGCGACGACGAGCGTTTATTGTGAGTAAATGGTTCGGAGGTCGGAAGGGACCCTCGCGAACGGTACTCCGCCACGAGGCCGATCCAATCAGACCGCGACGGGGAATCAGGTGGCCGGGAGCGCCCCAACCAAGCGGGCGGCCACTACGCCTCCCGGATCCAGACCTGCATCCGGTTCGGCCCCCGGTTGTTCCACGCGTAGTACGGCACGGCGGTGATCGGGGCGGTCGTCTCGTCGGTCTCGTCGGCCGACCGATAGAGCTCCCCGTCCCAGCCGTCCTTCGCGGGGACGGTCGCCGTCGCGTCCAAGGTGGCGACCCCGTCCAGAAGATCCTCGCGGTACGTCACCTCGAACTCCGCCTCCGAGTCGATCGAGTACTGGTGCAGCGGTCGGTCGTTATCGACGCCCTCGACGCAGTAGACGAGGGGCCCGCGCTGTAGAGCGACACGCCCGACATCGTCCTCGACCTTCGGATGCGCTTCGAGCACCTGTACGTCCATCTCGAACTCGGCGGTGATCCGGTCGTCGTCCCAGACCCGCTCGAGCGTGACGTAGTCCTCGGTCGCGTCGACGGCGACCGAGGTCCCGTTCACGGAGACGGACACGTCCGTACACCACTCGGGGACGCGGAGTCTGACGGCGAATTCCGTCTCCTCGGGAGTCTCCACGTCGAGTTCGACCGTTCCCTCCCAGGGGAAGTCGGTCGTCTGTGTCACCGTCGCGGTCGTCCCGTCAATCGTCGGCGTCGCGGTCCCGCTGACGTACTGGTTGACGTAGAGACCGTCGTCGTCGACCGCGTAGAGATACCGCTCGAGGGACGCGATCAGGCGAGCGATGTTCGGCGGACAGCACGCGCACTCGAACCACCCCTCGCGGTCGTGAGAGCCGTCGCTCTCCAGGACGTTGTCGTAGAAGAACTCCGTCCCGTCCAGCGAGACACCCACGAGCGTAGCGTTGTACAACTGCCGCTCGATGAGATCAGCGTACTTCGACTTCCCAGTCTCCTCGAAGAGACGCTGGTTCCAGAAGATGCTCCCGATCGCCGCACACGTCTCGGCGTAAGCGGTGTCGTTCGGGAGATCGTAGTCCGTCGTGAACCGCTCGCCGACGTGCTGGGAGCCGATGCCGCCCGTGACGTACATGCGCTTTTCCGTCATGTTCCGCCAGAGCAGGTCGAGATGCTGGAGGAGGTCGTCGTCGTCCGTCTCGACGGCGACATCCGTGGCGCCGGCGAAGTAGTACATCGCCCGGACGGAGTGCCCTTCGACGGTCTCCTGTTCGCGCAGCGGCGCGTGTGCCTGGGCGTAACTGCCGTCGTACTCGCCGTCTTCGAGGAACACGTTCACGGCCTGACCGGCGATACCGCCCTCGTCGTCGTCCGGGTCGTACCCCGCGATCTCCTCGATGTTCGCGAACTCCCAGGCGAGTCGGTCGTTGTGGCCGCGAATGTCGACGAAGTACCGCGCGAGGTCGCGATAGCGCTCCTCGTCGGTGACGTCGGCGAGTTCCATCAGCGCGAGTTCGATCTCCTGGTGGCCCGGCGCGCCGTCGATGTCGTCCTCGAACGTTCGGTCGATGTGGTCGGCGAAGTCGGTCGCGACGTCGAGGAGCGACGTCTCGCCGGTCGCACGATGGTGGGCGACGGCCGCCTCGATCAGGTGGCCCGCGCAGTAGAGCTCGTGCATCATGTTCAGGTTCGTCCATCGGTTCTCCGGCTCCTCGAGCGCGAAGTACGTGTTCAGGTAGCCGTCCTCCTCCTGGGCCGCCGCCACCAGCTCGATGACCTCCTCGACTCGCTCCGCCAGCTCGGGGTCGTGGTGGTTGGCGAGGACGTAGCTCGCCGCCTCGATCCACTTGTAGGCGTCCGAGTCCTGGAACCACATGCCGTTGTGACCGCCGCTCTCGCCCTCGCTGGCACGGTGAAAGTTCTCCAGCGTCCCGGACTCTCGAAGCTGTTGGTACTGGTATTCGATCGTCTTCTCGCGGTTGACTTCGCGGCGCTGTCGCCAGAAGTCATCCTCGATCTCGACACTCCCGATCGACAACGGCTTTCGCTGCTCAGACATCACTTAAACCCGACCAAGCAAAGATAATAAACTTTTTGCAGGGTTGCGGAGTGGACCGATCTCCGCGCCGAATCAGTATTGGTGCATCTGTGGACGCCGGGGCCACTACGGCCGAGGAGCGAGACGGGAGTAATGGGAGAACGGATCGGCCGTTCTGTAACGGGTATTCACGACAGCGAGGCGGTGCGCGTGACCACGCAACCGTCCGAACCGCCTCAAGGAAAGATTTTTAATGTACTATCGTGACTGTCCAGATTGCATGCGAGAAATTAACAGGCGGCGGCTACTGCAAGGCATCACGACGGCAGGAGCAGTCGGTCTGGCCGGCTGTAGTGCCGGAAACGGCAGTGGGAACGGGGACGGCTCGAGCTCGGGACCCGTCCAGATCACGCTCCGTGAGCGCGACGACCCGATGGCCGCGTACGAGCCGGGATTCAACGAGGCCCACGAGGACATCGAGGTGACGGCGAGTATCCAGCCACCAGAGGAGAAATACCGCTCGCTGATCTCCGAGATCAACGCGGGGAACGCGCCCGAGGTGGTCGGCCTCGATGTGATCTACCTGCCGCGATTCTCCCAGCTCGGAGCGCTCTCGGACCTCGGGTCGTTCTACGAAGGCCTCGGGCACGACGACTACTTCGATCCGTTGACTCCCGACTTCACCACGTGGAACGACACGGTCCGCGCGCTCCCGTTCTGGATCGACTGCAGCGTCTACGTCTACAACAAGTCCCACTTCGAGGAGGCCGGGCTCGACCCCGAGAGCCCGCCGGAGACCTTCCAGGAGTTCCTCGACGCGTCGCGAGCGATCAGAGACAACACGGACCACACGCCCCTCTCGCTCAATCTGGCGGGCTCGAACTCCCTCGGACTGGAGCTGTTCTTCTTCATGCCCCACGTCTGGGCCGGCGGCGGCAAACTGTTCAACGAGGAGATGACGGAGTGTCTGATCGACGAGCAACCCGCGATCGACGCCGTCAACTTCTTCAAGACGATGGTCGAGGAGGACCTGTGCACGGATCCGACGTCCAACGACACGTGGACGTTGCAGGCCTTCATGAACGGGGAGACGTCGATGGCGTACTCCGCCGGGTTCATCTCCCACATCGAGGACCAGGCACCCGACGTCTGGGACGACATGGCCACCGCGATGTTCCCCAAGCCCGAGGGCGGAACGCAGTCGAGTTTCCTCGGCGGCAACTGCATCGTCATCCCCGAGCAGATCACGGAGAACGAGCGGAAGTTCGACGCCGCGAAGGAGTTCGTCCGGTGGTCGCAGTCCGAGGACGGCATGCGGACGACGGTCGAAGACATCGGATACCTCCCGCCGCGACAGAGCGGCCTCGAAACGGAGTTCGTCGAGCAGAACGGTCGTCTATACGACGCGTTCACCCGCGCGATGGAGCAGGGACACGCGCCGCCGATGCACCCGAAAACCATCGAGATGCAGGACCCCCTGAACAACGCGCTGGCTCGGGCGCTACTGGGTGAGCAGGATGTCGAACCCGCCCTCTCGGAGGCGAAGTCGAAGATCGACGGTATCCTACAGGGTTGATCTGCGCCCACACTGTCGTCCAATACATCAAACATGACCGAAATACAAGATAGGCTGCTCGGGAAACTAACGCCCGCTCAGGGCCGTCGAGAGTGGAGACCGTACCTCTACTTGCTTCCCGCGTTCGTGATGATCGCCGTGTTCATGGCGTATCCGCTCGTGGACACGTTCATCCTGAGCTTTCAGGAGGTCGTCACGCTCGGCGGCGAAGCGAGATGGGTCGGACTGGACAACTACGCCGCCGTCGTAACCGACCCGCTGTTCTGGGTGGCGGCGAAGAACACGCTCATCTTCAGTATCGGGATGATCATCGTGCCCCTCGTCCTTGGACTCGGGCTCGCGATGATGATCAACCGTGGCATCAAGGGCCAGTCCTTCCTCCGGTCGCTGATCTTCGTCCCGGTCGTCGTCCCCATCGTCGTGTCCGGGATCGTCTTCAGTTGGCTGCTCAGCCCCGACGGTCTCGTGAACTGGGCGCTGGTGACCATCGGGATCATCCAAGAACCGGCGCGGTTCCTGAACTCGGTGACCCTCTCGCTCCCGAGCGTGATGCTGATGGTCGCCTGGAAGCGGACGGGCTACTACATGGTGATCCTCCTCGCCGGCCTGCAGGGGCTTCCCAGTGACGTCTACGAGGCGGCGAAGATCATGGGGAAATCCCGCTGGGCGATGTTCCGGCACATCACGCTGCCGCTACTCAAGCCGGCGATACTGATCACGGTCGTCCTCGGGATCATCGACACCGTTCGCGCGTTCGCCCACGTCTACGTCATGACCGGCGGCGGTCCCTCGAACTCCAGCGAGATCCTGTCCACGCACTTCTACAAGGTCGCGTTCAGCTACTTCAACTTCGGGAAGGGCGCCGCGTACGGGTTCATCCTCTTCGGGTTGTCGCTCGTGCTCTCGGTTATCGTGATCAAGCTATCCGGAGGGACGGAGATATGAGCGTTACCGATCGCATCAGCGGGCTGTTCGACCCGGATCGCGAGGGCGTCGCGTGGGAGCGCGGCCTCCGCTACGTCGCGGTCGTGCTCGCGGCGCTCTTCGTGCTGGTTCCGCTCTACTGGATGGTGGCGACGAGCCTGAAGGGGTCCTCACAGATCGGGGTCTTCCCACCGGCGCTCGTTCCGAGTCCGGCGACGATCGAGCCGTACCTGGCGGCGTGGCAGACCGGGCCGTGGGGACAGTGGTTCCTGAACACGATGCTGATCAGCGGCGGGTCGACCGTGGTGGCGCTCGCCATCTCGACGCCGGCGGCCTACGCGCTCGCCCGCTTCGACTTCCCCGGCTCGAACCCGGTCTACCTGCTGTTCCTGGGGCTGTTGATGATCCCGGCGCAGATCCTCCTCATTCCCCTGTACAACCTGCTGGCGAGTCTCGGCCTCGTCGACACGCGAGTGGGGCTGATCCTCGTCTACAGCACGTTCTTCCTCGCGTTCTCCGTCTTCCTCCTCCACAGTTTCATGACGAACCTGCCCGAGAGCTTGGAGGAGGCCGCCCGGATCGGCGGAATCCCGGAGTGGAAGATCTTCATCAAGGTGATCCTCCCGCTGGTGAAGTCCGGAATGGTGGCGACGGGGATGTTGATCTTCGTCTTCACGTGGAACGAGTTCCTGTTCGCACTGACGTTCCTCCAGTCGGAGCAGCTGTACACGATCAGTGTCGGACTCCAATCGTTCCAGGGGATCCACGGAGCGACCGTCTACAACCAACTCTTCGCGATGAGCACGCTGGCGACCCTCCCGGTCGTCATCCTGTTCGCGCTGTTCTCCGACCAGTTCATCGAAGGAATCGCCGGCCTCGAAATGGAATAATCGAGAGACAATGGAAATACAACTACGCAACATCACGAAGCGCTTCGACGACCTAGTAGCGGTCAACGACCTGTCGATGACGATCAAGGACGGAGAGTTCCTGACGCTCGTCGGCCCATCCGGATGTGGGAAGACCACGACGCTACGGATGATCGCCGGCCTGGAGACGCCGACCGAGGGAACCATCGACTTCGGTGGGCGGGACGTGACGTACGCCTCCCCGCAGGAACGCGAGCTCGCGTTCGTCTTCCAAGCGTACGCATTGTATCCCCACATGACGGCGCGAGAGAACATGTCGTTCGCGTTGGATCACACCGGCGTCTCACAGGAGGAGATCGAGCGTCGGATCGACGAAACCGCCTCCATGCTCGGCATCGAGGGCCATCTGGACAAAAACCCGCCCTCCCTCAGCGGCGGGCAACAACAGCGCGTCGCGCTCGGGCGGAGCATCGTCAGGGACCCGGAAGTGTTCCTCCTCGACGAACCGCTCTCGAACCTGGACGCGAAACTCCGGACGTCGATGCGTGCGGAGCTCCAGCAGCTCCATCGGGAGATTCAGACGACGACGATCTACGTCACGCACGACCAAGAGGAGGCGATGACGATGTCGGATCGCGTCGCGATCCTCAACAACGGGAACCTCCAGCAGATCGACACCCCGGAGGTCGTCTACTCACAGCCAGCAAACCGCTTCGTCGCCGGGTTCATCGGGAGCCCCTCGATGAACTTCCTCGACTGCCGCTACGACGACGCGTCCGGGACACTCCAGAACGCCGCGTTCTCGGTCGAGGCACCCAGCGGAATCTCGGGCGACGTCGCGACGCTGGGAGTCAGACCCGAGGAGTTGTCCATCGTCCCCGGCGGGGACGGCGACTTCTCCGCAGAGGTCACCGTATTCGAGCAGATCGGCGCGTACAACATCATCCACCTGAAGATCGACGGGTTGGATGAGACCATCGTGGCACAGGTCGACGGCTCGAAACACCTCGACCCGGGCGACACCGTCGGTGTCGAGATCGACCCGAAGCACGTCCATCTGTTCGACGCCGACGACGACGCCGTCTACAACCCGCCGTTGGCCTCCGAGGAACCCACAACTCTCGCGTGACGAACTCCCCGCCCAGAAGGGCGTGGAGTCCAATTGTACTTCCGAGAAGAGTGCAAGTCTCTACTTCCGTCGAGAGGCGGTAAGTAGCTGGTTCAACCGACTATCACCACTATTCGACGTATACTGAATATTTCTCTCCGTTACTCTGCGTCGAACACCACGCTAGACTGCGGTCTTTGAGACGAATTAGCATATAGTAGCTCTTCAATAAGGAGAGCTATTTTCTTAGAAGAGTTACGAGCAGTCAGTTCTGACGTCTGTCCAACTGCGGCACCACGCCGAGGAACGCGCGTCATCCCACGTCGACCCCTGTCAACGCCGGGAAGCGAGGAATAGGCCATCCGGTCATCTGCTCTCCAGTGCAGGCGGCACACCCACGGGGCGCCGATAGAGTTTAGTGAGCACGTGGATGAGTTTCTACTTGGAGAGGGGTACACGTGCTCAAATCGAACGAGAAACTGTTCCGTATCGTCGACCTCCTCCTCGAGAAGGGGAGTGCAGGAGTCACGGAACTCGCCGACGACACGCCGTACCACAAGAGCACCGTGTACACGCACCTCCAGACGCTGCGGGCGAACGGGTTGGCATTCAAGTCCGACGGGAAGTACCAACTATCGCTGAAGTTCCTCACGATCAGCGAGACGATCAAAAACCAGCGACCCGTCTATCAGCACGGCCACGAAGCGATCGACAGTTTAGCGAACGAAACTGGAGAGCTATCGTATCTCGCCGTCCCGGAGGACGACGTGGTCACCATCCTCCATTACGCGAGGGGCGAGAAGACGACGCTGTCAGTCACGGCCGGTTCGAACGTGCCGATCACCGAGCATTCAGTCGGAAAGGTCCTGCTGGCCTTCCGATCCGACGGCGCGCACTCCGAGCCAAACGGGACCACGTCCGCAGACATGGTCGCGGATTCGGACGGCGAGATCGCGGCGGAGCTAGAGCAGGCCCGAGTCGACGGCTTCGTCATCTCCGAAGACCACACCGGGAGCGGGCCGTCCATCGCCGAACCCGACCAGACGGGACCGCGCTCGGAGTCGCATCTCACGGACGTCGAGCACAAAACGATCGCCGCTCCCGTCTTGGACGAGGACGACGAACCGCTCGCAGTCGTCGCCGTCACCGGGCTCTCGAAACGCATCAACGGTGCGTATCAAGAACGCATCTGCCAGCAGGTCGTCCGGACCGCAGCCGTCATCGAGCGGAAGTTGGACGTCGAGCAGACGGTCCACGCGTCGGGGCGGGACTGAGCGAGTCAGGCGAGACGCAGCCACGTCCGCATCGACGTCGGACCGCGGTTGTTCCGGGCGTAATACGGGATCGCGAGAAACTCGGTCGAGGATTCCGTGACCGAGTCGAGCGACCGGTAGAGCGCGTCCTGCCACTCCTGTACGTCCTGAACGTTCGCCTCCCCCTCGATGACCGTCATGCCGTCCAGGATCGACTCGGTGTATCGGGCGCTGAGCGAGTCCGGCCGTGAGAGGATGAGGTGCCGTGCCGGATGGGAATTGTCGAGGTCCTCCACGCAGTAGACGAGCGGCCCGCGACGCAGCGTCGCGTGTGCCTTGTCGCTCTCGACGTCGGGATGCGCGACGACGACGTCCGGCTCCATCGCGAGTGACACCTCGATATGATCCCCGTCATCCCACTCCCGGCCGACCGTCACGTAGCCGTCGGTCGGGGCGACGGAGACGGACTCGCCGTTGATCGTGACCGCCCAGTCCTCGGTCCAGTCGGGGATGCGGAAGCCGAGCGTAAACGTCGCCGAGTCGTCCAGGGAGAGTTCGACGGCCACGTCTCCGTCCCACGGGTACTCGGTGCGCTGTTCGAGGGTGACGTCGGTCCCCGCGAGGGTCGTGTCGACGGTGCTGCTCACGTAGAGATTGCACAGCAGTTCGCGCTCGGATCGGGCGTAGATGTACTCGGCGAGCGATGCGAGGACGCGGGAGAGGTTCGGTGGACAGCACGCGACGTAGAACCACTCGTTTCGGTGGTACTCCTCGTCCGTCTGCAGGGGGTTGTTGTAGCAGTATCGCGATCCGTCGAGCGAGACACCGGACAGCAGGGAGTTGTAGAGGATGCGCTCGAGGGTGTCGATATACCGTCCGTCCCCTGTCAGATCGAACATGTTCTGGCTCCAGAATATCGCGCTCGCGGACGCACAGGTCTCAGCGAAGGCGGTGTCGTTGGGGAGGTCGTAATCCTCGGTGAACGACTCGGTGTCCGGACTCGAACCGATGCCGCCGGTGACGTACATACGGCGGGTCACCATGTTCCGCCACAGGCGCTCGACTGCGGTGAACAACTCGTCGTCGTCGACCTCCTGTAGGTATGCGGCAACGGCGGCGTAGAGGTTCCCGGCTCTGACGGCGTGTCCCTCCACGCGTCGCTGGTCACGGATAGGGGCATGGTCCTGTGCCCAGAGACCGTCGTACTCTCCGGAGTCGTCGCGTAAGGTGTCCTGATACCCGACGACGGACCACCCGCTCTCCTTTTGCTCTTCGCTGAAGGAGTTCTGCTCGATCATCTGCTCGAGTCGTGGCAGCTCCTCCGCCAACGGGGAGGGGTCGTGTCCCCGTCGATTGATGAAATAGCCCGCCAGGTCCAGATACCGGTCGTCCTCAGTGATCCGATAGAGTCGAACGAGCGCCAGTTCGATCTCCTCGTGGCCCGGTATCTTATCCAGTTTGTCCGGGCCGAATCGCTCGTCGATGTGGTCGGCCAGGGAACAGGCGACCCGGAGAAGACGGTCGTCGTCGAGCGCGCGGTGGTGTGCGACTGCGGCCTCGATCAGATGCCCGGCGCAGTACAGCTCGTGCATCATGGTGAAGTTCGACCACCTCCCCGAGTCGTCGCCGAGCATGAAGTAGGTGAACAGATATCCATCGTCGGCCTGCGCCTGTTCGATAAGGGAGATTACGGTATCGACTTTCTCTCGGAGAGTCGTCATTTCGTCGGTCGCGAGCGCGTAGCTCGCGGCCTCGATCCACTTATAGACGTTCGCGTCGATGAACGGCGGGCCCTCGAAGTCACCACCGGCCTCGCCGACGACGCGACGGAAATTGTCGAGGGAGCCGTTCGCTTGGAGGTGATCGTACTGCTGGTCGAGGGAGATATAGGAGTTCGTCTTCAGACGAGGTAACCAGAAATCATCGCGTATTCTGACGTTTTTGAGTCCAGGCGACCAATAGGTGCCGCTCATATTTATGTGATGAACGTCACTGGATAAATATCCCGGTGGGCATAGGTGCGGTGTTTCGCTGGTAGGAACTGTCGGTCGGTGAATCCTTCGAGCACGAGATCGACCGGCACAATGGAGGAGGGTGTCGGCTTCGAGGTGGCTCGTCCGAGTCGAGAAGCGCCGCGAGAGCGCGCGATGCAGCCCGGTAGCCATCTCCATCGGGTGTAGTATCATCTAGATTCACAGTGTGTCGGATAGACTGGTCTCCGAATGCGGCCACGAGTCAGAACACTCCGGACGTCCCGGCGTCGCCGCGACTGTGCGGTGCGAAGCCGGGCACGGGAACCAAGCGGACGACGTCGCTGGCCCGGACGCACTCGCCTTCGCGGGCGTCGCCACCGGCTTCTCGAACGTCCTCGGCCGGCGAAGCGCCTACACCGACCCGGTCGCGGCTCGCGTTCGCGAAGCGGACGTATCAGCGCGGCTACGGCCGCGGCTTCATCGCGTTCATGGTCGCCGGGCGACGACGCGCGGCGTCGCCGCGCATCCGAAAGGCCGAGGGCGCTCGAACACGGAGGAGGCGTATGGATCTCTCCTCACTGCCGTCGCGGCCGCTAACGGCGCGGGAAGTCGCGGCGCTCGGCGAATCGGACGCGTTCGTCGCCGTTCGGCCCGTCGAGCGCTTCGAGCTCGACGCCGTCGACGGGACGCTCGTCGTCGCCGCCGCCCTCATCACGAACCGGGGCGTTCGCGGCGTCGCCTTCGACCCCGACGGCGGCTGGTCGGTCGTCCACCGCGAGGACCTCGAGAACGTCGCGAGCATCGAGGACGTCCCCGAATCCGCCATCGGCGAGGTACAGCGCGCGCTCCGCAACGAAGTCGACGAGCTCGAGCGCGAACGCGGCTTCGGGAGCCGGCTCGTCGAGGCCTACGAGCGACACGCCTAGCGCGACGGGACGAGAGCGACGCGGCCGTCCAGGGCGTCGGTCGTTCCCAACCGACTGCACCGATGCGTCCTCGCGTCACCTCCCGTCGCTCGACGAGCGAGTCCCCGGTCCGTCTCGCACGCCGAATAGAACGCCCACGCACCCCGTGTCCGCATTCCCCGACCAGAGTGGATAGTCCGTTTCGGGGGCGAAGCCGTGCTCGGGTACACCCCGCACGTCCCTCTCCGGGGCGGCGCCCACGGCACCCGCAACTCGCCCTCCAAGAACCACGTTGTTCAGGAGAGAGCGGGGGGGACAGTCACCAGCGGCGTGACAATCACCCCTATTCCGGGTTTCTACCGCGTTACGACACGCGAAACAGGGGAGCGTCCTCGCGACCGCGCAGTTTCAATCCCGTTCTGGGTTTCTACCGCATTGCGACACGTCCTCGAGGACGACGAAACGCTCGTCGCGCGGTTTCAATCCCGTTCCGGGTTTCTATCGCATTGCGACACGTCGGGCGTTTCTCGCTGCGGGCGGCCTCGCTCTGTTTCAATCCCGTTCCGGGTTTCTATCGCATTGCGACCCCTCGTCACTCTCCACGTCGACGCTCATCGGTCGAGTTTCAATCCCGTTCCGGGTTTCTATCGCATTGCGACAGCGACTTCGAGCGCGCCGCCGGGTCGATGAAGAGGTTTCAATCCCGTTCCGGGTTTCTATCGCATTGCGACCGCCGAGAAGACCGACGTCGACGCCGACGACTGGCAGTTTCAATCCCGTTCCGGGTTTCTATCGCATTGCGACTCTCCCTGTACTCGGAATCGGCCGGGTTTGGCCGATTCGTGTTTCAATCCCGTTCCGGGTTTCTATCGCATTGCGACCTCGTCGACGAAGCGAAGATTCACCTGCACGACAAGTTTCAATCCCGTTCCGGGTTTCTATCGCATTGCGACCGTCCAGTCCTCGGGGAGTTGGGTCGGCATCACGGTTTCAATCCCGTTCCGGGTTTCTATCGCATTGCGACGGCGTAGCCGTCGACGATCTGCTCGCCGTTCTCCGTGTTTCAATCCCGTTCCGGGTTTCTATCGCATTGCGACGTGGCGTCAACGTCCTCTAGCGACACCGGCCAGACTGGTTTCAATCCCGTTCCGGGTTTCTATCGCATTGCGACATGACGGACACCACCCCCACCCCCGACGACAGCATGTTTCAATCCCGTTCCGGGTTTCTATCGCATTGCGACCTCGGGGGTCACGTTCTCGCGCGCTGTTATCGACAAGTTTCAATCCCGTTCCGGGTTTCTATCGCATTGCGACAGGGGGCTTTTTTCGGTACAAAGCACCTATACTTTTCTCTGAAAGCGCGTGAGGAGGGGATCAATTCGTGGACCCCACCTATCCACGGCTTTGAAGAGGGTCCACGAAACTGCCGCTCATACGTGAAGCTGACCGGCGAGCGTCGGGGCGGCATGGCGCGTTTTCCCCTCCATCCAGGTCTCGACAGCACCATCGGCTTCGAGTGCATCAAGATGCCTGCCAACGGTACTTCGGGACTTGTCGGTCTCATCAGAGACCCGAGGGAGAGTCGTTCCACCATCAACCGAGACGAGATAGCGTAGCGTATCAAGGGTCGCGTCGGACGGACGACTCATCAGGTTCGGAAGCGTGAGCTCTTCGATCTCCTCGTCGACATCTCTGAACTGGAGTGCAAGGTCAACGACGGTAGGTCGAGCGATCGCAGCAACGGTCAATGGGAGGAAGATCTCCCGGGGCCCTCCATCGAAGTTGAGCACGACCGTCCCATCTGCCGCCTCTAGGACATCGACACACTCTATGACGGCGGTCTCGAACGCTTCGTAGCTTATCTCCTCAACGACGACTTCCGATCCGGGTCCTAGCTCGTTGACGGTCTGTTCGACGTCTTGAATCGCACTTGCTGCCCTGTCGCTCGCGTCGTCGCGCGGTCGGAGGAGAACGACGACGTCGTCAGCGTCGAGACCGTTGTTGAGTATCGGACGCATCACCCGTGGGCTATAGTGCCCGATCGTCGAGACGTATGTACGCATACATTCGATTGCAACTGTAGCCGACTAAACGGTTTGGCTTCGAAAAAGCGTAATTGAGAGACTTGGATTTCTATTCTTTGAATACGTTTCCAAAGCCACGAAAAGATTCAATAGTGTGACCGGTACAGATGTGGCCGTGAGCCGACACACGATTGACTGCCTCCGTGAGGTGCCATGAGACGGGTCGACTTGACTCTCGATCCCGAGGGGGCGTTCCCAGTGCCGACTGCGAACGGCTACCAGATCTACGGTGCTGTCCTCTCGGCTCTCGACGACGTCGACGAGGACGTCAGCACGCGTGTCCACGACTCTCCGATCGGGAGTCTGACGAACAGCGGGCTCCTCGGAACCTTCGACGGGAGCCACCGCGATCACCACAAGCGCGTGATCCGCGACGAGACCTACGACCTCAAGCTGGGCGTCGCCGACCCACGTGATCAGGCGGTCTTCCAAGCGCTCGCCGACGCGTTCGTCTTCAGCGGCGACACGCTCGAACTCGCCGACGGCGACTTCCGCGTGCGCGACTTCGCGAGTACGAACACGACGCACGAGGAACTCCTCAACGAAGCCTCGCAGATCGTCAAGCAGAACCACGACACCTTCGAAATCGAGGTGCGCTTCGAGAAGCCGACCTGCATCAAGGAGAGTGGGGAGATTACGACGATGTTCCCCCATCGAGGCAGCGTCTTCCGCTCGCTCCTCCGCAAATGGTCGTCGACGATCCCGGACGAGCGGGTCGACGAACTCGACCTCGCGATGACTCGCGAGGACTTCGAGACGAACCTCATCGAGAAACCCGACGCGCACACGTATGAGACGCACAGCGTTCTCGTCAATCGCGGTGAAGACGGTGGCCCAATCCTCCGTCAGGGGTTCACCGCCGACTGCACCTATCGGTTCAAGGGTGCAAGCGAAGCCATCCGGACAGCGGTCACGGCGCTCGCGCTTTTCAGCGAGTACGCGGGCGTGGGCGGGTTCGTCTCACGTGGCTGTGGGACGGTCTCTGTGGAGGTGGAAGTGTGAGTTCCGGGGAGTACGACACACCTGCTTCCGCAGCCCGATACGCCCATGACTACATCGTGGACTCGCCGCTCGTCGGGAATGTCCTCGAACACGCTGGCGAGTACGACGCCAAGACCGATCCGAAGGAGACGACGTCACTCGCGGCCCACGTCATCAACGCGATGACGATCGGAGTGAACACCTTCGTGTACAACGCCGTCGACGGCGGCCGCGACATCATCGACCTTGAGGAAGACCTGTCGGTTCTCGCGGCGGCGCTCGTACTCCACGACATGAACAAGTACGTCCGCGAAGCCTACGGTGTCGAGACGGACGGGAACACGAGCGAGGCGTTCGACGCCTACTTCGAGAACGGCGACGACTTCGGCGTCGAGGCGTTCCTCGGCGACGGCTACCGCGATGACCTCCACTACCTCGTCCAGCGGACTGAAGTGAACGAGGACAGCCGCGAGACGCGAGAAACGGGAACAGAGACGGCGTTCGCCAGCCTCGCACGGTACTGCCGGATCGGCGATCAAATCGCATCGGTGATCCTTCGTGACGGTATCGAGCAGGGCTACGTCGAACTTCACAAGAAACTCGACGACGACGAAGTTCACTTCCTCGAGCTTTCGCAGGTCGAACAACCGATCCTCAACGACGAACTCCTCGGTGCGACGAAGGAGGTCATCTCCGGTGAAGACGACGGGGAAGAGTACGGTGTTGTCGTCGGGAGCACGTCCGATCGTGTGCTCTACCTCGGTGACGATGTCGACCGCGACGTGCTTCGAGGACGAGTATACAAGAGAGTTAAACAGAATATCACACGTAATGGGCCATATTCATTCTCATGCAAGTTAGGATGGAACACCTTCGACTACGATGTTCTGGGAGAACTAAGCCTACCAGTTGATGAAAAAATAGAGCAGATTCGTCAGCAAGCGGTTGAGTTACTCAAATCGGATGCAGGCGGGATTGAGTCTCTTGAAAGAGTTCCCGATGGATTCGACGAATATCTTCCGTCACTTATCAAATCAATATACGTTGATAGAGTAAGCGAGTTCGAAAACGAACGGTTGCAAAAGACGTATGATGAAACCTATGATTCAATTGAGGGAAATAAAAGCTCGAAGGGGCAAAAAATAAAGTTAGAGTTCATAACTGAGCTAGCAAGATCCTACCCAGAGATATCCGATGAGTTAGACCAGTTCCAGCAGAAATATGAGCCTCAGCTAGAAGGAGACCTTGAAGCGTCGGTAGACGCAATAGCCGAAGTAGTTAGTTCTCTGTTTGGAATCCGAAGAGAAGAAGCAGTACCGGATAAACATAGGATGTGCTATCTCTGTGGAAAGCAGACTGAAACCCTATATCAGAAGGGGCAAAACGCAATCTATCGTCCATATGAATTCTCAAAGAGAGTCCCTCCTCATGAGGAATATAAAAAGATCTGCGAGGTGTGCAACCTCGAATACGCACTTCTCGCGGACACGTGCGAGCGGTCCGGCGTCAAACTGAACTCAAACGTCGGTGTCGCGTACTACTACTTCGACGAGTTCCTCGGCGACATCCGTCTCCGGGGTGAACGCGTCGGCCTCCAGCAGGGCGAGACGATTGACCTCAGCGACACGGAGGTGGATAAGAGCCTCCTCCGACCGCAGTACTACGTCCAACCGTTCAATTTCGGTGGCCACCCCTCGATGGGTGAGAAGAATCACCGGATGGTCGTCGTCCGACAGCTACTGGAGGCAGCACAGGACGCTGGGATGAAGATCGTGCTCGGTCGGCCGTTCACTCGGTTCGAGAGCGGCGACGAGGTATTTGTCGATGAGGACGCGATCCGCCAGCAGGAACTTCTCGGTCTGGACACGGTCGATCGGTTTGGGCCACTTCCGTCCTTCATCGAACGCGATAGGGAGTACGAGCAGTCACACCTCCGACGCGCGCTCTCCCTCTGTAAGATCATCAGCATGGTCGGACAGGATGCAGGGATGCGGAACCCCTATCTCCAACTCGACCGGGACACGTTCCACCACCTCACCAACTTCGCGGTGCAGAATCACGAGCACGCGACTCGGCTCTCCGAGCTCAAGTCGTACCTCGAAACGTACCACACGAAACAACTCATGGACATGAAAACCGTCGCCGAGCGAGGAGTCGATCTCTTCGGCGAGCAGTACGACAGCAAGTACAAGAAGACGAAGATCTTCCGGGAGGCGATCGACGCGTTCCTCAGCGCGAAGAATCAGCGGATGTCCGAGGCTGACCTCCTCGAACACGTCGCAGCGCAGGTGTACGATGCAGCGGACCGCGAGGACTACGCCGGCTACGTGACGGTCGAAGAGGCAGAGGCGTTCGTTGACGCCTTACACACGTACCTCGTCGAGAACGACCTCGCCTCTCTTAAAAAGCTCTCCGATTGGGAGAACGCACTCGTCAACTCGTACCTCTACGCCTACGAGCAGGTCCTGTACGAAGACGACGATACAGAATCGTCCGACAACTAACCCGACTCACCGATCCACAATGACACTCACCTACCCCGAAACCGGCCTCGTTGACTCGTTCGAGATTTACCGCATGCAGAAGCCGAGCGTCACGCTCGTCGTCGAACGCGAAATTACTGAGCCGACGCTATTCCGCAACTCGAACAACGACCGCGCCGAGACCCAGCAGTTCGGCGACCAGTTACACGCGCAGGTGAACGGCGAGAAGTTCACGAGCAAGGAGCGCCTTACTGGTCTTGACCTACTCCGATCACTTGACGACGAACTCGTCGACGAAGGGTACACCTACAACGAGCCCGCGTCGCTCGAAGAGTCGATCAACGTTGGGACGCTTACGTACGGCCTCGCCGGTACCGGCGACCAAGACTTCGCAATTAAGTCCCGAGTCATCGAGGGCTACACGTACACGACCGACGAGTACGACCTGATGAACAAGGAGACCCGGAACGCAGTGTACGAGTCCGGGACGATGCGGACAGACGAGAACGAACAGTCCGAGGCGTTGTTCGACTACGTCAAGGTCCAGCCCGGGAACTCCCTCGTTCACTTCGTCACGCTCGAAGCTGCGACGGGGCCGATGCTCCTCTACGCGCTCCACAACATCCTGAACACGGGCCGATACGGGGCGCGAGAGACGCGCACGGGACGTAACGTCCGGAACGAGATCCGCGCCGTGATCTTGGGCGATCACGACACCTCACTCTCGACGGGCGAGCTCCTGATGGAGTACCACGAGGGGGGAGCCGACATCGACGAGAGTATTGCTGACTACATCGAGGCGGTCCGTCGTGCCGACTGGGAGGTCTACGGTGAGTTCGAGGGGGCCGACGATTTCCCCGAGTGGTACGAGGACCTGAAGGCGGTCGCAGCGCGGGAGACCGATGACGCCGACGATGTTCTCCGTGAGGAGTTCAAGCACCTCACCGAGGCGGCAATGGACGTGTTTACCGACGATGATTGAAAAGACGTACGAGGCACAACTGTACGCTCCACTGTTTTACTCGAGCGCGGAGGGGCGCTCCGTCCGGACACAGCCGATGCTCTCCGCGACGGCACTCATGCACGCGATCGGCTACCGATACTGCGGGCTCGAGAAGCGATATGCACTCGTCGGGGAGGACGCGACGACTCCTTCGTACGACCACCTCCGCGACTTACCGTTGTTCGTGAGCGACATGCACCCAGTCACCGTCAAGGCTGACGAGCGGACGTTTCGGAGCACTGATTACCGCTCCGAACGACACTTCACGACCGCCGACCCGGACGTCGCTGATCAGGTAACGGGTGGGAAATCGGTTCCGGAAATCCTCGAACGTTCAGGGGCCGGGTGGCAGACTATTCGGCGGTATCAGGGACTCTCACCGGGTTCCACGTTCGAGTTCACTATCTGGAGCGAAGAGCCGCTTCCCACCAGACCATCGTTCCGGATGGGCATCGGACAGACCGGGGAGTTCCGGGCAACCGAATCGAGCCTCAACCGGCTCGTGTTGAACAAGTACCTCCTCGAAGAGGTCTACGACCTTCCGACGGAGATACTCACCGAGCTCTTGGAGCGAAGCGACACGTTCGAGCGCGGCAACGACCCCCGCCTCCAGCACTTCGTCGGTGTCGACCCCGAGTACGCACGTGAGACGATCGTCCCGGAGGTGAGATAGATGCGCGTCCGGAGCGCCGCGCTCGCGACCGAACTACCTGCAGAAGGGTTCGCCGAGCGCGGTTTCGACCACGCCCGCGCGTTCCAGAACCGCGTCGCCGAGTGGGCGCACGACGACGACGCGGAACCGGTTGCCGTCCTCCGAGCACCAACTGGAGCGGGAAAGACCGCGACGTTCTACGAGGTGATCGAGGAGAACGACCTGTCACTCGTCGTCTACCCGACGAACGCGCTCTTGGACCAACAGCTCGAGCGATTCGGGGAGTGGGACGGCATCAGCGCGGAGCCCCTTAACAGCGATACGCTTGATGGACACGGGGATAACCGCGTCGAGGACCTTCTGCAGTTGACCGACTTCTACGAGGGTCACGATGTCGTCGTCACAAATCCTGACATCCTGCAGGCGATCATCCAAGACCAGTACCACGGCTCAACGAAACCGATGCAGTTCTTCGACCGCTTCGACGCAGTCGTCTACGATGAATTCCACTTCTACGACGACTTGGCCGCAAGTGGGCTGCTCCTGCAGACCCACGTCATGCACAACCGGCGTGGAACGAACGTCCTCCTCGCATCCGCGACGCCGAACGAGTCGTTCGTCGGGTTCGTCCAGGATGAGCTCTCGCTTCCCGTCCGAGATATCGCCGCGGAGTACGTCCAGGACGGCGATCAGTTCCGCCGTCCAGTGACCGTGAACAGACACGAAGGGCGAGTGATCGACGAAGAGCGCGAGACGGTCGCAGAGCGTCTCCGCGAACTCATCGAGGATGCCGACGATTTCGGCGAGCCACAAGTCGCGCTCGTGTTCAACAGCGTCGCGGCGAGTAACGACTTCCACGCGTACCTCGCCGAGGAGTTCCCCGACGTGTTCGAACACGTCGCGAAGGACAACGGGTTCGACACAAACGACCCGGACGCGAGCCTCGAGTCCCAGGACTTCTTCGTCCTCAACACGACGAGCAAAGGCGAAGTCGGACTAGATTACGATATCCGGACGCTGTTCATGGAGACACCGCCGACGCCGAGCGCGTTCCTCCAACGGTTCGGTCGCGCCGGCCGTGAGTACGAGGCGACTGTCCACGTGTTCGGACTCGGAGATATGGCGTGGCCGGACGAGACGCGGTATCCCGACTTCGCTGCGTCAATCTACGACGCGCTCGGAACGCATCGAAGCCGAGATGAGGAAATTGCGGCGCTCCGAAGCCTCGTCGGGATGCGCGCGGCGTACGCGATCCACTCGCGGATGACTGAGGACGAGTGGTTCGGAGCGGAACTGTTCGCGGATTTCGAGTCTGTCTCCGAGTACGGGAAGTGGCGTGCATTCTTCCGTACGGTCGATTCTACCTTGGAGGACGCCGGTGAGTTCGGGTCGCCGGTTATGCAGAACAGCGCCACCCGGAAGATTCTCGACTTCGCGCGACACTGCTTCGGGGCCCTCGAAAGCCTCCGCGGTCGCTCGCTACCCGTCGGCATCAAGTATCCGCGAGGCGATCGGCGTGCGCTCACGTCGTACGACCTCCTGACGACGCTCCGGTACTACGATATTAGGGACATAGAGTCCGACGGGACACTAGTCGTCGATCGTCGGGAGTCAACACAGCCGGTCGCAATCACCGCCCGATTCCCTGGCTACGAGAATCGACCGCGAGACTACAGCGGATCCAACGGCGAAATCGAGAAGATGTTCTCTCGGTGGATCTACCCGGAAATCGAAGAAGCCGATTTCGCCGAGACGGAAGTCGACGAGGGCGTGCTCCGACAGTTCTTCTCCGACCTCTCGCTTCCAAAGGCGGTGATGCCGATTGAGGTCCGATACGGCCAGTACGTCGCGTACGTGGAACAGGACGGAATCACATCCGTCGACGTCGAGCGCCGCCAAATATGAACGAAGAGCTAATCAACGTCTCCGATCTGAACCAGTACAGGTACTGCCCCCGTCGCTACTGGTACCTCCACTTCTTCGACACGCAGGGAACCAACTACGAGCGCACCGAGGGGACGTCCCTTCACAACTCGAAATCAGAGCGTGGCGGGTGGGTCGACGAACTCTACCTCGAAGACGAGGACATCGGCCTCAAGGGGAAGATCGACGTCCTCGAACTCCACGACGATCTGATCCCGATTGAACGGAAACGCGCAGAGGGAGGGGACTACTACCGGAGCGATGAACTCCAACTCGCCGGGTACTGTCTCCTATTGGAATCATATCTGGGAGAGCCGGTTCGGGAGGGTGCGATCTACCTCTACGAGACTGACCAGCGCATGCACGTACGGATCACCGACGACCTCCGCAATGCGGTTCGTGACCGGATCAAGGAGATGCGCGCGATGTCTCCGGACGATGTCCCACCGATAACCGATAACCCTGAGAAGTGTACCGCCTGCTCGGTTCGGTCGTACTGTCTCCCCGAAGAGACGTTACAGCTGGAACCCGACCGTATGCCGAGTAAAGAGTGGGAGGAGTACGTATGAAAGACAGCCAAGGGACGTTCGAGGACTCGGTCGTCTACGTCACGACGCAGGGAACGCAAGTCCGGACGGACGGCGGGCAGATCGTCGTCTACGACGTTGAGGGCGACGATGGAGAACTCGCGAGGTTCCCCGTGAAGAAGCTTGAGACGATCAACGTCTTCGGCGGGGTGAACTTCTCGACGCCGTTCGTCGCAGAGGCGAACGAGCACGGAATCGTCCTGAACTACTTCACGCACAACGGGAAGTATCGCGGGAGTTTCGTCCCGGAGCGGAACACGATTGCGGAGGTCCGCCGTGCACAGTACGCGCTCGACGACGAGACCGAGCTCGGCATCGCGAAGGCGATGATCGCCGCGAAGATTCGGAACGCGCGCACCCTCCTCTCTCGCAAGGGCGTCACAGGGACCGACGTCCTCGCCGATCTCGGTGAACGCGTCTCGACCGCGACGAACGCGGACGACCTCCGTGGTATCGAAGGAGAGGCAGCGGGCCAATACTTCGCTCGGCTCGACGAGACGCTCGTGGACGGCTGGACGTTCGAGAAGCGAACGAAACGCCCGCCCGAGGATCACATCAACTCGCTCCTCTCGCTGACGTACGTGATGATGAAGAACGAGGTGTTGAGCGCGCTTCGCGCGTACAACCTCGATCCCTTCCTCGGAGTGTTACACGCGGACCGACACGGACGCCCGTCGCTCGCGCTCGACCTGCAGGAGGAATTCCGACCACTGTTCTGTGACTCCTTCGTGACGCGCCTCGTGAACCGGGGAGCGATCACGCACAGCGAGTTCCGCGACGACAATCGACTCACGGACGACGCGTTCCAGACGTACCTCGGAAAGTTCGACGACTACATGGACGAGACACTGACTCATCCCCACTTCGGGTACGAGGTGACGCGACGCAAAGCCATCCGACAGCAGGCGATCCTTCTCCGAAAAGCGATCACCGGGGAGATGGACGACTATCACGCACTAGAGGTCGTCCGATGAGGCTCGCAGTAACGTACGACGTTCACGACGACGCGAACCGACGACGCGTCTATCGAACACTCGAGAGTTACGGCGCGTGGAAACAGTACAGTGTATTCGAGCTCGACGTCTCGGAATCCGAACGTGTCGAGATAGAGGACAAAATCGAATCGCACATCGAACCCGCCAACGGAGACCGAGTCCGTATCTATCGGCTTTGTGACTCCTGCCTCGGCGCGACGACCGACCTCGGATCGGACCCGCCGGATGAACAATCGAACGTCATCTAAACCACCCTTCGTGGACCTTTTTCAAGGCGGTGTACAGCAGGGGTCCACGAAGGACCACTCCTCTCTCGCCATCGCAGAGAAAACTATAGGTGCTATGCGCGAGGAAATTCCCCCTGTCGCAATGCGGTAGAAACCCAGAACGGGATTGAAACACGACGGTCCCGGCAACCTCGCGGAGCGGATCGGACGGTCGCAATGCGGTAGAAACCCAGAACGGGATTGAAACCTCCTCTTCTCGAGCGCGTCGAGCACGCCCGAGTGTCGCAATGCGGTAGAAACCCAGAACGGGATTGAAACGGCGCGCGGAAGGCGCTCGCGAAGCTCGTGCCGTCGTCGCAATGCGGTAGAAACCCAGAACGGGATTGAAACTCGGCGGGCGTGCTACTCATCGGCCTGGTCGTCGTGTCGCAATGCGGTAGAAACCCAGAACGGGATTGAAACTCTCGACCTCGTCCTCCCCGACGAGGATGCGCCGACTTGTGCGCGCGTCAGACGCCGCTCGGAGCGCCGCGCCCGCCGCGTCGCAATGCGGTAGAAACCCAGAACGGGATTGAAACACGTTCCGGGACCCGAACGGGACGTCGGCCCGCGTCGTCGCAATGCGGTAGAAACCCAGAACGGGATTGAAACATCTGTCCGATAGACGGTGTTGTCGTACGTATGCAGTCGCAATGCGGTAGAAACCCAGAACGGGATTGAAACCCTGCCTCGCACGGGTAGAGGCCGCCGTCCGAGTCGTCGCAATGCGGTAGAAACCCAGAACGGGATTGAAACGGGACGCCACCAAGGTCAGCGGCGAGCTGCTGTAGTCGCAATGCGGTAGAAACCCAGAACGGGATTGAAACAACGCGAGCCGCCCCCAGGCGCCGGTGACCTCGACGTCGCAATGCGGTAGAAACCCAGAACGGGATTGAAACGCCGCTGTAGTGGCCGATCCTCGTCGAGAGACTCACGTCGCAATGCGGTAGAAACCCAGAACGGGATTGAAACTCGACCTTTGCGGTGCCGAGCGTGATCGCCGTCTTGTCGCAATGCGGTAGAAACCCAGAACGGGATTGAAACACGGCAGGCAACCAGTTCCGGGGCGATACCGGAGGGTCGCAATGCGGTAGAAACCCAGAACGGGATTGAAACCGGGTGGCGGGTTTGAGCGTCGACATGGATCACGAGTCGCAATGCGGTAGAAACCCAGAACGGGATTGAAACAGTTGCCACGGCCCCGCTCCGGCGAGCGAGACGCTGTGTCGCAATGCGGTAGAAACCCAGAACGGGATTGAAACTTGCACTGCACTCTATGAGTGTATGAAGCGGACGTCGCAATGCGGTAGAAACCCAGAACGGGATTGAAACGTGGTGGGCGAAGAGTCGGCGGCCGTGCTGTTACCCCCGTCGCAATGCGGTAGAAACCCAGAACGGGATTGAAACGTGGTGGGCGAAGAGTCGGCGGCCGTGCTGTTACCCCCGTCGCAATGCGGTAGAAACCCAGAACGGGATTGAAACCGGCCGTAGGACTCCTGGCCGGGGCGCGCGATGTGTCGCAATGCGGTAGAAACCCAGAACGGGATTGAAACACGTAGTCGTCGCGACGTAGCTCTTCGAGGAGCCGGGTCGCAATGCGGTAGAAACCCAGAACGGGATTGAAACAGCGTGACTTCGACCATCAGGCATCAGCCTCCGCGAGTCGCAATGCGGTAGAAACCCAGAACGGGATTGAAACCCGATGCCGATTAGCGTCATATCTGTTTGTCGGGGGTCGCAATGCGGTAGAAACCCAGAACGGGATTGAAACAGTTCGAGAGCGTTCTCGAGGGCGCACCTGTGGCGGGTCGCAATGCGGTAGAAACCCAGAACGGGATTGAAACTCGTGTGCCGCGACGAGGAGTTGTGACTCGCCGGGCGTCGCAATGCGGTAGAAACCCAGAACGGGATTGAAACTCTCCTCGGAGGATGCGCTCGCCGACCCAGCTCCCAAGTCGCAATGCGGTAGAAACCCAGAACGGGATTGAAACCGTGATGGGTAGCTTGGTTCCGGGCGTCTCCGGCCTGTCGCAATGCGGTAGAAACCCAGAACGGGATTGAAACGCGTCGACGGCGTCCCAGTCGAGCCCCATGCGGTCGCAATGCGGTAGAAACCCAGAACGGGATTGAAACAAACGGACGTAGTCGCCTGTCTCGACACCGAGGAGGTGTCGCAATGCGGTAGAAACCCAGAACGGGATTGAAACGTTGAGGACGGCGTCGGCGTCGTCGCGCTCGACGCGCGTCGCAATGCGGTAGAAACCCAGAACGGGATTGAAACTGCCTGTGAGCCTCCTCGCGAAGATCGTGCTCGTCGTGTCGCAATGCGGTAGAAACCCAGAACGGGATTGAAACGCGGACATCCTCGGGCTCACGCGCGGCAGTATTGTCGCAATGCGGTAGAAACCCAGAACGGGATTGAAACGACGCATGACCGACGTCCGTCGCGTTGTCGTTGTCGGTCGCAATGCGGTAGAAACCCAGAACGGGATTGAAACGTTCGTCCTCGCGCTGTTGACGGCGCCGTCGCGATGTCGCAATGCGGTAGAAACCCAGAACGGGATTGAAACTGGTAAGAGGAATCGGCGGTAGCGGGGCGGAGCGGGGTCGCAATGCGGTAGAAACCCAGAACGGGATTGAAACACGATCCATGATCCAGAGGGAACAACGCCGCGTGTGTCGCAATGCGGTAGAAACCCAGAACGGGATTGAAACCAGACGTCGGCGTCGAAGTGGTGGCCGACGGAGCGCGTCGCAATGCGGTAGAAACCCAGAACGGGATTGAAACACGAGGTCGCCGGTGGTGTCGCGGCGGCCGGGTGCGTCGCAATGCGGTAGAAACCCAGAACGGGATTGAAACCAGACGTCGGCGTCGAAGTGGTGGCCGACGGAGGTCGCAATGCGGTAGAAACCCAGAACGGGATTGAAACATCTTGTCGAGGATGTCTTGGTGGATCTGCTGTGTCGCAATGCGGTAGAAACCCAGAACGGGATTGAAACATGGTTGCTGTCGTCGTGACATCGGATGGTGGGCCGGTCGCAATGCGGTAGAAACCCAGACGGGATTGAAACTCGAACACCACCGCGTCGCCGTGGAAGTCGGAGACGTCGCAATGCGGTAGAAACCCAGAACGGGATTGAAACGTAGCGTGCGTCGGCGGCCTCCGCGCACTCCCAGTGGTCGCAATGCGGTAGAAACCCAGAACGGGTTGAGGACCAGATGAAACGTGGTGTCTATTCTCTCTACAGAGGGGCAAAGCCAGCTGGTTCCTCCCTTACGTTAGGAGAAGATGAAAGACTCGTTAGGTGTTTGACGCCCCACGCTTCGAGTGCTCAATCGGTACTATGGAGGTCCGCGATCCGGCTCAAGACGGTCGCCGCCGCGACGTCCGCAGCGTCCGTGGGCGCCGCCCACGTCAGGCCTACCTCGGCGGCCTCAATGAGAGAGAGGCACGCGGTCGGGACACCACCCGAATACGTGCCGTTCGTCACGCCCGCACACTCGGCAGCGTCAAGGTGTACAGTAGTGCGCTCGCGGACCCGCCGGGAGGCCGCGCTTCGGAACGCCACAGGGGTGAGATGGTCGCCGACGCGGACGACGTGGGCGTCGAGGTCGCGGTTGAGCACGCGATGGCCGAGTGCAACGTCCGAGTGCGAGCCGTGTGTGACTGCCGGACCCTCATCGAGGACGGGCCCCCACGCTATACAGACGAACTCCCGCCGTCCGCAGGCACGCGCCCCTCGCACTCCGGACGGCGCCCGCTGATCGAGCCCTGATCCCCGTCGAAGCCGTCTTCGTAGACGTCGCTGGTCGCCACGGTTCGCGGGGCACTCAGGCGCCCCGAACCCGTCGAGGGGCGAAAAATGCCGTCGGTCGCACGACTTCAGCCTCCAAACGAACGGCTTCGCACGCCAGCATCACTCGTCTCCTATGGTTGTTTGCTGGCGTGTTCACGAGCGCGCGCGAATACAGTGGGTATGTCGTCACGCCGCCAGACGAGAAGCGCGACTCCGAGTACGAGATAGAGCCCGCTGAATAGCATGAGTCCGTCGAAGGTCTGAAAGAACGGGAGGAACTGGAGCGCGAACAGCCCGAGCAGGGCGACGGCCTCCCGAATGCTGATCTCGAAGTTGACGAGGAGTGTCACGGCGAAGAAACTCTGCGCCGCCGTCAGCCAGATCTCACCCGCCTGTTTCTGGCTGAACTGGAGAACGCCGTACTGGCCGAGTGAGAGACTGTAGACGACGACGAGCGTCCCGATGAGGAGCGTCCACTGGTTCAGCTTCGAGGAGATGAGGGCGTTGAACGCCGACGTCGTTCGGAGTTTCCGCACCAGATATGCGGTGGCGATGAACTCCGGACTCTCGCTGGCGAACGGTGCGACCCACTGAATCATGAAGAACGACGACAGCCCGAGTCGTGGACCGAGCGTCTCCAATCCGTTCGCGAACGGCTTGACCGCGTAGAGAATGACGAACAGGGAGTAGGTGAACATCACCAACACGGCTCCGATTCGACGGCGTCGCGATTGCGTCTGGAGATACCCCGGGACACCGAGCTGCGGTTCGTGTGTCGTCTCACCCCGAAGGATGACGACGATGTACGCGGCGTACAGTCCGACCAAGATAATCGCATCGAGCGCATCGATGCCGCCCAAGAAGGGGATGAACAGCGCGTACACGGTCGCCGCAGTGAGGAACAGGATCTCGACGCTGATACGCGGTTCGAGTTGAACGGAATCGGCGAGAAAGCCGTCGCGTCGAGCCACCGCCTCGTCGTTCGTCGTCCGGGCGCAATAGATAGCGTAGAGTGCGATGATCGACCAGCCGAGGCCGACGAGAATCCGGTTCGCGCCGGTCATGTTCGCAACGGCGAGATTGGCCGCCTCGACGCCCCGCGGCAGCCCAGCAAAGGCCCCCGCCTCCCACGCGTAGAGCGCGTCGACGGCGTACTCGGGCGCGACCGCGATGATGGCCAGAACTGCCAGCGCGAACGACCGTGGAACGTCTACTTCAGCAGTTTCCGCGGCCCACGTCAACACGAACGCCGCCCCGATAACGGCAACACCACTCACCAGAATGACAGCAGAAACAGGGAGCCTCGGGACGACTCCCAGTCCCCGAAGCAGCAACCACGGAATCGTGAGGGCGATGACGGCCGCGAACGCCACGAGCGGATGCCGTAGTCGGCGTGTCATATTCGGCCCCAATACGACAGAGTAAGTTATCCGTTCGGGCTACACTAGATGTAGTCAGGTGACAGTCGACGCCGTCGCTCCCGATGTCGCATCGTCGCCAGCGTCACCCCGCTCGGCATCGCGTTCTTCCGAGGGTACTGGGCTGACAGCCGCGTGACGAGCCGTCGGCTCCGCGTCGACAGTACCGCCCCTTACAAGGCCCGCACCCGCTATGAGCGTGTATGGTCGATCTGCTCTCCGTCGGTGGGTTGCTTCTCGCTCTCTTCCTCGTTATCATGAACGGGGTCTTCGTCGCCGCTGAGTTCGCATTCGTGAAACTCCGCCCGACGCGGGTGAACTCACTCGTCGAGCAAGGGAAGCCCGGCGCAGGGCTGGTACAGGACGCCATCGAAAGCCTGGATGGATACCTCGCCGTCAGTCAACTCGGGATCACGCTCTCCTCACTCGGCCTCGGGTGGATCGGCGAACCGGCCGTGGCCGCACTCATCGAACCGATTCTCGGTGAACTGCTGCCTGCGGGAACGATTCATCTCGTCGCGTTCGCGCTGGGATTCGGCCTCATCACGTTCCTCCACGTCGTCTTCGGTGAGCTCGCGCCGAAGACGTTCGCCATCCAGGAGGCCGAACGAGTGGCGTTGCTCGTTGCTCCGCTCATGAAGTTCTTCTATTACCTCTTCATGCCGGGTATCATCGTCTTCAACGGCACTGCCAACTACTTCACGAGCTTGTTCGGGGTCTCCCCAGCGTCGGAGGGTGAAGAGACACACTCCGAGGAAGAGATTCTCATGATCCTCAGCCGCTCCGAGGAGACCGGAGAGATCGATCTCGACGAGGTCGAGATGATCGAGAGCGTCTTCGAACTCGGCGATACGATCGCCCGCGAAATCATGGTTCCCCGTCCCGACGTGGAGACCGTCTCCGCGACGATGACCCTCTCGGAGCTCCGGTCTGTTGCTGCCAGCGGAACCTACACGCGATATATCGTGCTCGACGAAGACGGGGAGCAACCGGTCGGATTCGTCCACGCGAAGGACGTTCTGAAGGCGAGTGAAACCGAGACTGATCGCGACGGCTCGATCACCGCAGGTGACCTCGCACGAGACATCCTTGTCGTCCCGGAAACGCGCCGGATCGACGCGATTCTCGCCGAGTTCCAGACCCACGGTGGCGGTCAGATCGCGGTCGTCATCGATGAATGGGGTGTCTTCGAGGGGATCGTCACGATCGAGGACATTCTCGAAGAGATCGTCGGCGATATTCGAGACGAGTTCGACACGGCACCGCAAGGCCCCACCGTCGAGGAACGAGACGACGGGACGTACGTCGTCGACGGCGGCGTCCCAGTTCGAGAGGTGAACGAGCGGCTCGGTGTCGAGTTCGAGGTCGAAGACGTCGAGACAATCGGTGGGTTCGTCTTCAGTCGACTCGGGCGAGAACCCGAGGTCGCTGACGAGATCACGCAGAGTGGATACGTCCTTCGCGTCGACGCCATCGACAACACGCGAATCGAGCGACTCGTGATCCAGCCCGCAGAACGGTCTCAGCAGAGCTCTGCTGAGGAATAAGTACACCCCCACACTCGCCGGCACCACCGACGCACCAGACAACAGAGCTGGCCTCTGATGGAGCTCCCCCGTGGCACTCAGTGGGCATCCGCGAGTGGGGGCCGTCGGTCTCGGAATCGGTCTTGGCGTCGCCCGCTTGGACGCCTGCCTTCGCTTCCGGCAGCGCCGCAGTCTCGTCGCCGACTTCGTTCCAACGCCTATCCGCCGTAACAGCGGTTAGATAGGTGTGCATACGTACACGCTACCGCTTGCGCTCGGTGGCTTCGGGTCCCGGGCTGACAGCCGCCTCGGTCGGCTCGTTGCGCTGATTTGGGCGGGGCATATCGGAGGGGACCGGTTCTTCGGAGACGGCTTCAAGTTCGAATCCGGGTTCACGGAGACACATCCAGCCACCCAACCGACGCCAGTCGACGCGTTCACCGAGTCCGACCGGTGACGGCGCGACGCCGCTACACAGAGGAGAGGGGGCGACGAGCGGAGTCACTGTCGCCGGTGTGGTCGGAGGCGAACGGATTCGGGACAACCCTCTCGTTGGCTGCCACGGAACGCCGAGGTGATGTCGAACGAGTACGACGACCTGCCGCTGGTTTACTCCTGTTCAGGGTGTTCGAGCGCGGCCCAGATGGCCAACGACCTCGCGATCAGACTCGACCGGGAGCGCCACGCGGAGATGTCCTGTATCGCCGGCGTCGGCGGTGGCGTCGGGCCGCTGGTCGACACGGCCACGTCGGGCCGACCGATGCTCGTCATCGACGGCTGCCCGCTCGAATGTGCCCGAAAGAGCCTCGAAAACCACGACGTGACGCCGGACCGCCACGTCAACCTCGCCAAGCAGGGAGTCCCGAAGGAGTATCACACCGACTACGACGACGATCAGGCCGAGGAGCTGTTCGAGGACCTCCGAACCGAACTCGAAGAACTCGAAGCGACCGCGACGACGAGCACCTGATCATGTCACCCCGCGTTCAGCAGGGGCGCTAAAGCGCGACAGCGATCACGCGGTTCAGCACACCCGCTCGTTCAGTGAAGTCGTGTGGTTCAGTTCGACACGATGGGGTCTCGTGGCCAGTACTGGCTGCTCCGCTCCGACGTGCGGTGGCTGCAAACTATTATGCGGTGGGTCTCTCAACCATACAGTCACGCCACACATGACAGATCACAAGGAGTACGCTGGTCACTCGATTTGGATGACAACCCTCGTCGAAGCTGCCGGATCGAGGCTTCCCTTCAGCACACCGCTCTCTGCACTCCTGACCATCGGCCTCATTCCCTATCTCCTGATGGCTCTGTTCTTTATTTTGGCAAATGGGTCACACAGCCTCCAGGTACTCGTGATGCAAACGCTCGTCGCGACGATCGCGGCCATTGGGCCAGTTCTCATCTGGCACTACGACGAGCACATATTTCCGACGTTCATTACCGAAGTCGAAGACGTTGTCGTGGACAACGACGCGCTCATCACGACCACCAACGAGTACGAGCGGTTCTTCGCGACCCGCTCCGGGTATCTGATCGTCCCCTGGCTACTCCTCATCGAGAGTGTCGTGATCGCGAATATCGACTTCTTCCAGTCCATCGGCGTGAGCGGGCTTCTGGATCCGGCGTTGCTCATCTACTTGATTTTCGCGGCGTGGTGGTCGGTCATCACCGGAATCGGCCTCCACGGTGCGCTGACGACGATCCTCTGTGTCCGCGCTGTGGGGGACCTCAAGCTGACGATCGATCCGCTCCATCACGACGGCCTCGGCGGGCTGAGTACGATCGGGTACTTCTCCATCCGCGCGACGCTCTTGGTCTCGATCGGCTCACTCGCACTGCCGTTCGCATTCGCGCTCGCGGCTCGCGGCGGCTACCAATTGCTCGTCTACGTCGCGGTCGTCGCCTACATCGGGGTGATCGTGCTCTTGTTCGTCTATCCGACGCTCTACGTGAACCGGCGGGCGCAGGAGGTCCGCGACCGGATCCTGCAGGAGAAGCGGGAGAAAATCCAGACACTCAGAAACCAGTCCGCCGTGGACTCTGCGGGTGGCGAGTTATCCGAGCTCGAGACGCAGCTCAAAATCCGGACACTCCGTGACGATTTCCACGAGTACCAGTCGGTGAACCTCTACCCCCTCTCCATCTCCATTCTCACCCGGCTGGCGTCCTCCGTGCTCCTCCCGATCGCGTTCACTCTGCTCGACACCTACGTCTTGACCAAGTAGCCATCGGGCAGTCGACCGAATGTGCCGGGCCAACGTCGGCTTTTTCGCGACGTCCGTGGCTTTCGAGGGGCAGGGCGTCGATTCGGGCGTTCGCGACGGCGTCGCAACCAAGAGGTGAGCGTTCGAGATGCGTTCATAATCGGCCGCCGTCTATCGGTTTCGTCTCGGATGAGGGATGTATCTCTCGGCGTCGAGTCGTCGAACGCCGCAGAGAAACCGGGAACCGGCGTCGAAGCTCCGATCCGGTTTTTCGGTGACGCCGCGTATCGGGTTCATACTGAGCGACACATGGGCCACACAGGACTCCTTGCGGGGATTCGGGCCGATTATGAAGATCTCCGTGGTTCGGGCCACCGTCGAGTGTACGAACCGCGCTGGACGGCTCCCGGAGGAGTGCGCGGGATGGGGAGCGGACGGGGCGCCTGGACAGCGCGCTCAGCGACAGTAGCGGGTGAGCGACGTGTGTTCGGGGAGGAGACACTCGGGGATCACGTCGCCCTGAAACGAGGTAGAAAGTACGCCCTATCTCGGGGGAAACGCGATACCGAAAAGAGAAGCGGGTTACGGTGGCCGTGCCAGTCGGTGACCTACAACTTCGGTCGTAAAGCTCCAGCCAGGGCGCCTCCAGTCGCCACAAGCTCAGGATTGACAATCCCCCGAGCTAGAGCGGTATCTGTGGCCCAACAGAACCCATTCACGAACCCCGCAATCAGGTACGCGATCGGTCTGAGTGGCGCACTCGTGATCGCGTTCGTCGCGTATAGCTTTCTCGACGGCACGACACAACTCATCGCCTACGCCATTGCGGTGCTGGACTTGCTCGTCACGCCGCAGATTTTGAAGCAGGTATCCGCCTGAGGCCGTACATCACGGTCGAGTGGCTCGTCGCCGGCGGAGGTGCGTGCACGACCCGCGAGATGCACGAAAGAGGCCTCGCCAACCTCGAGCAGTACAGGTCGACTGGATGCCCCCCGAAAGTAGGGGGCCAACAACCATTACTGCTGTTTCTGTCGCCTCGGGTTCTTCGGGGGGCTGTGCCGGACTGCCGGCGAGCACGACGACGTTTCGCTGTTCACGCCCGCAGATATCGTCGGTCGGTGATCCCAGTCGTCGCCATTGGTCCCCGTCAGTCACCCACTTTTAGGGAGTCGTTCCGACGCTCACCAACCGCAACGGCACCCTCTACAGCAGCAATCACACAGACGAGAATCCCGATGGCAGCCCCGTTGACCAACGTTCACGACGTCGTCGGTGAGGTTCGCGGTGAACTCGACGTACCATCCGGTATCTGAACCCACGTGATCTGGTTCACTGGTGAGAAATAATCTGCCAGTAGTGTTTCTGGAGGTCTCTCAGTATCGTAGCACCAGGACGGAACTAGCGCCCAACAAGGGGAAGCGCGATAATCAGACACGTTCACCGCCCCTGTGTTCGTCGACCGACGGCTCGTCGCGGCGTCAGGCAGGTAACGTCGCGCTTCGCAGCGTTGCGACCACTCTGTGGGAGGGACGAAAGTGGGCGACGAGAAGCGCCGAGACGAACTACCGGGAATCCTCCAGGAGTGCATGACTCGCGAGCGCGTCCGGAAGAGCCCCCGCGTGGGTGGCGTGTGGTGGCGCTGCGGGAGAAGCGATCGGGGCGGGGGTCGATGGCGGTGGGTCGCGGCGTCGAGGGCGGCGTCTGCGGGGGGCTGGCGGGGTTAGTGGTCGCGTCTCTCGGATGGCTGTCTGGTTCCACGACGTGCCGGAATCGGGTGACTGCGCCACCGCATGGGCGCGAGTCAACTCGTGATGTCTCTGCGCGCGGAGTGGTTGACGGTCGGAGTGGCGGTGTCGCGATCACGCCGCTCGGGCGCTCTCCGTGGGACGAGGTGCGGATGTGGCGGCTGGGGGCGGGGACGGCCGCGTCGACGTGGACGGGAGCGGTCGCGTCGCGAGGGGGCCACATGGGGTGTACTTCTCCGGGGCGGCCGGCGGGTCATGGAGGCACGGAATAGGGACGAGACGGTTCATAGACGCCGCGCACGGCACGGTGCTCGGTCTCGCGTGGGATGCCGGGCGGGACACTGTTTCGTGTCGCGTGGCGTTGGCGGGACGTCCGCGACGACGCCGCGCTGCTGTCTCCCGTACGTCGGAGTGTGGATGCGCGCGGCATCAGTCGTAGGTCGGGGGTGGGGCTCCGCGTCAGTCGTCGGTGAAGAGGCGTCGTTGGAGGGCGTTCGCGGTGTAGACGGCGGTGAGGCCGGGGGTGTCGTAGCGGTAGTCGTCGATGGGTGTGTTCTCGCTGTAGACGTGGGTGATGCGGGGGTCGCCCTCGGTGGGGTCGTGGAGGGCGTCGAGGACGCGGACGGCGGACGGTTGGGAGACGACGACCCAGATGGACTCGTTGGGGTGGCAGGCAGCCATCTTGTCGTAGTCCTCGAGGACGGCGGTGGCGACGTCGTGATTGATGCGTTCGGCTTCGACGGTGAGGACGATTTCGCCAGTAGCGTCGAGGCCGGCGAGGTCGAGGCGGTGGCCGTCGGCGAGCTCGTAGTAGGGTTCGACGCGGACGACGGTGGAGTCAGGGTTTTCGAGATAGTCGCGTTCGAGGTAGTCGCGGGCGAGGTCGACGAGCATGACGTGGACGGTGGTTTCGCCGAGGTCGCCCTGGCCGTCGCCGTGGACGATGCCGGTCCGGTTGTGTTCGCCGATGGCGTCCCGGCCTGCGGGGGTGAGACTGTAGAGCTGGTGGGGGTAGCGGCCGTGGTCGGTGAGGAGGCCGGCGTCGACGAGTTCGTCGACGCCCGCGACGTCGATATCGGTGTATTCGCGGAGGCGGACCATGCTGTCGCGCCGAACGTCGTACTCGAGGGGGTGGAGGCGACGCGATTGGGCGTTCCAGACGACTTGGAGGAAGCGTAACTGGGGGAGCGTCCACTCGCTCGCGGCGATTTCTTCGGGGGTGAGTTTGAGGTGGCACTCGCAGACGGGGATGTCGTCTCGGTCGACGGCGTCGAGTGACCCGCAGCACGCGATGGCGTCCTGGACGCCCGGGAGACGCGGGTTGTGCGTGGTGTGACAGCGCAGACAGCGGATGGCGTGGCGGTCGGCGTCGTACTCGATGCCGGCGGGGAAGCGGGTGGTGTAGGGGAGGAGGCTGTCGGTCCGGGGAAGTGTCGCGGGGTCGGTCTCGGACGCCGCGATCGTGGTGGGGTCGGCGTCGCTCGCCGGCTCGGCTGTCGTGCTGGGGGTGGCGTAGTGGGCGTCGAAGCGCTGGCCGAGCGCGGTTTCGGTCCGGGCGTCGAGGCGTGCGCGTGCGGCCCGATAGGCGGTCTCCTGGCTGGCGGTGAGGGGGCGCGCGCTCTCGGGATGCCCGGGAGGGAGTGGGGCGGAGCGGACGACGAACGGCCGGGGTTCGGTTCGGTCGAAGCCGGCGGGGAGACTGCAGAGCCATTCGCCGCGCCGGAGCGCACGCAGGCGATTCGCGACGTCCCCGGGGTCTTCCTCGCTGGTGGCGAGGCGAGCGGCGAGGTCCCGATCGAGGCCGACGTTCCCGACGACGAGCGTGGAGACGTCGTTCAGGAGTTCGCGATAGAGGTCGGGGTCCGCGCTCCGGAGTTGGCTCGGGTACTGGGTGGCGAGCGTCACCGAGACGTCGAACGCGCGGCCTTCGCGGAGGACGCTCGCGAGCGTCGTCGACCCCGCGATCGACGCCGCCTCCTCCACGTAGAGATTCACGAGGGGGAGCGGCTCGCTCTCACCTCGTTCGATGGCGCGCTGTGTCCGGCGCTTCAGCGCGCTCCAGAGGAGGCTGAGGAGGACGAGGCTGAGCCCGCGCTTGGTCTCCTCGCGCAGCCCCCCGAGGTCGAAGATGATCGTGGCCTGGGTGTCGAGATAGTCGTCGAAGCGGAAGACCGGATCGTCCGCCTCGGGCGTGTGGTTGAACACTTGGGCGAGTCGCGGATTCGCGCTGAGGTGTTCGAGACGGGTGGCGGCGCCGCCCATCACCTGGTCGAAGGTCTGGTGGTGGGTCGCGGTGAGTTCTTCGAGCGCGCGCTCGACGTCCGGGTCGACCGTCGGCGGTGGGGTGGCGCGGTCGTGCAGTCGATGCAGGAGGTCCTGGAGGTCGCGCAGGGCGTAGGCGTCCTGTCCGTGCACGGGGTCGAACGCGGCGCGCAGGCCGTAGCGGATGACGGTGGGCGAGCGGATGGCGGCGTCGAACTGCTCGGCGCCGACGAGTTGGCGGAGGACGTCCATCGTGTGGTCGATGCGGTCGGTGACGGCGTCCGCGCGCTCGCGGCCCGCCTCGAGGTCCGGGCGGACGTCGAGGATGCTGAGCGCCGGGAGGAGGGTGCGACAATCGAAGTAGTGGACGTCTGCGAGGGAGCCATGCTGGGCGTAGTGGGCGCGGAGGTACTCCTGGGCCATCCCGTCGCCCTTCGGTTCGATGATGACGTTCGCGCCCCGTGTCGCCGCCCGGTTCGCGAGCGCGCCCGTGGTGAGCGCGGTCGTCTTCCCCGCGCCCGACTTTCCGATCCAGACGCAGTGCAGCCGCTGCAGACGTGGTGGGAGACTAACGATGTCGGCCTCGGGGTGGCCGTCCGCGTCGAGCGCTCGGCCGAGCGTGAGCCCGGGCTCGCGATAAGCCTCGAGTTGCTGGCTGGGTGGCCGGGGGAGTTTGCGGCGCTCCCCGGGCGTGGGGTTGAGGGCGCGCCCACCGCTCGTGGTGAGGCTCGGGCCGTCGAGCACGAGGAGGCCCGCGAGCTCGCGACGATCGAGGACGACACACTGTGGGTGGCGGCTGAAGTGAGCGCGGAGACACCCGGTGAGAGGTCGTCGAGTGGTGCGTTCGACGATCGCGTCGCGGAGGCGGACGGCGCGCTCGGCGGTGTGCTCACGGCCGACGATCCGGTGGGGGCCGCGGCGCAGGCAGCCGAAGACGCCCGTCGCCTCCCTGGCGGCCGCCTCGGCGTCCGGGCCGCTATAGAGGAGGGATGCCGTGACGTCGAACGAAACGCGCGTGTCGCGTTCCTCGAGGCCGCTGAGACGCTCCTCTGCAGCCAGTGAGCGGCTGGGTGGCGCCGTGGGGTCGCGCGGCCAGACCGCGTCGAGTACCTGCTCGACGAGGGTGTCCCGGCCGGCCTCGAGCGCGGCGGCGCGTGTCTCGGCGTCCCGCGTCCACTCGGGGCGCGCGCGAACGAGCGCCTGGAAGACCCCGGGCGTCCCCGGTGTGAGGAGTGCCTCGACGACGCCCGCGAGCGGGATCGGGTCCGCGTCGTGCGCGCGGAACGACGCGAACGGCCGCACTGGGAGCTGCCAGTCGCGCGCTCGCTCACCGCGACTCCGGTACGTGACGCCCGCGAGCGCCGCGCTCGCGTCCGCACGCAGCCACCCCGTAGGCTGCCGGACGCGCTTGATCTCGTAGCTCGCCGGGAAGAGCCCGCGGAGTGCGCGCTCGAGCCCGCGATCGAGGGCGGACTCCGTGACGCCGAACGCGTACGTCAGGTCGCCCTCGGCGTCCACCGCCACCACGACCTCCAGCGCAGGCCGGGGCGTGCGCCACCCCGTCTCGACCGCGAGGAGGTCGTAGAGCGCGTTCGCCTGCCCGGTCGCCGCCTCGGGCGTGACGACGTCCGCACTCGGCCGGACCTCGTAATAGACGCGCGACGCCTCGACGGGCACCGGCAGATCGGGAGTGGACGCCATCGGAATACTGCCACGGTAGCAGGCGCGGAAGACGGATAAACGTAGCGCGCGGCCCCACGCCGACTAGTAGTGCGTCCCACCTCCCCCGAGGGCGGCGTGTTCAGCCAATCGAGGCGAACAGACGACGCCGCGCGGGGTCGCCTAGCGGCATCCGTGACGCCGACGAGCACGACGGGTCACTCGTCCTCGGCACCGACACGGGGTACGGGTTCTCGAAATAATCAGTCGATTCGTGGAGTGGCGAGCGTCCGGATTCGGGAAGGGGGCAGTCGGGGAGTGGCGGCCGGTGTGCGGTGCTGTGGGTACTCGAGCGAGATGCGTGCGACCGGGCGTGCGTGTGGTGTGACGACGGATCTGGCGCCTTGGCGGGTGGACCGTGAGCGGGTATCGCGTGCAGTGTGTCTCGTGACTCGGAGCGCGCGGCGTCGCGTTCGACGCGACGGCGCCGTGGTGGACGCGCCACCGAGAAACAGCGGACGAAGGAGAGGGCGGGCGCGTCGAGTCGAGCGAGTCCGTGTTCGCACCGCGCCTCATCGTCGAACCGATCAGTGGGTGGGCGGAACGCACCCCCCAGGTGAGTGCTCAGTCGTCGCTGCTCGCACGACGCTCGCGGTCGTGGAGGTAGAGGTCGTTGATGAACGCGCGGACCTGTCGGTCCTTGAACTGGACGCGGCGGACGTTAAGGAGCACGGCAAGTGAGAAGAGGATGAGTGCGAACGCGACGAGATATACGCCATCGATCGCGGTGGTCGTCCCGGGAGCGAAGAACAGGAGTGCCAGTGGGAGCGCGAAAATGAGTGGGGAGAGAACGATGTACGCCAAGAGATGGGACCCGTGAGGATGTGAGGTGTCGGCATCATCGTCGTTGTCCGAGACCGTGTCACCGCGAACGGTGAGCAGCGTGAACGCGCCCCCAACCACGAGCATACCGGCCAGCGTGAGGACCGCGGTGAGAAACACGGGGGGCCTGATCGTGAACGCGTTGAGATGAGAGAGTGCGAGTGCGCCACCGACGATGAAGCCGACGAGACTCGTGTAGATGGTGGCGAGCCAGAGGTTCCGATAGAATGTCTCGAGAATGTTGTAGCGCTGGTAGAGCGTCGATTCGCCGAAAAGTTCGCTGAAACCGAAGCGCTGCATCTGGCCGATCGACTGCCGTGACCACACGATCTCTGTCGCCGAGAAGGGCGGCGTATTGTGCTGGGAAGGGAGCGGGAGTCCAGGCCGTGCGTCGTTGTCAGCGCGACCGGTGAGCGTTTCCATGAGTTCAGCGTCAACCCAGTCGTTGAACGTCGTCGCAGGGATGTCTGGGCCGTGTGCCTCGGTAGAGGTGAGGCGTCCGACGACGGTTGGCTTATCCGTGACTGCTATATCGGATTCCGTGAGGCCGTTCTCATTGCGGGCGTTCTCAAGCGCGAAGGCAAGATTGTCGAAAGTCAAACGGCGGAGTTTCGAAACCTCATCCTGACCGGCGATCGCGTGGATGAGGCGGCCGAGCGGATATCCCGCGACGGCGAGTCCGCCCGCGATGATCGTGAGTGGGATGGCCGGTACGATAGCACTGTGATAGCCGACGAACCAGAAGAGAGCCCCCAGATAGCCGAGCGCGACGGCGCCCGGGATGTAGTCCGCGAGGAAGTCGTAGAGGGTGAGTTGCCGGGCTGGCATTCGTGCCATACTCCAGAGAGCGGTGTGTTAAATCTTGCAGACGATCGGCTGGATAAACGCGACCCCCGCGGGAGGCGTGTGAACATCAGGGAGACGACCGAGTGCGGCGAGACGGTCGCTCCACGGCCGCTGAGGCAAGACGGAGACGATGTTCGACGCCGCGTGCCCGGTCTATGGCGAGCCCCGGCTCACCGACAGCGCCGCGAACGACGCCGAGTGACGCGAGCAGTGGACGACCAGATGTCGAGGCCAGTGCAAGAGGAATAACCAGGACCGAGACGCCCTTCGATCAGTGCCTCGTCTATACTGATCGCTCGGCGTCGCGGCTCGACCGACACACACCGTGTACCGAGTGAAAGACGTTTTCTTTCAGTTGGTCGATACCTGTAACGACCGTTCAGTAGGTGGGCGTCGCGAACAGCGCGAGCGTCGAGTGAGGTGCTGATACGTCGACGGCCCCTGGATGGCTCGCGCACGCTCGACGGACATCTCGCTCCCGCCACGGGCGTTCGCGAGAGGGGTCCCCGACCGCGCTCAGGCCTGCGGCCGCGAGCCATCCAGCCCCCGTCACTCCCACCCCATCCTCGGACGGGCGCGACTGCCGTGGCCGGACGAGGAGTCGCCGGGCTGCTCGCGGGCCCACTCGCCCATGGGGGTGCTCGCCCTGTCGGGACGCCAGCATCACGTGCAGTGTCGGTCCTCGCGGACGCGACACTGGCGTGAAGCTGGCCGCACCCCCAGTGGGCGGCCCGCGCGCCCCCCTCCTCGAAATGGCCGTGGGCCATGCCGTTGGCGCGCCGCTCGCGCCCCACCAAGGGCGCTCACGGAGGCGCGAGCGGCGCGCGAAGAACGGATGCAGTCAGTCCGGTCGGTCGGTGTGTCGAAGAAACCCGCGATGTAAGGGTCGCGGGCGTCGGACGCCGTGAAAGCGCCTCTGGGTTAGGTACCCATGTCTAGTACGAACGCAATCGTAGATGAAGGTAGCGTCAGTGAACAGCGGACGGAGCGGTGGAGTGACTTCGAGGTCGTGGATGAGGAAGCCGAACGGGAGCGGAATCTGCGGCCGACGGTCTCGATGGAGATCGTCGCGCGGATCGACGTCGAGGCAGACCCCTACCGGGGGTTGACCCTCGCGGAGGAGGAGCGCGTGCGGGCGCGTGAGTGGGAACTCGAGCGGACGCGGTCGCGCTACGACCGGCGGCAGGACTCCGGGCGGGAGGTGCGGACGCGCGACTACGTGGCGGCGCGGACGCCGAGTCGGACGTGGCAGGCGTGGACGAGCGATCCCCGGGAGGAACTCTCGCGGGACGACCTCGCGGTTGTGAACCAGCAGGCGCAGCGGTTGGCGGGGCGGACGCGCGGGTATTCGCGGGCGGCAATCTCGCGGATGCTCGGCGAGCGCGTGCGACGTGGCCAGGACGTCGTCGACGCCGTCATCGAGGTGAGCGAGGCCCTCACGTACGGGGCGGGACAGATCGTGCCTATCGGGGCCTTAGAGCGCTTCGAGGCCGACGACGAGGTGAGCGTGGAAGGCGTGGTCGTGCGGTTGTTCGAGCCGCGCCATCCCGCGATTGCGCAGGTCGGCCTCCTCGAAGACGAGACGGGGACGACGAAGCTGACCGTGTGGGAGCGCTCGAACCAACCGGTCGTCCGGCTGGGCGAGCGCGTGCGGGTGCGCGGTGGCGCACTCGGCTTCTACCGCGAGCGCCCCTGCATCGCCGCGACCGGCTGGAGCGAACTCGTCTTCCCCGAGCGTGGACGGTGGTGGGAGCGCTAAGCTCCATCCTTTCTTTTTCGTGACCTCACCCTCCCCAACCGTCGTCCCCGCTCACTGCGTTCGCGTGGACGCCCCTCGCGCGTTCTCGACGCCAACCGGGCGTCGATTCATCGCGCGCCACCGCTCCGGTCGACGACAGTGTGTCGGTCTACGCGTGCGAGACGGCCAACGGGCTGGGCCGCATCAGCGGACCAACTACGCCGAGTACGCGTGGAACTCCTCGAGGACGTCTTCGGGAACGGGATTCGTGTAGCCGACCGATTCGTCAGTACAGAGGGCGTCGAAGTCGCGGTCAGTCGTGAGGAGGACGTCGGCGTCAGCGTCGCGTGCGAGGGCGACGTAGAAACAATCGTAGACGTCGTGATTCTTTGCGGCGCTAATCTCGTAGGCATCGCGGATGACGGCGTCGTCGACGTCGATAGCCTCGCTAGGGTAGTCGAGGAGGGACTGGACGGCGCGCCGGGCGTCGATGGTGTCGAACCCGATGTCTTCGAGAACCCACTGGACGCGAAGTGGGAGATAGCCGAAGAGGAGGAGGGTGTCCTCGCCACGGAGCGCGGGCACGAGATGCTCCGCGACGTACGGATGTCCCGGATGGTCGTCGACGAGTTGGATCGCGAGTGCGTTTACGTCGGGGAGGATGCGCATCTAGTGCCCCCCGAAGGTCGTTTCGCCGGCGTCACGGAATGCGTCCTCACCCCACTCCTCGCGTGAACGCCCCGACGTCAGCGTGTGGAGGTCAGGGAGCTGCCGGACGAGTCGGATGTCGCCCCCCTCGCGAATGACGGTGAACGTCGTCCCTCCCTCAAGATTGAGGGTATCTCGGAGGGCCTTCGGGATTGTGAGCCGTCCTCGGTCGTTGAGTTCGGCCTCACCGTACGTCTCTTCGCTACCGTCGTCCCCGGTCTCCGAGCTCATCGAATCACCACAGTAAATACTGATTGTCTGAATCACCATAGGTCTTGGTGATCGACTGCGTCCGATCTATCTATCGTCAGCCCTTCAGCTCGACCGATGGCCGACCACGACGTCGAGATCGATTCGGGCGTACTCCTTCAGCGTCCCGTGAGGCAGTGTTTCTCGGGCCCCTGACGGGTGGGGGCGCTCAAAAGTGCCTCCAGACTCATGTACTCGACCCACTCCCAGCCGACGATCGACGCGATACCGAACGGCCACTCCCTCGTCGTCGTGACCGAGCGGTCGCTCGCGAACGACGATGCACCGGAGCGCGTCTACTACCGGTGTCGATTCTGTGGCCAGGAACGCCCCGACGCCGAGCAGTTCGAGCGCTCGTGCGCGACGCCGTACTCGGACTCACCGTTTCGTGATGGCGAGTACGACCTCGACGACCCACGGACACGTCGCGCGCTCACCGAGGTGATGGAGACGCGCTTCCTTGAGGAGGGGGCGCGCTACGAAGTCGAAAGCGAGAGCGGGAACACCTACGAGATAGACGTCGCGGACCGCACCTGTACGTGTCCTGACTGGGCGACACGCAACGGCGAGCTCGGCGCACAGGGCTGCAAGCATCTGCGCCGCGTCGACCTCGAAATCCTCACCCGACGCCTCCCACGACCCGACGGACGCTTCGAACGATAGGCGCACGCTCGTGTAGTCCTTCGAGATAGCGCTAGTGGCGTCATCGTCACTCCCAGAATCGTTATCCGAACGGCCCCAGTAGCTGCTCTCGATGAGTCAGGCAACGTTCGAGGTCTACACCGACGCGAGCGACGAGTGGCGCTGGCACCTCATCCACGACAACGGGAACATCATCGCGGATTCCGGCGAGGGCTATGCGTCTCGGCAGAAGGCCGAGCAGGGCATCGAGAGTGTGAAGGAGAACGCACCTGATGCGGACATCGTCGAAGTAGAGGAGTAACACGTCCCTACGGAGGGGTGTCTCGGCCGTCTCGAGACGTTCCGTGGCCCGGACACGCGGAGCCTCACGAACGGGCGACCCAACGACGTTTTTCGCCCCCCTGAGGGGTGCGGGGGCGTAAGAAGGCGCGCTCGCGTGAGCAACTATGTCCCGACCAGAGACGACGGCAGTGTTCGCAGGAATCGACGGCCGAGCAGACGCAGTCCTCCCGGAGTGGTACGCGGCGCGGGTGGGCGACGCCGAGGTGGTGTCGTTCGCGGAAGCAGTACGCGCTCTCCCGCGAGCGGTCGCAAGCGAGGTCGCGTACAGAAACCCGTACACTGACGGGTGGGAGGAGACGGAGCGGTTCACGGCGCTCGTGGACCCGGAGCGGGCGGCCGCACGTGCTCAGGGCGCGGACTGTGACGCGCTCTTCTACGTCCCCACCGAGTCCTACGCGATCATCAACCCCCTCGACGTCTACGGGCCTCTGGAGGCGGCGGTCGAGGAGGAGACCGTGGATGGGCGCCCGCTCGGCGACGTGGTGTTCGGGGAGATCCGGCAGTATCGGGGTGGCGGCGAGGTGCACATGGACGTGCTCTTCGACGGCCTCTCTGTGACTTTCCCGGGCCGTGAGGACCCCATCGCGGTCGGCTTTTCGTCTGGGTACGACTTCTTCGGCGGGCACGCGGTCTACGTCGAGGGCTACGCACAGGACGCGTCCTGCGCGAACTCGATTCGGCGGCTCACCGAGCGCCAGACCGTCAAGCACGTCGGTGACGTCGCGGACTTCGAGACGTGGTGGGAGCGCCTGCTCGGACGCCTCGCCGTCGTCGCGGACGACCTCGCCGCATTCATCCACGACGCCCAAGACATCTCGCTCGACCTCCGGGAGGTGCCCTTCGACCTCGTCGAGTTCTACACCCTCCTCGAGTTCCCCGAGTATCTCTCCGAGCGTGCTGCGAGTGACGCCCGCGCCGAATCTCCTGACCCCTTCGAGGTGGACATGTGGACGCTGCACTCCGGAGCGACCTACGCGCTCACCCACCACTACACCGGGAAGGAGGGAGCCTCCCTCGACGCGTATGTCCGCATTGCGAACGACATCCTGTTCAACCCCCAGGGAACCCTCGAACGCCTCGTGCGTTCCTACCGACGACGCGCCGACGCCGCCACTCGAGATGGTCAGACCGGCCTCGCGAGTCAGAGCGCGCTCGCACAGCTCGAGCGCGTCGAACGCGACCTCGGCGCCAACATCGAACAGTTCCAGTCCCGGGAGGCGCGCCTCCGCGAGCGCTTCGCCGAAACCGCGTAAGCCATCACTCGTCGGTGGTCGCTCCCCTGTTTTCCGCCGATTTTCTCGCCCCCTGACGGGTGCGGGGCGCCTGAGTGCCCCGCTGACACCGATGGCAACGAGAGACATCTACGAAGGCGGTGAGGAGGATCGTGGAGCGATCACTGGGCGCTGCCCGGAGTGTGAGGGGCGAGTGCTCGCGGACGGTGGCGAACTCGCGTGTACGGCCTGCGGACTCGTCCTCGAGGAGGGGCGCTTCGACCACGGCGCCGAGCCGTGGTTCGACGCCGAAAGCGGTGACACGCGACGGACGGGCGCACCGGTGACGCCCGCGCGTCACGACCGCGGGCTCTCGACCGAAATCGGGTACGGCGGAGACGCACACGGGAACACGCTCTCCGGGCGGAAGCGTCGACAGCTCGGCCGACTGCGTCGCGAACACACCCGGGCGCGCTGGCGGACGAAAGCCGAGCGGAACCTCGCGCACGCCTGTGGTGAGATCGACCGCCTCGCGAGCGCGCTCGACCTCTCACGGGACGTCGTTGAGGAAGCCTGCGTACTCTATCGACGCGCCCAGCGCGCCGACCTGATCCGTGGGCGCTCCATCGAGGCGATGAGTGCCGGCGCCGTTTACGCGGCGTGTCGCTGTCGCGGGGACACGCGAACGCTCGAGGAGGTCGCTGGGGTCGCGCAATGCTCGCGCTCGGACGTGACGCTCGGCTATCGCGTCCTCAACCGGGAGCTCGGCCTCGACGCGCGCGTCGTGCAGGTAGGCGACCATCTTGCCCGCGTTGCCTCCCGGGTCGGTGTGAGTCGGCGTGTCCGTGAGCGCGCCGGCGGCTATCTCGACGTCGCGGAACAGGCGGGCGCGACGAACGGCCGGCATCCCGGTGGCGTCGCCGCCGCCTGCTGCTACCTCGCCAGCGAGGATGTCGGCGCGGGACTGACGCAGACGGCAGTCGCCGAGGCCGCAGGCGTCGCGACGGCGACCGTCCGCGCACGGATCGGGGAGCTACGGGAAGCGACGTCGTCAGTGACCCACGACTGAAGTCGTGGGCTTCCGCGCTGCTATCCTGTGAGTCGAAGGGTTATCTGGACGGTCTCCGGTCCGTCGTCGCGCGCGTATCGTGCCGGGCGAGCATCCGTGTCCGCGCGAGCCCGCCCTGTTCCTCTGTAGATGACACTCGCAGCGTATGCGGACTCGAAACCAGCCACCTCGGAATCCCACCGAGTAGGCGACCCGACCGTTCAGGACGGGCGAGGCCGTCACCGGAGAGGCCAGATTGGATCCGGAAGATTCGATTCCGCGAAACCCTTATCTTCTCTCGACTACTGTCTGTGTCTCGGTAACTCCACCCACGGATGGTCGACTGGAGTCCGGTTTCGCTCCGCCAGCGGCGGGTGAGTTCCGCAGACCATGACCACCGATGCGCCGGCCCCAGATGCGGTGTCGTTGTTCGACTACGTCACGACGGGCCGCCTGAGACGCGTCGGCGTCCCGCTCGTCGTCCTGCTCGTGCTCGCCGTCGAGCCGGCGGTCGCCCAATCCGTGGGCACGTCGTTCTGTCAGTCGGACCTCGCGTCGACGATCAAGAACGTCTTCACGCTCATCCAGTTCGGCGGGCCGCTGATCGGTGGTGTCGTCGCGTTGGGCGCGACGGTCGCGACGCCGATGGTGCGGCGCTCGGACCGCAAGTACGAGCTGACGACGATGCGGAATCAGGCGATCATCTGGGGCGTCATCGTCGCGCCGCTCGGGACCGTGATCCTCCGATTCCTCCTGAACAACGTCGTGGTCGGAGGGACGAGTTGCGGCTTCTGAGTCGGACACGCCTCCTCGCCGTCGTCGCGAGCGTCCTTATCGCGGGCGCGTTGAGCACCGCGAGCGCGGCGAGCGATGCGCGACCCGTCCCCGAGCACGGCGTCGACGCGGGTGCGTTCTATCCGCTCTGGTCGGGCGACGCCGATGGCGACCTCCCGGCGAACGCGAGCGGGGATCTGGCGACGCTGACGCGCGCGATCGACGTCCCATTCGACACCCCACCGAGCACGGTCGACGAGTGGAACACGGCGGACCTCGCGGACTTCCCCCGGAGTGACTGGACGCGCTCGATCCATCCGCCGGACGCCACGCTCCACTCCGAGGGGCTGATTCGGGACGCGTACGTCGAGGTGTTCGCGGTCGCGCCGTCCACACGCGCCCGCCTGGCACCGACGGAGACGCCGCTCCTGGTGGGGCGTCGCGGTCGCGTGCTCGCGACGACCGACTATCGGGTCGTGCTCCCGACCGCGACGAGCACGACGGGGTGGACGCTCACTAATCACTCGATCGAGTCGGTGACGCTCCGCGTCGACGGCGTCCCGGTTGACGTGACGCACGGGACGCACACGCCCGTGCTCGCGTTCGACGACCTCGGAACCGAGAATGGTGGGCGGCATACGCTCACGGTCACGGCGTCGATCCGCGTGGTCGCCATCGAGCATAGCCGACAGTCGGTGACGCGGGTGCTACGGACGACGGTGGAGACGCAGACCGTCACGGACTCGGTGGTGGTCCAGCGCGAGACGCTCGACGTGACCGGGACGCGGACGACATACGCGGACGGCACACGTGGGGTGGCGCTCACGAGCGAGATGCCGTGGGCGGGCTTCACGACGGCGAGCGGGCGCGCACAGGGCGCGTGGGCGTTCTATGCGGCGCGCGATCCCGCGTGGGACACGCTCGTCACGAGCACCGCGCACGGCGAAACCACGAGGCCCTCGCCACTCCGCCCCCTGCAGGTGAACGCGTATCCGCGCGCGAGCGGCGCGAGCGCACGCGGCGGCCTCGAGCTCCTCGGCGTCGAGGGGGCGACGCGGCAGACACCAACCCTCCCCGAGAACGTCTCGCTCGCCACCCCGGACGACGCGTACACCGCCACCCGGACACTCGCCGTCCGCGAACGCGCGCCCGGTCAGAACGTGACCGTCGTCGCGCACGGCCTCGTCCGCGGGACCGACGTCACGCTCGACGAACGCACACTCACACGGATTCCACAGCGGCAGAGTCGACTCACGCTCGAGCGCCTCGCGAGCACGCCCACGACCGTCACACTCGACCTCCACCTCACGGACGCGGCAACGGGCGACCCGATCGACACGAACGTCGTAGGAGGCGTGCTCACCCTCGACGGCGAGCGCGTCCAGACGAACGCCTCGGGTCGCGTCGTGCTGACGCTCCCCCGCGAAGATGGCGCGTTCACCGCCCGCTACGAGCCCACCCCGTGGTGGGGTGAGACGACACCGCTCGGCGCGAGCAGCGACAGCCACTACGTTCGGGACACCCCCGTCGACGTGCTCGGCGCACTCTACGGAATCGGCGTCCCCGTCGGCGTGCTCCTCGTCGCCGGCTTCATCCTCGACCGCGCGACCGGCTGGGGTCTCTGGCCACCGTGGAGGCGACTCTGATGGCGGACGCGTCCGGTGAGCGGTCCCCCGTTCGACTCGACGACACCGTCGCGTGGGCGGCGGTGGCGCGACCGCGGAGGCAGACCCGATGAGCTCACTCGTCGACGCCATCTCGCAGGCGATCCAGAACGCACTCGAGGAGCTCGTCACACCGGTCAGAGGGGTGATACAGGATAACGCCGACGACCTCCTGACAGCAGTCGTCGGCACCCCGATGCCGGACGTCGTCTTCGGGCGTCCGTCCGCGACGGTGTGGCCGAGCCTCTACGACTACTACTGGCACGACATCGTCCCGCTCGCACTCGCGCTGTGGGCGCTCTCGGTCGGTCTCGTGATCTTCGCGGAGTCGACGAGCCATCTCTTCAGCGGGTATCACCAGTCGCGGTTGAAGCGCCGGGCGTTCACGGGGCTCGTCGGGATCCTCGCGTGGTGGTGGGTGGCCGCGCTCTCGCTGCGCTTCACGAACGCGCTCACGGGTGTGCTCCTCCCGGACCTCTCGCAGGTCACGCTCTTCCAGACGCTCTCGGTCGGCGTCGCGGGCGCGCTCCTGGTCGCGGTCTCCCTGACGGTCGACCTCGTGGTGTTCCTCCTCGTCGCGTTCGTCTACGTCGCCCGCCAGGTCGTCCTCTATCTCTTCGTCCTGCTCACGCCGCTGTTGATCGCGCTCTGGGTGCCGGGCATCGGGCCGTTCGCGTACGTCTCGGGATTCGTGAAACGCCTCGGCGGCTTCTACGTGCCCTTCCTCCTGATGCCGGTTCCGGTGGCGATGCTCCTGCGGCTCGCCTCGGTCCTTGGCGAGAACTTCGCGCTCACCACCAGCGGCGTGTTCAGTTGGGTGATCGCGCTGATCATCCCGGTCGTCGCGTTGCTCTCACCGTTCGTCCTCGTGTGGCAGGCGGGGTCGCTGTTGCAGACGAGCGAGCGCTTCGCGCGACGGAGCTCCGTGGCGCGCGGGCGGGCGCGAGTCGGGCGCGCCCACGGCTACGGGAACGAGGGCGTGCAGGGCGGCCAGAATTTCGCGCGCGGCGTCCGGGGGCGGCCCGCGCTCCGGAGCGACGGCCAGGAACTCCGCACGGGGTCACGAGCGCACGCGGTCGGGTCGCGACTCGGGAGTAGCGGCTCACGACTCCGCGACCGCGTTCGCGCGACGGTGCGCCCCGAAGCTGCGGCGGCGGGCGCGACATCAACGTCGCGCTCGCGCGATGCGGACGTCGAGAGCCTGCGGACGGATCGTCGATCGAGCACCTCGCGTCGCACGCGCTCTCGGAGTCGCGACGACGACGAGGACGAACCACCCAGGTACATTCACTGATGCAGACACACGACCCAGACCCAGCGAAACGCATTCCGAAATCCCTCGGCACGGACGCGACCATCGTCGGCTCCTATACGCTCGCGGACGCCGCCGTCGCGCTCCTTCCCGCCGTCCTCGTGGTCCTCGCAGTCCAACTCCTCGTCCCGACCGACCTCCGCGTCGTGGGCTACACGGGCCGCGACCTCACCCTCCCGCTCGTGGGCGTCGCAGTCGCCGTCGGACTCGGCTTCGTCGCGATCACGCCGAGCTACACCTCGAGTCTCGAGTGGCTCACCACCCTCCTCGGGTTCTACCGGGGGCGACGCGAACACGACCACGCGAGTGCGGCGACGCGCACGCTCATCGAGCGCGTGCATCGCGACGCGGTCGAGCGCTCGGACGGCGCGTTCGTCGGGCTCGTTCGCGTCGACCCGCCGTCGATGGCGCTCGCCACGGACGAGGAGTGGGCACGCAAAGCCGGGGCGTTCCGGGCGTTCCTCGACACCACCATAGAGTTCCCCATCCAGTTGTACGCGACAACGCAGGCGTTCCCAGTTGAAGAGTATCTCGCGCAGTACGAGTCACGCCTCAAGGACCCGGACGTGACGGCGAATCCGCGTCTCGCGCGCCTGATCGAGGAGTACGTCGCGTGGTACGCGAACGACCTCGACGACCGCCGGATGACGATCCGCGACCACTACGTCGTCGTCCCGGTCACGCCGAGCGAGACGCACTTCGAGTCCGAGAGCGGGCTCGCGAAACTCACCCGGATTCCCGTCCTCGGCGTGTTCGTGGATGCGCTGCTCGCGCCAAGCGTCGAGGAGGAACGCGCCGCGCTCCACAGCGCGCTCGACTATCGACTGCGACGCGTCGAAGCCGGCATCCGGGCCATCGATGGGTGTCACGCCACGCGCGTCCCCGCGAGCGAGGCCGCACGCGTCATCACCGAATACTGGCACGGCCACCCCGTCGAGTACGGCGACCTCGAGCAGGTGTTCCGGACGCGCCCGCTCGTCGAGCGCGCAGGAGGGCGCCCATGACCTGGCCGTGGCGGCGCGGTCGAACCGACGCCGAAGACGACGAGCACGAGTCGGCGCCCACCACCGCGGACAGCTCTCCAGAAGACCTCGACGTCGGTGCGGTGCATCGGTCGGTCGTCGCACCCGACGACCTCGAGGAGACGGTGTCGGGTGTGCGGCTGGGCGATCGGTGGGCGCGCACGCTCTGGATGGGCGAGTTCCCGGACGCCCCCACGGACGGCTTCCTCGAAGGCGTCTACTCGGCCGTCGAGACCCGCGAAACTGACGTGAGCATCCACCTCACGCCACGCGACACGCAGGCCACCCTGCACGCGCTCGAGAACCAGATCGAGACCCTCGAAGCCGACTACGACTACCTCAGCGAACGCCACCGCGCGGGCGCCCGCGGCGTCCGGACGGACCTCGAGGACTACCGCGGCCTCTACGACACACTGCGGAACTCGCCCGTGCGGCCGTTCGACGTCTCCATGTACCTCACCACACGCTCCCGGGGCGAAGAACCGGAGACGGACGGCGTCGCGAGCATGGCGCGACGCGCGCCCGCGAACCTCACCCCCATTCATCCCCGCTGGGCGCAACTCGACGCCTACACGTCCGGGAGTCCGATCGCGGTCGACGCGTTCAGCGACGGCGTCGATGCGACGACGCCCATGCTGAGCGGCGCGGTCGGCGCGATGTTCCCGTTCGTCGCCGGCGCGTTCGCCGAACCCGGCATCGAGTACGGCACCTACGCATTGACGGAGAGCCCGCTCATCCTCGACCGCTTCGCGCGCGACACCGGCTACTGCACGATGGTGATCGGCACCTTGGGCGCGGGCAAATCCTTCTCCACGAAACTCCAGCTCCTCCGACGCGCGATGTACGACCCGGACACGATCATCGTGATGCTCGACCCCCTCCAGGGCTTCCGGAGCGTGAACGACGCCCTCGGCGGCGAACGCGTCACCATCGGCGGGACGCGCGGCCTGAACCCCCTCGAGCTTCGCCCCACGCCCCCCGAGGTGTTGGCGGCCGCAGGCGACGTCGACCCGTGGAGCGAGCAGATCACGTGGGTGCTCTCGTTTTTCGCGACCTTCTTCGAGCACGTCGCCACCAACCCCCTGGAGGAGCGCCGCCAAACCCTCCGCAGAGCCGTCCAACTCACCTACGAGCGAGCCGGTATCACGAGCGACCCCGCGACGCACGCGAATCCCTCACCCACCATCACCGACCTCCTCAGTGTCCTCGAAGCCCTCCTCGACGATCCTGAGCAGTATGGGTATCCGACGGCGGGCGAACAGGCGAGCGTCCGCGCGGACGCCCAATCCCTCCTCACGGACCTGCGGCCCTCCTTCGGGCCTGCTGGGGATCTCCGAAATCTCGCCCAGCCCACCGAGCTCGCCCTCGACGCGAACGTCCTCTACCTCGACCTCCACCAGGAGGAGGGCGTTCGGGGCCACGAGACCAGCCTCACCATGCAGGTCCTCTTCAACGCCGTCTACGAGCGCGCGAAGGAGACCACGAAACGCGTGGTGTTCGTCATCGACGAAGCCCACTACCTCATGCGGGACGCGACGAGCCTCGAGTTCCTCGAGACCGCCGTGCGACACTCGCGCCACTACGACCTCTCACTGCACTTCATCACGCAGACCGGCGGCGAGTTCGCGCTCACGCCCGAAGCACGGACGATCGCGGACCTCTGCTCGCTCGTCCTCATCCACCGCGTGAACGAGGAGGCGGAGAAACTCCGCGAGTGGTTCGACCTCAGCGAGCGCGAGGTCGCGTGGGCGCGCTCGGCGAAAGCCGGGAACGACGCCGATGGCTACTCGGAGGCCTTACTGGGTATCGACGGCGACGGCTGGTTCCCCATCCGCGTCCGCGCGAGCGACTACGAACGCCGCGTCCTCGAGGACACGCGAGAGCGCCAGACATCGCTCGTCGACGACGACGCCGAACGGGCGCGCGCGGCCGGCCACGGGAGGGAGCGATGACCCGCTACGACGCCGTCCCGGACGTGTTGTGCGCCCGCGACCAGTGGGTGTGCTGGCGGAGCGCCGAACGCGACGGCACACAGACGAAACTCCCCGTCGACCCCCGAACGAAGCGGCTGGCGTCCGTAAGCGATGCGGCGACGTGGAGCGACTTCGAGACCGCGCGGACTGTCGCACGAGACGACGGAGCCATCGCGGGCATCGGCTTCGTCTTCACGCAGGGGGACTCGTTCGTCGGCGTCGACCTCGACGCCGCGCGCGACCCCGAAACGGGACGCCCCGACGAGGACGCGAAAGCGATCGTGGGGCGACTCGACTCCTACACCGAGGTCAGTCCTAGCGGTACCGGCTACCACGTCATCGTCGACGGAACCCTCCCCAGTGGTGGGAATCGCGCCGGGACCGTCGAGTGCTACGAGCACGCCCGCTTCTTCACCGTCACCGGCGACCACGTCGAGGGCACACCCGAGACGATCCGCGAACGCCAGGCCGAACTCGCGGCCGTCCACCGCGACTACGTTACTGGCCCACTACAGAAGCAGTCTGACCACGCAGTATTACCAGACAAATCCCGAAGTGGCGGCGGGACGAACGACAGCACTGGATCGACGGACGGCGCCGCAAGCGCGGGGAACGGCCTCACCGACGACGCCGTCCTCGAGAACGCCCGCAGCGCGAAGAACGCCGAGAAATTCACGCGCCTCTGGCGCGGCACCACCACCGGCTACGACAGCCACTCCGAGGCCGACATGGCGCTCGCGTGCCACCTCGCCTTCTGGACCGCGAAAGACACCGCACAGATGGACCGCCTCTTCCGCGACTCCGGGCTGTATCGTGCGAAATGGGACGACCCACACTACGCCGACGGGAGAACCTACGGCGACGCGACCATCGAACGCGCCTGCCGAATCACCACCGACGTCTACACGCCCAGCCGAGGTGAAGCGAGTACGGCGCGCGACGAGACAGACACCGAGCGTCTCGCACGCGACGTCGCGCGCCTCGAACGCACCATCGAGACCACGACCAGCGAGCGAGACGCGATCGCCGACCTCACCACCCAGGTCGCGTCGCTCGCCACCCAACTCGAGTACCTCAACGACGAACTCGCGACCGAACGCAGGAAACGCAAACGCCTCGAAACCAAGGTCGCGATGCTCGAACGAGCGGACGGACGGTCGTGGTGGCAGCGATTTCGGGGGTGACCGGGCGACGTCATCTCGGTCCGCTTCAGCGAACTCGTCGTACTCCGTCAGATTAGAGGGAACGCCGTCCCCGAAGTACTTCTCAACCAGCAATAGTCGTTCTCGACCTCCACGCTCGTCTACGACGACGAACGGTCCTCTGCAGGCTCAGGGTATCGAGCCTTTGGAGCACGCTTCAGCTCTCGTGGAGTTCGGTGACGCGCTCGCTCACCCAATCGAGGATCGCGAAGAGAACCTCGAGTGCGTGTGTCCCGAGTGGAGATTCAATAGCGGTCCCAGCGTTCGGCGGCGGGTGGAAATGGCTTCGGGGCGCGTCCGTCTTCGGATGGCGGTCCCACCGACACTGGTAGTACTCGGTATCGCGCGTCTCGATATAGTGGACGTAGTAGTCGTCAGTCGTGAACCAATGGAGTTCGAGCCGGACAGCATCGACGCCCACAGGGTAGGCGTCGGCGTCGAGTTCAATCTCGAGAAATCGAGGTGAGATAGCGGTCGGTTCGAAGGACCACGCCGCAACGAGAGGATGTGTCACTGCGCGGCGACCAAGTGTTCGAAGCGTCGTCGCGTCGAGACGGCCCTGCGGAGTCTGGTCATCCCCGTCTGGCGTTGGCGGCATCGAGATCGGGGGTCAGGCAGAGGCGGTGTCGCTGGTGTCTCGGCGCTGCTCAGCGCGATGGGCGGCCTGCTGGAGGACCTCGATGTCGTGGCGGATACTCCGCCACCGACTCAGCGCGTCCCAGCGGTCGTGGATCGTCTCGTGGTCGACATCCTCGAACTCGTGGGGTGAGACGGCGTCAGGACTTGGCGCGTCGAATCGCTGCTGGAGCGTGTCGTCTTCCTGGATGAGGTCGTCGATTTGGGCGCGGAGTTCGTTCGGGGTGTGGTCGCGGGCGAGATCCTCGATGCGCTTCCAGCGGAAGTACGCCTCGTTGCGGCGGTACTCGACAGGGCGGCTCCCGCGTGTCTCGACGATCCCCATCTCGTCGAGCTGCGAGAGCGCGTCACGGGCACCGTCCGTCGAACACGACGCCTGCTCCGCGATCTCGCTCACGGTCTCGTAGGTAGAGAGCGTCGTGACGATATCGTAGACGCGTTGGAAGGTGGTCCGCTCGTCGGTCCAGCGACTCCGTGCCTCACCATCAACTCCGGACGACGGAGCGGCCCCCGGGGACTCCTCGCTCATATACAGCTATCGTCGCCGCTAGACGATATATCTTGTGTATAGTCGAGATATATCTAAGGCGAGGGTGTTCGGATTGCTGATTGAGTGGGGCCGCAGATCCGTCGTGCGCTCGGTGTGGCGAACGTCGAGCCCCGAGGCGGTGTGTGACGTGGAGTGACGCAGCACTCAACGGACGACAGTCGCGACCGCCGAGCGTTTTTCACTCATCGCGGACGAATCGCTCCGTATGGCTGGCGTCTCCATCCTCCACGACGACGACGAAACCGCGATGCGGGTGCTCCGTGCGCTGCAGCAGACGCTCACCAGCGGCACCTCGCACGTCAGAAACGACATCATCAGCTCCGTACGTGCCGCTCGACGCCGCGGGGAGGCCGGCACCGACCGCGCGACCTGCCTCGCGATCGATATCGCGGTCGATGGAACGCTCCAGCACGACTACACGCACGTGCGCCCCCTCAACGAGATTTCGTTCGCGGACTTCCACGAACCCGTCGTCCTCGTCGTCCCCGTGGAAACCCGCGAGGTCGGCGCCGCGCTCGAAGAGGCCGTCAGAGACGCACGCGCCACGTAGCCACAGTCCAGACCGGGCAGGAAGCTAGCCGTCGATACGCGACGCCAACGCTCGCACGTCGGACGACAACCGATAGTGGTCCGATCCGGACGGCGGCACTCCACGACACCTACTTCATAGTTTATTGCGCTTTGCCGGATCACCCGCGTGCACGGCGTCGAACGACCGTCCCATGACGCCTTCCACGACCAACTCGACAACCGCGATATATTCGGAATCGCCATCAGACACAGACACAACGAAGGCTGCGGTGGCATCTACGACACGTGGAAGAGCGACATCGCCTACGACGTCGTCGATGTAGTCCTCGGCGAGTTCGACGTGGCAGCCCGTATCTATCGGTGGGTCGTTCGGGGGAGAAACATTCTGACGGTGGTGTGGTTGAAGTCACGGTTTCCTGTTGTGGGAGACGACGAAACAATCCGAATAGAACAGGTCCTCAGCACCGGAGAACACTCTGGCAGTGGTGTCTGAAAGACAGATCCAGTAATTCGAGTGAAAAGACATATCTCGATGTATTGCATCCGACCGAACAACTATGAAAGCCGTCGTGCTCGCCGCCGGCGAGGGAACACGGCTCCGACCACTCACCGAGGACAAACCCAAGGGAATGGTCGAAGTCGACGACACACCGCTGTTGACCCACTGCTTCGAACAACTCGTCGACCTCGGCGCCGACGAGCTCGTCGTCGTCGTCGGCTACCTCAAGGAGAACATCATCGAGTACTACGGCGACGAATTCGACGGCGTCCCCATCACCTACGCCCACCAGCGCGACCAGAACGGCCTGGCACACGCCCTCCTCACCGTCGAGGAGCACATCGACGACGACTTCATGCTCATCCTCGGCGACAACATCTTCGACGCCAACCTCGAGGACGTCGTCCGACGACAGCGCGAAGACCGCGCCGACGCCGCGTTCCTCGTCGAGGAAGTCGAGTGGGAAGAAGCCAGTCGCTACGGCGTCTGCGACACCAACAAGTACGGCGAAATCACCGACGTCGTCGAGAAACCCGACGATCCACCGTCGAACTTGGTGATGACGGGCTTCTACACGTTCTCCCCGGCCATCTTCCATGCATGCCACTTGGTGCAGCCGTCGAACCGTGGGGAGTACGAGATATCGGAAGCAATCGACCTGCTCATTCAGAGCGGGCGCACCATCGACGCCATCGGCATCGACGGCTGGCGCATCGACGTCGGGTATCCGGAAGATCGGGACGAAGCGGAAAAGCTGATACAAGAATAAAATAAATCATGTGCTCAAGAACTACCGGTAAATCCGATACCTGCTTACGGCCGATTAATAGAGGAGGCCGAATAAAACGAGAGGAGATATGAATATATTAGTACTATCTCGAGAATTCCCCCCTCATGTACTAGGAGGGATATCCTATCACCTAACCAACCTATACAACAAGATTGCTGACCGGGGCCATGAAGTAACTGTTTTAGGTGGAAAATGCCCCCAGTCATGGGATGAGTTAGCAGATGAAGTCTCAGACCAGATCAAGACAATTCCTGTAGAATTTGGATATCGGAAGGGGTACTACGTCCTATATCCCCTCGCTCTTAGAAAGAAGATACATGATATAGATACATCAAGGTTTGATATCGCCATCGCACACACACCAATACCGTATACCATCCCAGGTCTACCCCTTGTTACAAAATATCACGATTGCACTCCAATGACTCGAAAATACATGCGGAAGAGCTTATCAACTAGTGATAAAATAGGAGATTCACTTCTACAACCATTTCGAACAGTGATTAATAATAGGTCATTTAAAGTTTCAGACTATGCGATATTTAATAGTACGGTGAATATGTCTGGGTGGGAAGAGAAATATAGTATCGAATGCCCACAAGAGATCATATATAACGGGGTCGACACAAGCAAATTTTATCCGGTTGAATCAAGCAAACGCGATGGTGTACTCTTTGTCGGAGATTCAAACCAAAAAGGGCTTAAATCAGTAATTAGATACGCTGATAGTAATCATCGGCCAGTACATATTGTGGGGGATGTGGACATTGCCCACTCAAATATTGTCTGTCATGGGCGTGTCCACCAAGATCGTTTGAGGGAATTGTACTCCCAGTCAGCAGTAACAGTACACCCTGCGCATTTTGAGTCGTTCGGAAATGTTGTTGTAGAGTCTCTTGCGTGTGGAACCCCAGTAGTGACGACATCCAGTTGTGGAGCATCAGAGGTTTTGACCGATGAGGCAGGAGTGGTTACAACCAACATTAAATCAGGGGTCAAAAAGGCATCCAATCTCAATGCTGAAGACTGTGTAAGTATAGCGAGACAATATTCTTGGAGTACAGTCGCAAAGCGGACAATTAAGATATTTAAACAGGTCATCACATCGTGTGCTAATCCAGCGGGTCTCTAAGCCTAACTACTCAGAAGAAAAGTTATTACGTGAGTATAGGATAGAGCCAATATGGTCCGGAACATTGTAGTGCTCTGTTTAGATTCTGTCCGGAAAGACTATTTTGATCGATACGCTGGTCGAATAAAATCAGCGTCAGATATATCGTTCGAGGCTTGGCGTTCGACAAGCTCATGGACAGTCCCTAGCCATGGGTCAATGTTTACCGGTGACCTGCCTCATAAGTCCGGAATACACATTAATAATTGTGATATTGGTGGTGTGAGCCGAAATAAAACTCTAATCGGGGATCTGGCGGATTACAAAACAATTTGTGCGAGTGCAAACGGCTTCTTAAGTCCGGCATTTACTGCGGATTCTCTTTTTGATGAATTCATATATACTGCCCCGAGTCAGCGATTTACTGAAGGCATAAATATTAATAATTTTAAGCGGAAAGAAAGTGGAGAAGATAGAACTGAAATAGTAGAATTTCTGCGGTCCGCTATCACTCATGACCATCCCCTCAAGAGTTTTCTCAATGGTGCGTTTATGAAATTGAATTATCTGCCCCAGAATCTACCGGTTCCGTCACCATTTGATGACGGGTCCCGTGTTATTCAGAACCGCGTGAAAAGTACTCTAAAGACCCAAGAGCAGCCAGTATTTCTTTTTGTTAACCTTATGGAAGCACATGGACCACACCAGCCAATGTACAACTATGATAGGGGTATTTACACCGGACCATTGTCGTGGTCATCGAGTGAGCTTACAGAGGCAGCGCGCTTACCCAAAGATAACGTTGAGGAACCAGAACTAAAGTATTTCCGTGAAATATATGCGGCAGCTATCGATTATCTTGATAGAAAAGTTAAGAAGATGATTGAGGAATGGACTACTGTACTGGAAGGCGAAACTACATTCATCATCACTTCTGACCATGGAGAGAACTTAGGGTATGAATCTGAAGACTATCGGCTGGGTCATGAGTCCTCACTTTCCGAGGGGTTACTTCACGTGCCAATGGAGATAATTAATCCACCAGCAGGGAAATCCCCGGATTCAAGTAGTTTATACTCACACCTTGACTTCCGTGATTTAATCGGTGGGCTGGCACAGGACCACTGGAATATCTCACCACGTGACAGTGTCCCTGCTGAAAGAGTTGGTACGGACCTTGACCAAGGAACTGAATCTGCAGAGAGGATGATTCGAACAATCATTGGTGGGGGTAAAAAATACATTTGGGATTCGCAGGGAGCTAGTAAGTGGTTTGATATAGAGATTAGTAAGCCGTCGATGCAGGAACCGACTACGGAGAACCATCAAGTAGACATTAGCGAGTTTTTTGATAGAAGCATCGACGACGTGTTAGGTTCTATGGAGAGACGAGGAGAAGAGCTCCCGGAAGAGTCGATCGATAGACTCGAAGATCTAGGATATATATAAATGGTTCTGAAGGCGATTGGTATACGTGGCCTAATCAAAACGCTGTGGAATTACCCCCATATCTCAGGACGAGGACTTCGGGTATTATTTGGGAGGAAGACACATATAGACATACATAACAAATCTACTATTATTTGTGCTGGGAAGTTCTTATTCGGGATTAACACTTCTGCGGTACATGATAGTAGAGGAGGATCACGATTAGAGATTGGTCGTGATGGAAAGTTGATAATATCTGCAGAAGACGGCGCTGCACGGATGGGTCCAGCAATGCAGGTGCGAATTAATGGGGAATTCACCATGAGCGGGCCAAGCTACATATCCGGTGATTCCTATATCGTATGTGACAGCCAAATTGAGATTGGAAAAGGATGTGCAATATCATGGGGGGTTGACATTATGGATTCAAATATGCACCACATTGAAGAAAGTGGGACAGAAAAGCCAATTAAAAATCCCATATCAATCGGGGATAACGTATGGATTGGAGCCAATGCAACGGTGCTACCGGGAGTAGAGATCGGAGACGGTGCAATAATCGCAGCAAATAGTGTCATCACTAATGATGTTGATACCGAAACACTAGTTGGTGGAGCACCTGCGAGAACTATTCAAAAGAATGTTGATTGGCATTAGGTTTATTCAGAGAGTGGTGAGGGTTAACAAGTGGCCTTGACTATTAAAGATTCCCTTGGTGAAAGAGCCCCAGTCAAGATAGTAATAATAGCCCTGGTTTGGGCGATATTACTCAGCTGGTTTATTCGAGTGTATCCCTCTATGGGTAATCCAGGGTTAGTTGGCGGTTATGGGGCAACCCACGACTGGGGTCGGTTTCACATAGCGACGACGGGAACAATACAACAGATACCAGACCCAATTACTAGCGTTTCAAGTCGTATGATTGTCAGGCCGGACATATCAGCCATTCTCTTGGCCATCATATCCGTCATATCTGGGAAAACTGGGTTGGGGCCAGGGCTTAGACTGCTTCTTTCCATCCCAAATCTATCTTACTTCCTTCTCGCACTAATTGGTGTGTCTGTGCACCGGCGTATGAATCGTAATTCAGGATTGTATTCAATAGTATTAATATTTATATATGGCCTATTCATATCTGGTATATTTATTGATTTTACAAAGCATAGCTTACTCTATGCCGGGTACGGATTATGCTTCTATTCTCTAGTCTTATATATCATGTACCGCATAAATCTGAGTGGTTTTGATCGCCGGTGGATTCTACTCCTGTTTGCCTGCTCCTCCGTAGTGATGATGGTATACCATACTATTGCACTACTCGCTCTATTCATTATTCCTTCATTTTATATTATTGAATATATAACCTCAATAGTGAGGCCGGCACTTCAGAGAAGAAAACATGAGTCGATTTATATACGGATTTTAGCAATATCATTTATCGTGGTTTCTGTTGGCCTATACTATTCAGGAATCATATCCGAGTTAGTTATAAAATTGACGTGGTTCTTTGTTAATAGCTCACAGAAAGCAGAGTCACTCTCTGCAGCGAAAACATCAGTCTTCTACGCATCTCTGAGTTTTGGTCAAAATCCGCTACAAGCGGTTAGCTCAATTAGCAAAGTAATGCTACGTGCAGGATACGTTCTTGTGATTATATATTTCATGTATCTCATAGTTGGCCGGGATCGCAACCAGAATACAGTATTTATAATTATGATCTTATCATTATATCCAGTAGTTTTCATTATGTATTATTCATACGGTGGTATTGGTGTCGGTGTGCGAAGAACTGCCGCTGCCGGGACACCTGTTCTCATGTTTATCATACCATATATTTTAACAAAAATACGTGGGATTCGCTTGAAGAGGGCAATGTACATCTTCATTGGCGCTTTAGTAGTTCTCTCAGTAGCCACACAGGCTCCAATTATACATGATACCCAGCGCTTCACGAATGATGAAGTGGCTGCCGTAGGATTTACCGGAGAGAACGTTCCTGATGATCAGTTAATATTTACTGAGCCAGAGGTCGGTAACGGACTCGTCTATTACAATCAACTTGGAATCGCTATTGTTCGGCCAGTATACCAAGGTTGGACAGGTGATGTAAGGAATATTTATTTCAATAAGAGTTACGTGGAATCCGAGAGAACAATTCAAAAAACAATCAGAAGCCAGATAGTGGACAGTTCATACGAATCAGAAAGATACCTCTCATCAAGTTATATATTTACTACAAAAAGGTTGTCAGAGCGGGGTGTGAACTTGGAGAGTCTAACCTATCCCGAAACTCCTCCAAAAGATTTCTACAATAGCTTTGATCAAGGCTACAACCGAGTGTATCACTCAGGGAATGGACTGCTGTATAAAGACAGCTAACGCTCACCCAAATAAAGAATAATATTTCCCGAAGACCTGACTCAGGAGAGCAGAGAGGAGCGTAATCAGAATATAGCCCGGAGCATAGGCCGGCCGACGCGCGAGCTCTTGAATAAGTATTAACGGGGATGTTTCATCGTTTTTCGACCTGATTTGAGCCACTCGGGAGTTGTCTTGGTATGCAGATAAACTCTTGAAATAGCTTATTTTTTGAGAGAGGATATCGAACAGCGATGGGTCACCAATATTATGAAATATAACATTATGTGTATGACCGATTGTAGCGCCCGTTCTGAAGACTAATTCATGCAATTCAAGATCCTCTTTATATAGCAAATGTGGGTTATGGCCACCGACAGATTCGTATAAATCCGACTTGAGAAATCTTAGGTGCCCAGTCTTTTTACGACGTGAAATGGCTTTTCCGATGTCTGTACATTCCGCCCAATATGAATCCCCGACATTGATTTCGGGGATAATAAGCGCCTCAAAGTCCTTGGTAAGATCGACGCATTCGTCTATAAGATGTGGTGATAGTTCCATGTCAGAATCCACATGAAAGAGGAAATCGCCTTTTGCTTCTTTCGCCCCTCGTACTCGAGATGCAGCCATTCCTAACTCGGACTTAATAATACTAGTATTGTATCTCCGGCAGATATCTAAAGTCCGATCTGAGCTCCCTCCATCAACAACTATAACTTCTATATTATCATATTCCTGTTCCATGAGGGATTCAATACATTCCGATATTGTCTGTTGACTGTTGTATGTCGGTATTATTACAGATACTAGTGGGCGTCGTGAAGTAACTCGGCTCATTAGTGGTATATTTACAAGGTTTAGAAAACAATCTTTCGGTAGTAGGCGGCAAGGACAGACTGCATCAAGGAACTCAGATGCTTTTAATATATTCATCCATTTGCTCTACGATTCTGTTCCAAGAATGCTTTGCTGCCCAATCCATTCCCTGATCTGAACATCTCTCATATAATTCAGCATTACTCAATAATCGGGAGATCGCATCTGATACGCTATCTGCATCTGGTTGAACAAGGAGTCCTGTCTCGCCTGGAACTATAGCGGAAGGGACACCACCAGTATTTCCACCGATAACCGGCACTCCAAACGAGTTGGCTTCTAGAAATACGATACCAAACCCCTCTACGCTACCACGCTCTTTCATAAACATACTTGGCATAACAAACAAATCTGATCTAGCGTAGTATTCTGGTAGGTCATCCTCTGGCACATAACCTTCGAAATGTACTTGATCACCCATCTCTAGCGATTTGACTAAGCGCTTAAGCTCCTGTTCCATCTCACCTGCACCAACTATATAGTAGTCTACATTGAAGTTTGAGATCGCCCTGATAGCTTCTCTATGTCCTTTTCGCTTAACAAGCCTTCCAACAGTAAGTAAGGTCGCTTGAGATGAAAGTCCCCTATGCCAAGACCTTGGCCCGCTATCTTTTCCTAATGCGATAAGCGATGGAGACACACCTGGATGTATGACAGTAATATCAGCCGTGGGACTTAGCTCTACCTGGGCCTGTGTCCAACTGCTATTCGCAATAATTCCATCCGCACTACGTAGACCAACCTGAGATAGCCTTTTCATCACTTCTTTCTTCATACCAGTTCCAATGAGGCTATTTCCATGGACATGCACACATACTTTCTGCGGAAAAGCACATCCTAGAGAAGCATAGAAAGGGTGTGTAAAGTATAAAACATCATATTTTTTATTTATCGATTGTATTTTTTGTAGACAGTATAACAAACCCCGAAGGCCACTCATATTGGGTACTGTGTGTATGTCAACTTGATCTACGTTAATATCACGTTCATCGTTACCAGAGGTCAATACATCTGCATTAAGTGAGGTGTATTTACAATAATTATATGCAACACTACCAATACCACCACCGTTTGGAGGGAAATCAGGAGTGACTACAAGGATTGCGGGAGAATCAACAGTAGCCATGGGAACTAAGATACATCCGGATTGTAGCAAAACTCTTTCTATGTTCTCAAAACAGTAATCTAGATAGAGGAGTTCTAATCAGTAGTCTAATGAGAATGTAAACTCACATGTTACATATGAAAACGACGATTTCAGTTCCGGGCGAGTTCCATGCCCCAGAGCTTGCCGCCGGACTAAACCAAAGAGAGGCGTTACGCTCCTATTACACAAGCCTTCCTAAACGATTTGTTTCAGGTAAGGTTCCAAAAACAAAGATCGAGTCTCTATGGCTAGCAGAGATATTTGGGCAAGTAAGCCACCGAGTGCCTCAAGTCGAAACAGCGCTCCCTCTACGTAACTGGAACCGTCCCCTATTCCGAACTAAACAACGCCTATTTGATTGGATGGTTGCTAGATCCCTCCCACCAGCACAGGAGAATGAGATTTTAGTTGGATTCTCAGGTAGTATGCTTAAATCAATAGAGTCTGGAAAAGAGAAGGGGTATATAACGGTTGTTGAGCGTGCCTCTGCACATATTCGAGAGCAACAGAAGATCCTAGACCGTGTGTATAATAATCATGAAACAGATAGAGCACCGCCGATATCAGATAATTTTGCGAGAGTGGAAGAGAAGGAATATAGGAAATCTGATTATATTGTAGTTCCATCACGTTTTGTTAGAGACTCATTCGAGAAGCATGGCGTCAAAAGTGATAAAATAATCACTATTCCTCTAGGCGTGTCTATAGATGGGCCTACTAATCAGACTAAACAAAAACGAAGGCCCGAGCGAGTAAAGAAAGTTGTTGGCGATAGTCCATATGTTGTTTTTATAGGGGGTGCTAGATTACGTAAAGGAACACACCACCTAATTAAGGCATGGGAGAATGCAGAGATAGAATCACATGATCTAGTCATTATCGGAACTGTCGAAGATATTCTCCGCCAAGAGCTCGAAAAGACAGGTGAAGATGTACATGTGTTGGGGTGGGAAGATCGAATTGATATTTGGTACGCAAATGCTGATCTCTTCGCATTCCCTTCATTAGAGGATGGATTTGGACGTGTTGTGTTGGAGTCTCTTAGTTATGGTACACCAGTTATAACCACAGAGAATACTGGTGCTAAAGACTGCATTCGAGAAGGGAAAGACGGACTTGTAATTCCTGCAGGGTGCGTAGACTCACTTAGCAGTTCCATTAAACTAGGTATATCCAAGGAATGGGACAGAAGAGATATAATCGATCATGTATCATCAAATTATAGTTGGGAGGCGTATAACGAAAGGGTTGCATCAGAATATCAAGGCATGGTTAAAGAGATGGAGTAGCATCAAGATGTTCCAGGTATATAGTCTAAAAGCGTATTGTTATAATAGTGACTAGATAATGAGTGACGTTAGAAGATTAGTGAGGAACGCGTCATTCCTCTTTGTAGGATCAGCTATTGCGGACGCAGGAGCGTTCGGTTTCCGGCTACTAGTTGCCAACGAATTTGGTGCCTCAGAATTCGGACTATATTCGGTATCCCTAATGACGGTTAGTGTATTAACGTCAATAGCGCTTCTTGGTCTTCCCGATGGTGTCATTTCCTTCGGAAGTAGATTCCGATCAAAAGGTCAATCTGACAAAGTCGTAGGTGTCTTAGTCGCGAGCTTTGTGATTATAATACCACTTTCTACATTATCATCAGTCTTCCTATGGATGGGGGCTCCAGATCTAGCAAGTATAATATTCCAAAATAGCGACCTTGTTCCAATTCTGCGTAAATTTACCTATTCTATTCCCGCTAAATCAATTGCTTCTCTTACCGGGGCTTTCTGCTTGAGCTATGAGCGTGCAGGACTTTCATCAATAATTCGTCAAGTGTTCCCTAAAGCAGGTCCGTTCATTGCTGCTGTATTCGTTGTCTTATCTGGTGGAGGACTGGTAGCTATTATAGAGGTTTACGTAATTTTGTTGTGGGTGATAGCAATTGGTGGTCTTGTAGTCACATACAGCATAGTCAAAAAGGAGGGATTTAACCGCATTTCAACTAATTTTAGGTCTTTGCTGAAATTTTCGACACCACTATTCATATCTGGATTTATTGGCTTCTTCTTGAATTGGACAGATACTCTCTTAGTTGGGTACTTCATGACTAGTTCTGATGTAGGTGTGTATCAGGCGGCATTCCTTCTTGCGACATCTATTGCGATCTTCCAACGGGTTATTTCGGACAGTTTATATCCTAACTTTGGGTCACTATTAGCAAATGATGAAGAAGCAATGCTCCGCGAACGATATAGGTCAGGGGTGGAATGGGTCGTGGTTTTGACGGCTGCTCCCTGTCTATTTCTCATCCTTTTCTCTCGTACTTCTCTCTTAATGTTATTCGGTACAGACTTTGGTTCTGGGTGGTGTGCTCTAATAATACTCCTACTAGCTCAATTTGCCGCAGTTTCTATTGGGCCAGCGACAAATTTATTAAAAATAATGGGTTTTTCGCGGTATATACTTGGAAGTTATATCGTGGCTGTATTCGCCAACACGATTTTGAATGTCTTCTTAATTCCGCGATATGGCTTACTCGGAGCAGGAATCGCTACTTCGGTTGGAATATTATTTTCGAACATACCACACTTTGTGCTAGCGAAACACAAAGCTGGAATAACACTTCCATATATGAAGCTGGGTAGTGTAGTTTTCATTGCGGCTACTGTCTCTATATCTATGAGAATACTTTTGGACAAGCCAGAGACAATACTGTCATTTATACTGTTCATATCTGTATTCTCAATGATATACACAGCACTCCTAATCATGTCAGGGATTGTGAATGTATCAGATCTGGCTCGCCTGTCACCTGTTTAGCCCCGAAGTTATTTATACCCGAGTGCCTGCAGTCGGTCCTCGATCTCCTCACCAACGTCGTCATCATCGCCAACGCTCTCGCCGTTCTCGACGGCGACGCGCTCCTCGACGTGCGCTTCGAGTTCGTCACGGAGCGAGCGGTCGGTGGTGTCGGTGAACTCGACAGCACCCGTCTCCTGGTCGCGCTCACAGAAGCAGGCGCCGTCGAGCGTTCGGAGCGCGTACCGCCGGAGATGCGCGTGATCGTTCTCGCCACGAGCCTGAGAGAAGACGCGCCGATCGCCCTCGACGTTGTCGAGGAGCGAGAAACCAGCGCCACGGCCGACCACGTTCTCCATCGTCTGGACGATGTCGAGGGTGCTCACGGGCGTCTCGACGATGCCGTCCGCGCCACCGGGCGGCCGAACGAGGAGCGGGACGTGCGTGATTTCGTCGTGGAGATAGCGCGGATGCTCGTAGTAGCCGTGTTCGTCGAAGGCGTCGCCGTGGTCGGCGGTGAAGATGAGGAGGGAGTCCTCAAGGAGGTCGCGCTCGCGGAGGTCGTCGAGGAACTCGCCGATCCGCATGTCGTTGTAGCGAATCTCGGCGTCGTAGAGGTCGATCAGTAGTTGCCGCTCGGTCTCGCTGATCGACTCGGGGTCCGCGATGGCGCGCTGATAGAGCGATTGCGCTTCCGAATCGGACACCCGCTCGTCGGTGTAGCGCGTGGCGTGTCCGCGTGGGGGCTCGTACGGCCCGTGGGTGTCCATGTAGTGGTTCCAACAGAAGAAGCGCTCGCCGTCGAGGCCGTCGATCCACTCGAGCGACCGCTCGTTGATCTCCTCGGCGCGCGCGTAGTGCCGATTGCGGAGTTTGTCGAGCGCGCGCTGGGCGAGCGCGATGAGTTTGTGCTGGCCGAGATGGAGGTCGTCGTCGAACTCATCGAACCCACGGTCGAAGCCGTACGCTCGCGAGACGTAGGGGTTCGAGTGGAACCCGCCGGTCGCGAACCCCTCCTCGGAGAGCGTCGATGCGATGGTATCGGTCGCGAGCCGGTAGTCGGAGCCGATCGCGACGTCCGGATACTCGCCGGTCAGCAGTGCGGGCACGGCCTCACGCGTATGCGAGCTCGCGCTGTACGCGTTCGTGAACGTGATGCTCTCCTCAGCGAGCTCATCGAGGACCGGCGAGGTGTCGCGATGATACCCGTGATAGGAGAGGTGGTCCGCCCGAAGCGCGTCGGCGGACAGGAGAATGATGTTCCGTGGCGATTCACTCATCATAGTAGTTCTGGCCATCGAGTGATTTGTTTCTTCCGGAGATGACAGCGGGTCAATACGCGGATGCGCAGTCAGGTCGGGCACGAGACTCGAGCGAACGGCCGAGCGCGGGCGCTATCGATGCAGGGAGTGAGAACGCGGACGGCGGAACCAGGAGAGCGGGAGGGAAACGCGGCGTGGCCCAAGATACTGCTCAGGCACACGGGGGAGTCGCCGTTCCATCCGGCTAGTCAGGGGGGGACTCGATCATGAGGAAGTCGATGAGTAAGTACTGGATGAAGTACTCACGGTAATCGCCCTTCGCGTCGTGGAACGCCGCGAGGCTGACCGCCGCGATGAGTTCACTGATCGCGACGAAGGTGTTCCCCGAGAGACCTAACGTCCCCCAGTAGGAGGTGAAGGACCCAATCCCAGAGAAGAGCCCGAAGAAGACGCCAGCACCGAACACGAAGTAGAGTATCGCGAGACAGACGAAGGTCAGATGAGTGCTCCGATAGAAGGCGTGGATCGCTTGGAAGGTCCGGGACCGTCCTTGTCCATGCATGTGAATCCGCGCCCGAACGTAGAGATAGAGGGTCTCCAGTTCGGTCGCACTCGCGTCGGCGCGGTCATCCGGGAGGTCGGGAGAGTCAGCGAACGTCGTCGCGACGTCGTAGAACTCGTCGACCGTCGCGGGGTCGAGTAACTCCTCAGTTCCCTGGAGAACGTCGACGAAGAAGTCCCGATGGGAGCGTTTTCCGAGGATGTTATCGATGCTCTCAGCGATCGTGTGTAATCCACGCCCGGCAATATAGCCACTCACGAGCAACACGACCACGAGTCCGGCAGCGTCGACCGGGGTCTCCTTCGGGGCGAACGGGAGAACGCCGAGAACCAGCGCGGCACCCGGAATGAGCATGCTGAAGAAATCATAGAGGTCGAACGTCGACGAAGACGCGCTCAATAGTCCACTCCCTCCAGCGGCCATTACACCCTGCTACCGGAGGAGGTCTCTTGAGAGTTGCGTGAGGCTACCAGTACACTCATATGGTCGAGGTGTGATTTTCCGGGTATGAGCCAGCGCACCCGGAGTTCGAAGCCCGATACATTCGAGGTGGGTGCTGGCACTCTCGGACTCCTAGCTGCCCTCTTCTTGTTAGCCGTCGCGCTCGAGCCGTCCGTACAGACAGCGACGGTCGTATCGTGGCTCCCCTTCGCCGCACCATTCCTCGCCGCCTTCGTCGCCCTGCTCTATCGTGGTTCCCAGAGATGACCATCACGGAGTGGGCGCGGTGTCGCAGTCGCGGTTCAGTAGCCACGACATGTGTCGGTGAGAAGAAGCGTTGAAGGGGCTGTTTGACCAGGAATCGAACACCAGCCGATGAATCTCTGTTTCGTCTCCAACGTCGTCTACCCCTTCGTCACCGGCGGCGCCGAGAAGCGCATCTACGAGATCGGCACCCGGCTCGCCGACGAGGGCCACGACATCACCCTGTACGCGCGCCATTTCTGGGACGGCCCCGAGGTGATGGAGTACGAGGGGATGACGCTCCGTGCGGTCAGCCCGGAGCGCGAGCTGTACACGGGCGACGACGGGGAGCGCTCGATCACGGAGGCGCTGGAGTTCGCGACGGACGTCGTCGTGCCGTTGCGCCGCCATATCGACGAGCACGACGTCGTGGTGGCGAGTGTCTTCCCGTATTTCCCGGTGCTCGCCGCCGAGATCGCGACGCTCGGCACCGGAACGCCGCTGGTCACGACGTGGCACGAGGTGTGGCGGGACTACTGGGAGGACTATCTGGGGTATCTGGCGCCGTTCGGGAAGGCGGTGGAGCACGCGACGGCGCGAGTCCCACAGCATCCGATTGCGGTGTCGGAGCTGACGGCGGGGCGGCTCGCAGAAATCGGACCCGATCGGGACCGGATTCGCGTCGTGCCGAACGGGATCGATTACGAACAGATCCGGGAGACGACGCCCGCGAGCGACGGCTTCGACGTGCTCTTTGCAGGGCGGTTGATCGAGGACAAGCGCGTGGACGTCCTCCTCGATGCCTTCGACCGGGCGTCGACGGACGAGACGCTCGGTATCGTCGGGGATGGGCCGATGCGCGAGGAGCTCGAAGCGCACGCGCGAGGGCTCGATAGCGCAGGCCGGATCACGTTCACGGGGTTCCTCGAGGAGTACGCGGACGTCGTGGCGCAGATGCGTGCGGCCGAGGTGTTCGCGTCGCCGTCCACGAGAGAGGGATTCGGGTTGACGTATGCGGAGGCGATGGCGGCGGGGTGTACGGTGATCGGCGCCGAGCATCCGGACTCGGCCGCGGACGAAGTGATCGGGGAGGGTGGGTTCCTCGCGACGCCGACGGTCGACGGTGTGTCGGCCGTCCTGGAGCGGGCGCTAGCTGGTGAGCGACCACCGAGCGACCCGGTGACGCGTGCGGGGATGTTTAGTTGGGACCGGATTGCCACGGATGCACTGGACGCGTATCGGGCGGCCGTCGATGGCGAGTGGTAGGTGGCCGCACTGCCGGGTGGGTGGTGTTCGGGTGACGCCGACGGGCATCGTTCGCGCCGTCGCGAAGGGCGAACCGTCGAGCAGATAGAGGGGCCCCGGTGCGAGACTGTCGTCGAGAAACGCGACACACCCACCCCACCGCTTCCGCTGTACACAGCCTCCATGATATGCCTAGTCTGCGACCTGCCTCTCTCTTCTTGTATGTTAACAGCGGAAGCAGTGGGGTGGGTGTGTTCCTCAGGGACTTCAAACGTACGAGTGAGATAACCTATTCACACTGACCTCGAGCCGGCGCGGCGCCGAGTCTTCGAAGTCGACCCGTCGACGGCGACAGCGTTCGAATTGGATGGCATAACTGCTCGATTACTTCAGGCCCGTACTAGCAACACCGAATAGCTCTAGAGACGGAGACCGTAGCCATCTCAAACGGACGGCTCACGACCGATATCAGGACAGATGAAACGCGGTGTCGCCACGGCATCTCTCGGGGGAAGGCGACAGCGGGCTATGTCGTGGTCGGCACCGACTACGCGGAGTCGTCGACAGAGGAATACTGGCGACACCGGGGCCCATCCAGCACTATCGGTCGACGACAAGGTCGTGCAGGCGAACCTCCGCGCGGCGACGACCGACGACACGGGCGAGGCGTGCAATACCGGGACGGGGAGCTCGGTGAGCATTCGCGGGCTCGCGGAGACGATGCGCGACGCCGCAGACACCGGGTCGGAGATCGTTCACACGGACGCGCGCGACGGCGACATCAAGGAGAGCGTCGCGGACATCTCGAAGGCGCGGGAGCAACTCGGCTTCGAGCCACAGGTCTCGCTCGACGAGGGCCTCGAGCGACTGCTCAGCGAACACTGAGGGCATGTGCTCGCTGGGACTGACGTTGTACGTCAGGTGGCCGCATCGTCGGCGGTGCGGCGAGCGAGCCACTCGGGGAGGGCGGTATCGAGTGCGTGCGGGCCAGCGCCGGTGATGATGAGGGCGGACGCGAGGCCGAAGAGGGAGATGTGCGCGAGAACCGGGTCGTCGGGGAGGCCGAAGAGCGTGAGGGTGAACATGAGGAGGGCGGTGAGCGCGTCCGCGCGCGTGAACAGCCCGAGGATGAGCGCGGTGCCGAGTGCGATCTCTGCAAGGGCGGCCCCGAGCACCCAGAGGCCGGGGTCGACGGGGACGACCTGAGTGAGGTTGTATTTCGCGACGACCTGGAGGGCGGGACCGGGCGCGAGCAGTTTCTCGACGACGCCGAGGTAGAGGAACGTCACCCCGAGGCCGGCGCGGACGATGGTCGGGACGAACCGACGGGAGGGCGCGACGCGGTCGCGGAAGACGCCGGTAACTCGATGCACGGGGTCGATTCTGCCGTACGTCGTGCCGTCGGCGGCTGCGATGGTTTCGAGGACCGCGTCAGCGCTCGGGCGGCCGCTTCCGAGCAGGATGAGGACGGTGAAGCCGGCGACGTACTCCATGGCGAGGAGGAGTTCCGGGCGGACGAGGAGCACGCCGAGATAGGCGAGCAGCCCGAGGAACGCGGCGACACGGGTCGCGAGCCCGAAGAGGAGCGCGAACCCGAGTCCGATCTGCACGAGTCGCGCGAGCGGCGCGAGTATCGACCCGGTCGGCGTTACCGCCGGGCTGATGAAGTAGCCGGCGAAGCCAGCGCCGACGAGCGGCAGCCCGAAGCTCAACCGGAGCAGCCACGGGAGGAGGTCGGCGTAGTCGGTGACCGCAGCCCGGAACACCGCGATATCGCGCTGGAGCGGTCGTCGTCGCAGATACGTGACTGCGGCGGCGACGACGGCGACTGCACCGCCGACGAGGACGGCCACGTGAAACGGGTGGGAGAGCACGTCGACGAGGAACTGGACGGTGTCGACGTGCCCACCGCCCTCCGCAGTGTAGTCGACGTGAGCGGCGGCCGGCCTCGCAGTACAGAGGACTGCGAGGAGCGTCGCGACGGCGAGGCGGCGGTAACGGGGGTGGGTCCCGGAGCGCATAGCCGTCTGGACGGCCGCCCTCCGGAAACACCTGTTCCCCGCACGTTATGACGGGGAGTAGAGTGCGTGCGGCCGTTGCTCGGGTGGAGGCACTCCCGTTCGCTCCGGGTGAGACAGAACCGATCTGGCTCTCGACGCTCTGAGAGCACCGGAAACCACATCACGGGGCGGCCGCGCGCTCACGCCGCCCCCACGCCGGCGTGGCCGTCGACGAAGCGCGTCAGGACGAGCAGTGCGAGCGCCGTCGTCGCGAGCCCGACGGCCGCGACGGCGAAGAACGTGACCTGCACGCCGACGCGCTGGATGAGGTAGCCGAACACCGGCGGCGCGACCGTGCTCCCGAGCATGATGCCGATGGTGACGATGGCGAAGCTCTTCGCGACCGTCCCGTGGGCGGCCAAGCGCTCGGTGAGCTGGTCGCGCGCGGGCCCGGCCATGCTCCTGACCGCACCGAGGAGCAGGAACAGCCCGACCGCGAGCACCGCCGGGACGACGTTCGCGGCGACGACGGCGACGAGGAGGGTGAAGCCGCCGAAGCTGGCGACGAGGATGTACCCGCCGCTGAACCGGTCGGTCAGGTAGCCGCCGAGGAGGATCGCCCCCGCGCCGACGACGAAGATGCCCGTGAGCGTGAGGTTCGCGACCCCCAGCGAGACGCCGTAGACGTCCGTCAGGAAGACGACGGCGTACGTCGTCACGCCCCAGTTCGCCGTCGAGGAGAAGAGCGTGAGCAGGGCGACGGCGAGGATTCCGGGTTCGGCGACGAGCCCCCGGAGTTCCGACGCGACGCGCTCGCGAAGCGGCGTCCCGCTCGCGCTCGCCTCGACGTTCGGTGCCGTGATGGCGTCGTCGACGCGCCAGCCGACGAGCGCGGTGACGACGACGGCGTACAGGAGGCCGACGGCGCCGATGAGGCCGACGCCGTGTCGCCACGTGAACCCGGGAACGGCGAGGATGGCTGTGATGACGACGGGCGGCGTCGCGAAGCCGAGGCTGCCGCCGAAGTTGTAGACGCCGAACGCGCGACCGCGCGTGTCGTCGCTCGTCGCGTCGGTGAGGAGCGGGTAGTGTGCGGGGTGGTGGCCGGCGACGCCGAGGCCAAGGACGACCTGCCCGAGGACGAGTTCGGGGAAACTGGTCGCGAACGCCGTGACGAGCGCGCCGACCGCACCGAGCACCGAGGAGAGGCCGAGCGTGATGGTGCGGTCGTAGTGGTCGGCGAGGTAGCCGAAGGGCAGCTGGAACGCGGTGTTGACGAGCGCCTGCGCACCGAGCGCGAGCCCCAACAGCCCGATGGAGACCTGGAAGTCGCGCGAGAGAATCGGGAGGATCGGCGGGAGGAGGACGAGGAAGGCGTGGTTGAAGAACTGCGAGCCACTGATGAGGCCGACGACGAGTGCCGTCTGTTTCTCGACGGCTCCGCTCAGATCGCGCAGTCGGGCACCCGGCATACAGGAGAGCCAACGAGGAGGATGTAAACGCTACTTGTTCCGGAAAAGCGTTCGCCGTGGTGCTGGTGGCGCCGGTAGCGCGCGACTCGGCGGAAGACCACCGCGCCCTACGACGTGTCAAGCGACTCGGTGAGCTGGTGGTGTGTGTCGAGGCCGGTCTGGAAGCGCGAGACGAGGGCGGCCTGATGGTCCGGGCACAGGAGCGTGGCGACGGCGCCGTCGCGGACGGGGATGACCGGCTGTCCGGGGGTGTTCGGGGCGAGCCGGCAGCTCGGACAGGAGACGCCGCCGGCCGGGCGATGGTCAAGGAGGGCGGGTGTGTCGGCGGTCGTGTAGCCGCAGATCGTCGTGAACTGTTCAAGGTGGTCGTCGCAGCCGAGGGCGGGGACTCTGAGCGTGTCCAGCAGGAGGAACGAGGGCGAGTGCGAGCCACGGGCGCGGAGGACGTCCTCGCAGGCGTCACACGCGACCGGCGGATGGCCGGCTCGGTGCTCGTGCTGTCGTGCTGAACCATCAGCCGGGGACATCGTGTCTGTCCGACTTGAGCGCCCGGACGGGTAAAGCATCGGTGCGGGTCGCGTATCGTGCGCCGGACGGCGAACGGCTTTGGGCGTCGAGTGTGTCAACGCGAGGTATGCGGGAGTCGTTCGCGGTCGTCGAGCGGGCGGGGACGCTTCGGGTGCCCGACGTCGTGTTCTCGCGGGCCCTCGACGACGAGGGTGACGCCGATGTCGCGTACGAGCACGTGACGGAGGCGCTCGCGGGGCTCCTAGCGTGGCGGACGACGTGGACGGTCGAGCGCGGCGCAGCGGAAACGCGGGTCATGGAGACGGTTCGGGTGACGCGGGCGTGGTATCTGTGCGTGCTCGCCGGTGTCGTCGCGGTGCTGCTCGGCGCGCTGGCGTCGCGGCTGGGTGGTGGGACGGGCGCGCTGTGGCTGTGGGCGCTGGGCGTCCTCGGCGCGATGGGCGGGACGAGTGCGACGGTGTCGGGGAGCCGGCTGCCGGACGGACAGGTGTCGGTGTCGAGGGTGCGGTATCCGCAGCTGGGGCCGCTGGCCGTCGTGTGGCTCTGTGTCGCTGGCTCGCTGGCCGTCGGCGGGCGAGTCGGTGTACTGTGTGCGAGCGCGGGGTGTATCGTGTGGGCGGTCCACGGCTGGACACGGCGGGTCGAGTCGGTGTGCGCTGGCGTGTCGGCCGTGGGGACGGCGTGGCTGCGCACGCTGCCGCCGGTGGCGAGCCGGTACGTGGCGGTGACGGCGGCGGCGAGCGCGGGGCTGGTGGCGTTCGCCGTGCTGAACGCGGCCGTCACGGTGCGTCGGCCGCTGGTGTCGTGTGGCGTCGTCGTGGGCGGTGCTCTGCTCGTCGCGGTGCTGCTCGGCCGACAGGGGTCGCGGCGGCTCGTGCCACTACAGGTCGTGACGGCGGCGGCGCTCACGGGGCTGCTCGTGCTCTCGGTCCCGTGGCACCTCGCCGTCACGGTTCGGCCGCTTCCCGCGACCTCCCTCGTCGATTCGGGTGCCGTCGTCGCGAGCGCGGTGTCGGTGAGCGGCGTCTGGGTCGCCGGCTGGCGCTGGCTGTTCGCGTCGAACGACGCGACGCGGCGTCGATTCACGACCGAGGGGCGGACGGTGTCGACGCGTGTGGCGGCGGTGTCGGCGTACGCGATGATCACGGCTGCGGGGACGCTGCTCGCGGTGGTGCTCGGATCGGTCGTGCTCGGCTGGCGGCTCACGACGGCGGGCGCACCACCGAGCGTCTGGCTGCTCGGCGTCTCGCTCGCGCTGCCGACGGTCTATCTGGTCTGCGGGGCCGGCTATCAGCTCGCTCGACTGGCCGGCATGGTGTGGGCGGTGCGACGCCGCTGTGACCGGAGCGGCCTGTCGGCGGACGCCGTGCCGTTCGAGCCCGCGTATCCCGTGTGGGTGCTGCCGCGCGAGGAGTTCTACGCGGGGGCGTACTGGGACCCATGTGCTCACGCAATCGTGCTCTCGGAGGGGGCGCTGGATGCGCTCGACCCCGCGGAGCGAGCGGCGGTGATCGCACACGAGGAGAGTCACTTCGAGCATCGCGGGGCGTACCTCCAGTTCGTGCTCGCGTGCCTGCCGACGTTCGCGTTGATAGGGAAGAACGTCGTGTACAGCATCTACGACTTCCACGCGCGCGAGTTGACGGCGGACGAGCGTGCGGTGCGCCGCGTCGACGAGGCCGTCCCGGGGGCCGATGGCGCGGACGTCCTCGTCGGCGTGCTCGAGCGGTTCGCCCGCGAGGAGTGGGACGTGCTCGAGGAGTCGGCGGTCACGTTCCTCCCGACGATGCAGATGGGCGATAGCCGCGCCGTCGCGGGCCTGAATCGGGTGTTCGACTTCCTCTTCGGGTATTTCGCTGGTGGGGTGCATCCGTCGAACGAGGAGCGGATCGCGGCGGTGCGTCGCCTCGACCGCGACGACGGCTAGTCCTCGAGGTCGTAGAGTGCGTCGAGCCGCTCGCGTTTCCGGAGGTGCGCGGTGTCGACGAGCACGCTCCCGAAGTAGAGCCGATATGGTGCCGTGCCGTACGCGTAGACCGTCGTTCGGAGGCGGTCGACGGCGTCGCGGAGCGAGTCGACGGCGGTGGCGTCGCCCTGGGGCGTGAGCGTGTCGGCGCCGACGATGCCGGGGTGGGGGAGCGCGAGGGGGGAGCCGTCGGCGCGGGCACGCAGTTCGTATATCCGCCGGATGGCGTCGCGGACGGTGCGTGCGTCGAGCACGGCGGCGGCGGCGGCGGCGTCGGCGGCGCGCTCGCTCTCGCGGTAGTCGTAGAAGGCCGGGAGGAGGGTCGTGCCACCGAGGAGCGAGGAGAGGACGGTCGCGCCGACGCCGAGGCTGCGCTCGCGGATGTGGTAGTGTTCGTGCTCGAGGAGCGCGTGCAGTTCCGCGCGGGTGCATTCCGCGACGAGGACGTCGCTCACGAAGACGTAGTGGCCGAGACCGAAGGGGAGCGAGAGCGGGCGGAGGGCGGGGAAGCCGGCGCGGTCGATGCGGCGGACCTCGACGGCGTCGGGGAGGAGGGCCTGCCCGTCGTCTTCGGGGAGCGGGGACGAGCGCAGGAAGACGGTCGCGACGCGGACGGGGCGGGCGAGCAGTTCGGTGACGGTGCCGAGCGCGACGAAGACGAACGGCCAGAGGAGGAGGCAGAGATAGCCGATGCCGACGGCGCGGGCGGGGAGGCCGGCGTCGCGGAAGGTGTAGTCGAGGGTGCGGTAGAGGTCCACGAGGAAGGCGGTCGGCGTCGGCTGCGTGTCGGCGGGGAGGAGCGTGAGGAGCGGCTGGAGCGTGGCGTCGGGGAGGGGGTAGACGCCGGTCGCGCCGAAGGCGAGGATGGCGACGGCGACGGCGGTGACGGTGTAGAGGAGCGCGGTGAACGCGGCGTAGAGGAGGAAGACGACCGCGCGTCGTGCGTCTGAGGCGAAGCGGTCGAGGCGATAGCGGTGGAGCGCGCGAACCGTCGTGCGTGACGTGTGCACCCAGAGGAAGAGCGAGATGGCGGCGGCGAGCAGGGCGATCCGCGCGTACGGGACGAACAGTTGCATGACGAGGTGGCGAATCGTCTCCGGGTCGATCTGTCCGGTCGCAGGGAGGCTGGTGCCGAGCATGTCGGAGAGCACCGAGCGCGACGCGCGGTTGAGGTTCTCCGAGGCGTACGCGGCGAGTCGGTCGCCCGTCCGGGAGACCCACGCGGAGAACACGACGATGGGGAAGAAGAGCATGAGGACGGGGCCGGCGAGCGCGAGGAAGTTGTACGGGATGAGGAGGACGCGCTTGCTGAGGTCGGGCGTGACGAAGGGGAGGGAGTCCTCCAGATAGGCGTTCACGAGGACGAGGAGGAGCACGGCGACGGCGAGCGGTGTGACGAGCCACGAGTCGACCGTGGCGTCGAACTGCCGGAGCGCCGCGACGACCGAGAGGAGCATCGTGACGCCGACGAGCCCGTTGGCGGCCTCGAGTGTCGTCTCGACGCAGCCCTGCAGGGGCGGGTCGGTGTCCGGTCGTCCTTGGAGGAGGGCCGCGAGGCCGAAGTAGAGGAAGACCGACCAGACGGAGGCGGTGACGAGCGGCGCGAGGAGGACGAGGCCGAGGACGGCGAGGCGGACGGCGGCGGGCCAGCGGCGGACGATGCGGACCTCGCCGTCGTCCGTGACCGAGAGGCGGTCGGTGTAGACGAGCGTGTGGTCGTGTCGCCAGCCGGTCGCGTCGTCAGCGGTCCGCTCGAAGGCGTCGTCGAGGCGGGACTCGAGGGTAGGCCGGGGGAGGTCAGTCGCCCACCGCATCTCGTACGCGTCGAAGGGGTCGCGGAGGCGTGCGAGGAGTCCTGTGAGGGCGGCTGGCGAGCGCACACGGCGTGCTATCGGCGAGGGCGACTAAAGCGTTCGCCCGCAGGCGGCGGTGGGATTATACCGATGCCGTGGGTACGCGCTGACAGGTGAGCAGACGTGCGCGGAGACGAGGCCGGGAGAGCGGCCACTGACGGGTCAGGTGGAGACGCGAGCCCGATAGATGCGGCGGCGTTCGACGAGCCGTGGCCGCTTCAGGAGCCACGCGCCGTGCAGAGCAACCGCCGCGTGCAGTTGCCGGCGCTCGCACAGGAGTACGTCGTCGACGACGGCGAGGACGCTATCGTCCACTGGAACTACGACGCGGGCTCGCAGTTCGTCTTCATCTCGCGCTCGCCCGCGCGCAAGTCCGAGTACCGGTACGCGGACTGGAACGTCGTCGACGGCTATCCGGGGGAGAACGCGCGGATTCGCGCGCCGGGGAAGCTCCCGGACGCCGTCGTCGAGCGCTTCGAGGTCGAGGGAACGCACGTCGTCTTCCTCGCGAGCGCGGAGATGCTGAGCGACGACAACCCCTCGGCGTGGGTGCTCTCGTGGACGCAGTTCATGCGGATGTTCCCCGAGATAGACGACGAGGGGCCGGACGAGGACGTCGGCGAGCTGGTGTCCCGGAATCCGGGCTTCATGCCGTCCTCGCCGTTCTGAGGGCGGCCGGTGGAGCGCCGGAACCGATTCCACGCGTGGAACGCCTCCCCTCGCGAGAGCGCACACCGCACCCGGAAAAAGTGATAGGATGGTGATATAGGGGGTGCTTGGTGGGAGTGAGAACGGCGCGGCGCGGCCCGCGTCGCTCTCGACCCCGACCATGCCCGACACCACCACAGTCAGCGTTCCGGACGACGACGACGAATCGATCCTGACCGAGACCCCGACCGTCCTCGTCTGCGGCGGCGACGGCGGCATCGAGATGGGGAACGCCGTGCTCGACCTCGCCGAGCGCGAGGGCATCGCCGAGCGCGTGCGGATGGTCGCCATCAACTCCGGCACCGAGAAGTTCAGCGACCTCGACGACGACATCGAGACGGTCACGCTGAAGACGCCCGACCGGCGCTTCCACGACCACGACAAACGCAACCGCCACTACCTCCGCGACGACATCACCATCGACGGCGGCGACGGCGCCGGCCGCGACCCCTGCCTCGGGCGCTACTACTTCGACAACCCCGAGGACGTCGGCAGCCACGAGGACAAGATCCGCCGGGCCATCAGCGAGTTCGTCGAGCGCTTCGAGTCCGACCCGGACGTCAGCGGCCCGAGCGCGGTCAACGTCTTCCACCTCGTCGGTGCAGGTGGCGGGACCGGCTCCGGAATCGCCCCCCTCGTCACCGGCCTGCTCCACGAGGTGCTGAAGGACCTCGACGAGGAGGTTCACCCGGGCTTCGAGCACTGGGCGGTCTGCAGCCTCGCCAGCACCGAGAACTTCGACGGCGGCGGCGACGCCCCGGACGTCCACTGGCGCTACCCCGCGAACTCGCTCGCGCTCCTCGACGAACTGCGCGCCATCACCGACTACGACGGCGAGACGGAGTACCCGCTGCGCATCCCGCTGCTCGCCTCGCGGGACCAAGCGAACAACCGGCGCTCGGCCTACACCATCACCGAGAACCCCTTCTCCGGGGTCTTCCTCCTGCGCTACGATCAGGACCGAAGCGACGACGCCGAATACCGCGAGGGCGTCGACCGGACGGCGGCCCGCGTCGTCGTCGAGTGGATGCGCAAGGGCAAGGGCCAACCCCAGTTCGTCGACGTCGAGAACGAAGCCAAGGCCCTCGAACACACCTTCTACGAGGTGCGCGGCGCGGACTTCGAGGTCCCGGTCGACGAGATCGAGGAGCTCCTCGAGAACAAGCGCGACTACCAGGCGCACGACGAAACCGTCGAGGAACTGAGCGCGGAGATCGAGGCGCTCGACGCGGCGCGCGCACAGCTCGACGCCGCCATCGACGCCGACGACCACCTCCGCGGCGAGGGCGACCTCGTCGCCGAGGGCGCGGAGAACGCGGACGGTGACGACGTGACGGCCGTGCCCGAAGCGATGCTCACCGAGTTCGAGCGCGCGCGCCAGATCGCCGGGAACATCGACCCGCACGCCACGCGCCTCGACGGCATCGAGACCGAGCTCGGCGAGCACCAGAACCGCCGCACGCACACGTTCCACGACCGCGTGGACGCCGACCGCATCCAGCGCGCGGTCTTCATGGCCGCGATGTACCGCGAGACCGCCGCGGAGCTTCGGAGTCACCGGTTCCGCGCGCTCGTCGACCAGTACGTCGAGCGTCGCGGGGACGAGATCGAGGCGTTCGACCCCGCGTTCGACGAGACGGACGGCGCGAAGACGCAGTTCGTCCAGACCATCGAGCCGATGCTCGAGGACCAGATCGCGTCACTGTCGAGCGAGCTCGACGACCTCGGGATGAGCGCGCGCATCACCGACCGCGCGACGTACACCAACTGCAAGGAGGACCTCGAGCGCACCCGCGAGAACCTCCAGCGGCTCCGCGAGGCCCTCGAAGAGCGCGACCGCCTCGCGAGCCTCGCCGAGGACATCGCAGCCGAGCGCGACGACGTCATCGAGACGCTGGAGGCGCGGCGGGCGGCGCTAGACGACGCCCGCGAGACGGCGGTGAGCGACCGGAAGACCGCGACGCAGCGGCGCGACGCCGCGAAGGCGAGGATGGAGGAGCAGATCGAGGCGGTCCGGGAAGCGCCGCTCGGCCGGTTCGTCACGCTCCCGGTCGCCAGCGGGGTCGAACTCGACGGCGAGCGCGTCGCGGAGGACGCCGGCATCACCGCGCTCATCGACGACGGCGTGATGGAGAGCGAGCGCGTCGCGACGCTCCTCCGCGAGACGCTCGACAACCACGACGACGGCGTCCTCGGCGCGCGCCTCGAGACCCGCAACGAGTCGCGGACGCCGAGTCGCGACCACCCGGTCGTCTTCTGCACGCAGGCCGTCCGCGAGCGCATCTGGCAGGACGGCGCCGCCGGGAACGCCCCGAAGACGGTCGCGGAAGACGAGTTCGACAAACAGCCCCGGGCGGTCGTCTGCAACGACGAGCAGCGAATCGGCCTGCTCGCCTACCACGGCGGCCTCGCGCTCGACGACTTCGACCACGGCGCGCTCCGGGCGTCGCTCGAGCGCGGCCAGCCCACCCTCTGGGGGGCCCCCATCCCGCTCGCGGAGTGCTACGCCTACCCGGAGCTCCTGCCGGCCAGCCACCCGGTGTCGATGCGTAGCCAGGTCGAGAACGCGACCCTGCCCGAGTGGGGTGAGGACGATGACTGAGCGAACCCGCGCGTTCGTCGCCGCCTGCCTCGTCGTCGCGGTGGTCGTCGGCGGCGTCGCCGTCGTCAGCGTGGACGCCAGCGCCAGCGAGGGCGTGCCGGACGCGCCCGTGAGCGTCGAGGAGACGTTCGTCGGGACCTCGGCCGACGCCGACCACGCGGTCGCGGTGACGGTGACCGTCGCGCCGACCGAGCGCACGGGCCCCATCAACGCCACCGAGCTCACGCTCGCCACCGACCGCGCGGCGTTCATCGCGCCGTCGTCCATCTCGACGAGCGAGACCACGGGCGGCGAGCAGGTCATCGAGCGAACCGTCGACCGGCCGCCGACCTTCGACCTCGGTCGCCTCGAACCCGGCGAGACCGCCTCCATCAGCTTCCGCGTCTACCCGAAATCCGTGCTCCCGCAGGGCGAGACGCTCGCGACGGTCCACGTCGAAACGCAGTTCGCGCGGACGCAGCGCGTCGTCGAGACCTCGAAGCGCGTCGCGCCCACCGTCACGGCCGAGCACGCCGCCTACGGCATCACGCCGACGCTCTCCCCGCTGACCAGCGGCGCCATCGGCGCCGCCGCGATGGCGGCGCTCGCGCTCGTCGCCGGCGCCATCTATCGGCGCCGCCTCCGGGCGGCCACGCGCTCGACGCTCCAGTCGGTCGCCGACCAGCCACTCACCGCCAGCGCCGAGCGCGCCGTCACGGACGCCATCCGGAGCCTCGGCGGGTCGACGCGCGACGACCGGTCCGGCGTCACGAAGACGACGACCGAGAGGGGCGACGACGCGAACACCGAGAGCGTCGCGCTCGACCTCGATGACTGAGACGCCGACGCGCCGCCGTCGGTCGCGCGCGAGCGCCGCCCGCCGAGGGCCGCGAGACTCACGGGGGTGTGCCGGGCACGCATGAGCGGCTTCGAGACGCACCTCCGATGGGGGCTCGCCACCCACGCCGTCCTCGTCGCCGCGACCGCGAGCGCCTACCTACTCGGCGCGTGCTCGCTCGGCCCGCTCGCGCTCGTGTGTGTGAGCCTCCCGGCGACGCTCGCCGGCGCGCTCTTCCCCGACCTCGACCACCAGGCGTCGATCCCGCATCGCTACGGGGCGGACGTCTGTCCGGTGCTCGTCGCCGCGGTCGCGCTCGTCGTCGGCCTCCGCTATCGCCCGGCCATCGCGGCGACGGTCACGCGAGCGACCGGGCGGCCGGGCGCGTTCCTCGGCGGCGTCGTGGTGGCGTCGCTCGCGTGGAGCGCGTGGGTCGGGACGCGGCGGCTCTTCCCGGTGTTGCGCCCGACGCATCGAACGGTCACGCACCGGCTCTCGACGGGCGTCGTCGTCGCGCTCTGCGTCGGCGCGGTCGTGAGCCTCCTCCTCGGCACGGACGGGTCGGTCGGAGCGCCGGTTCGTGCCGTGGCACTCACCGAGAGCGCGGCGTTCCTCCTCGGGTTCCTCAGCCATCTCGGCGCGGACGGCCTCCACCGTGAGTACAGCGAGCGCGTTCGCGCTCTCGTGTGGCGACGGAGTGACGCGTGAGGGAGCGGGCCGTCGCCGGCGGGTCGCACCGTCAGCGACGACGCCGATGGGCGGACGGCCATCGACCGGCGTGGGCGACGCGCGACGGTGGTGAGCGAGGCACGGGAAACCGACGTGTGGTAGTTAGTCAGGACACCTGTTCGAAAGACAACTTTTCTTCCTGGTGTTGGTTATGTGAACGATAAAACCGGTTTTAGTTACTGAGTTGGCCATTATGTTTATGTATGAGAGGGGGAGCGGAGCGGTCGTACTGTCCGGCCTGTGACTCGGAGCGGGAAATAGCGAAGACCGTGGGCTGGCAGCGTGACATCTGCCGCACCTGCGGAGCCGGCGTCCCATCGGCACACGAGGCTGACGGCCCGGCCGAGCTGTCGTCGCGGATCGCGCCGACGACGACGCAGTACTGTCAGTACTGTGGGGGTGAGCGGGAGACGGTCTCGACGGTCGCGTGGCAGGACGACCTCTGTCAGGGCTGTCAGGGCGGCCTCACGAAGACGCCGGTTGCCGAGGCGGCGCTATCGCGTGCCTCGGCGCCGAGCGCGTCCGCGAGCGCCTCACCGTCGAAGGGCCACGAGTGACCGGGCCTCTCGAGAACGCGTCGCCTAGGCGGACGCCTCGGTGACGTTCGCCCAGAGGTGGACCTCGCGGTACGCGCTCTCGACGCTCGGGTCGGCGGGCGCCTCGCCCTTGTAGAGCACGAAGGCGAAGCGCTGGCGCTCGCCTGCGAACGCCGGCGTGATGGTGACGTTCGTGTGCCGCGTCTCGTTGGCGGCGAGGCGGAGGCGATGCGTCTCGAGTCGCACCGACCGGTCCACGAGCGTCGTGTTGTTCGCGACGTGCACCTGCTGTTCGAGGAGCACCCACGTGTAGTTCTGCGCGCGGTGCTCGTGGTTGCCGACGCCGACGACGAGCGGCGCGGACTCGTTCACGACCATCTCGGAGGGGTAGCCGTCCGCGACGAGGTCGCCGTCCTCGCCGTACGTGAGGTAGTAGAACTCGGTGAACGCCTCGCCCTGCTGGGGGACGGTGACGGCGTAGCCGACGCTCGCGACGGCGACGAGGACGCTCACCGCAAGGAGGGCGTTCAGCGCCGCGTCCGTGGTGGTGTCGGGTTCGAGGAGTTCGACGCGTGCCTCGGTCGCCCACTCGCGGTAGGGGACGCGAAAGCGCGCCTCGCTCGGCGTCTCCCAGCGGCGGACGGCCGCGACGGCGGCGGCGACGAGCGTGAACCCGCCGACGGCGACGAGAATCGGGATCAGTCGAATTCCCCACGGCGTGAAGTTGAGCACCAGCCCCAGAAGCGGCGTGACGGCGATGCTCAGGCCGAAGGAGAGCGCGACGCGCTCGACGCCGTCGATGCCCGCGTCGTCGCTCCCGGCTTCGGGGAAGAGCGCGGCGACGAGCGCGTATCCGGGGAGGAAGAGGACGAGCGGGAGGCCGAAGAGGACGCGCAGCGGCGTCTCCTTCAACACGGGGAGGACGGGGAGGAGGACGCCGACGAGCGTGAGCGCGACGGTGGCCGCGATGTCCGCCGGGAGGCGGCGCAGCGGCCGCGGGAGGAGGCGCGTCCAGTCCGGGGCGTCGCTCATGCGTCCCGGGGTTGGCGACAGAGGGTGAAAAGGCAGTCGGAACCGCGCCTACGCGTCCTCGACGAGGCGTTCGGCGGCGGCGAGCGCGGCCTCGGCGTCCGCGCGCGAGACCGGGCGCCCGGCGAAGGTCGCGTGCTCGTAGGTCGACGTCAGCGTTTCGAGCGCGGCGCGTTCGTCCTCCCCGAGCGTGTCACTGAGCGTCGTGTAGAACTCCCAGTGCGTGCGCTGGCGGAGCGTCGTGTCGTCCTCGTCGAACGCGCGGCGGACGGCGGCGTACGCCGTCTCGACCGTCGTCGCGGGCTCGGCGTCGTCGAGCGAGTCGCGCGCCGTGGCGAGCAATCGGTCGGCGAGCGCGGGCGTCGCCGGGTCGGGCTCCGGTTCCGGCGTCGGCTCGGGCACGTCGTCGTCGGCTTCGAGGTCGCGACGCCAGAGCGCGTACGCGAGCGCGAACAGGAGACTCGCGACGAGAACGGCGCCGAGCAGGATCCACGCCTGCGTCAGCGTGACGCCGCTCGACGACGCGGGCGGTGGCGAGACGGTGACGGCCGTGCGAGCGGACGCCGCCTCGAGGTTCGTTCCGGACGCCGCGTACGCGGCCGTTATCGCCAGCGTTCGCGCCCCGGTCGTCGGCCGGAGGCGCGACGGCAGGGCGAGCGTGGCGTTCGCGGTGCCGTCGCCGTCGGTGGTGAGCGTCGCGAGACGCGTCCCGTTCGCGCGCACCACGACCGGCTGGCCGGCGACGCCGCCGTCAGGAGTGCGCAGTCGCGTCGCGACGTCGACCGTCGACGTGGACGCGTTCGCGGTGAGCGCGAGCGACGTCGCCGTCTCGCGGACGGTGAGCGTCGTCGACGCGTTCCCCGGCTCGATGGCGGTGTCAGCGCGGCCGGCCGCGACGGTGAGCGTCGCCGTTCCGGCGGCGGGTCGCGCGCCGAGACTGGTCGTGGCGGTGAAGGCGCCGCTCGCGTTCGTCGTGGTGCGCGCGACGACGCCGTCACCGAGCGTGACGCGAACGGGGACGCCGGCGAGTCGCGCGTCCTCGACGGAGACGCGGCCCGTGACGCGGAGCGACTCACCGTACGTGGCCGCTCGCGGCGTCGACGCGAGCGTGACGGTCGCCGGGGCGGCCGCGACGTCGACGGGGGTGGTGGCGTTCGCGCCGAGATACGGTGACGCGCTCGCGGGCCGATAGCGGACGCGGGCGGAGTCGGTCGCCGCCGAGAGGGCGACCGGGCGATACGTGAGGGCGTAGCTGCCGTCCGCATCGGTCGTGGTCGTGAGCGTGTCCGCGCCGACCCGGAGGACGACCGTGCCGTTCGGAATCGGGGTGCCATCGGCGGTGCGGAGGACGCCCGTGAACCGGCTCTCTCGCGTCGGCGTGAGCGTCGCATTGTCGAGGGCGAGCGTCACGCTCGTGTGCGTGAACGTCTCGCCGCGCACGCTCGACTGCGTCGCCAGCACCTCGTCCGTGCTCCGGTTCGTGCGCTGCATCGCCGCCGTGAGGTCGACCGCCGTCCCGTTGCCGACCGCGCGGTACGACTCGACGACCGCGGTGCGGTGCTCGGTGACGTTGGCGGCGAGACGCTGGAGCTCGCGGGCGAGGCGCCGCGCGCGCGATTCGTCGCCCGCGTCGCGGGCGCGCTGATACTGCTCGTGGACGCGCTCGTAGCGACTCGTGCTCGAGACGTACTCGCGCTGGGCGTCCTGTGCGCGGGCGAACTCGTCGGCGGTCCGGTCGTCGCTCTCGTAGTCGGTCGCGCCGGCGACGTCGACGTACTGGTCGAGGCGGTCGCTGTACGCGTCGCCGACGACCGCGCGCGCCGCCTCGTACTGGCCCTGGCTCACGTTGCGCGTGCTCGCGGCGAGTCGCGCGCCGAGGTGCGAGTCGAGCCACGACTCGAGCGTGCGTATCTCGCCCGGCTCCTCGTACGTCGCGGGGTCGAGGTGGTGTGGGACGGAGGAGTTGTTCGCGGAGTCGTTGTCGGGTCCGCTCACCTGCGCGGTCGGCGTGGCGGCCGCGCTTTCGGCCGCTGGGCCCGCGTGCACGCCGGAGACGCAGAGAGCTAGCGCCACGGCCACGGCGAAGACGAGCCGGGCGCGCCGTCGCGTGACCCAAGTCACGTCCGTGACGTATCCCACGGACGTACAAACCCCTTTCTACAGCCGAGAGTCGGCGCCCGGAGCGGGTGCGTGTCGCGCGGCGGACCGGTATCGCGTGCGCGAATGTATCAGTAGGTTCAATTGGCCCGCGATACGTCGATACGGTGATGCGGGTGACCAGAACCGGCCGCGAAGCCCTCCTCCTGCTCGCGCTTCTCGCGGGGTTCGCGGTGGTGTTCGCCCGCCCACTCGTCCTGCTCGGCCTCTGTCTGCTCGGCGGCTGGGTGCTCACCGCACAACTCGCGTTCGTCCGGACGCTCCGCACGCTCACGAGCGACCTCTCGGTCAGCATCGTCCCCGCGCAGGAGACGCTCATGACCGACGAATCGGTGCCGGTCGTCCTCACGGCGGCACGCGAGGAGACGGACGTCCCCCTCGAGATCGCGGTCACGCCACCGGCGGCCGCCGACGTCGAGGCGGACGCGGCGTCGCTCTCGCTCGCGGACGGCGAGCACGCGGCGCGAACCGTCTTCTCGCTCACCGTCCCCGTCGCGGGCCGTCACACGGTCTCGCGCCCGACGGTGACCGTTCGGGGCGCGTTCGGCCTGTTCAGCGAAACCCTCCCCGTCGGCGAGGCCGTCGCGCTGACCGTCGAACCGCGCCTCCCACGCGACGTGCAGGTCGGCGCGGGCGACGTCCGGATGACGACGCCGTACGGGAGTCACACGGCCGAGCGCTGGGGTGCCGGGGTCGACCCGGCGGACATCCGCGAGTACGAACCCGGCGACCCGGCGACCCGAATCGACTGGCTGACGACCGCGCGGCTGAACGAGCCGTTTCTCCGCGAGGCGGAGGCGACGACGGAGCGACAGACCGCCGTCTTCGTCGACCACCGCGCGACGACCGGCGTCGGCCGCAGCGGCGTGACCGCCTTCGACTACCTCCGGGAGGCCGCGCTCGCCGTCGTGGAGAGCGCGGCGGCGGCCGAGGACCCCCTCTCCTACTACGCGGTCGGGGACGACGGCGTCACCGACCGCGTGGCGAGCGCGACCGCACACACGCAGTATCCGATCATCGAGCGGAAACTCCACGCGCTCACCCCGACGACCGGGGACGGCGTCGCGTGGCCGAAGACCGAGCGCGGCGGCGCGGGCGCGCTCACGCGAGCGCTCCGTGGGGACGACAGCGCGTACGCCTCGACCCTCCGCCCCTACGTCACGACCGCGACCCGCCACCGGCACGCCACCGCCGACGACCCGCTCTATCGGGCGGCGAAGACGTTCACGACGCGCCACGGCGGCCAGCACTGGCACGTCGTGTTCACGGACGACGCGCATCGAGCGGAGCTGCAGCGGACGGTCAACCTCCTCCAGCACGGCGACGACCACGTCCTCGTCTTCATCGCGCCGCGCGCGCTCTACGAGCCGGACGCGCTCGCGGACCTCGAGTCGGCGTACGCGGCGTACAGTGACTTCGTCGCCTTCCGCGAGTCGCTCGCGAAGACCGCGCGCGTCGAGGCGTACGAGGTCACGCCCGGCGAGCGACTCGAGGCGTTGCTGACGGCGCGACGCGAACGGAGGCGACCGGCATGAGCGCGGCGAGCGAGCGCCTGCTCGGACGCGCCGAGCGCGTGACCGGCCCGGCAGTCGGGTTCCTCCTCGTCGCCATCGGCTTCGTCACCGGGCACGGGGGGCCGGGCGTCGTCGTCGCGCTCGCCGTCGGCGTCTGCTGGCTCCTCCGCGACGGGCGCGTGGCGACCGTCCTCGCGGCCGTCGCGCTCGGCGCGCTCGGCCCCGTCTCGCTCGCGACGCTCGTCCTCGTCGGCGGGGGCGTGAGCGTCGGCCTCGGCGCACACCTCTTGCGCGCGACGCGCTCCGTCCGCACGCTCGCCGCGTTCGCGGTCGCGAGCGGCGGGGCCCTCGCCGTCCTCGGCGCGGGCCTCAGTGCGTCCCTCCCGACGTGGGCGCTCGCGGCGCTCGTCCTCGGGACCGTCGCGCTCCTCGGCTACGGCGTGCACCGCTACGAACTAGTCATGCTCGACCTCGTCCCCGATTCAACACATGAGTGATGCAGACATCGACGCCGAGTCGGCCGACGACGACGCGGTCCTCGAAACGCGCCTCCGGCTCGTCGAGGAGGAGAACCGGCGCCTCCGCGAGGAGTACGCCCGCTCGAAGCGCGTCTCCTACCGGCGGAGCGCCGTCGCGTTCGCCGCGCTCGGCGTCCTCGCCGGACTGCTCGGAGTCGTGTTCGCGGACGCGCGAACGGTGCTGTTCGCGCTCGCGGGCACCGGCGTGTTCGCGGGCGTGCTCACGTACTACCTGACGCCCGAGCACGTCGTCCCGGTCACAGTCGGGGAGCGCGCGTTCAGCGCGCTCGCGGAGAACGAAGCCGACATCGCGCGCGAGCTCGGGCTCACCGACCACCGCTACTACGTTCCGGTCGAGCACCCGGACGCGGGCGCGCGACTGTTCGTGCCACAGCACGCGAGCGCGCGTCGCCCCGACGACGACGCGCTCGCCGCCGTCTTCGTCGCGACGGACGACGACCGCGAGCGCGGCCTCTCCCTGTACGCGAGCGGCGACCGCCTCTTCGAGGAGTACGAGCGGGCGCGCACCACGCCGGCGGACGGCGACCCCGAGCGCCTCGGCGAGTCGCTCGTCGACGCCCTCGCGAACCAGTTCGAGCTCGTCGAGAGCGGGGACGTCGAGCGGGTCGCCGACGGCCGCCTCGTCGTCGCGCTCTCCGGCGTCGAGTTCGGCTCCGGGGAGACGTTCGACCACCCGGTCGCGAGCTTCCTCGCGGTCGGCGTCGCGCGCGACCTCGGGGAGGCGGTCGCCCTCCGTGTCACGGACGGCGGTGAGCGCGCCGACGAGCGCGTCGTCCTCGACTGGCCGGCGTTCGAGGCGGACGAGACGGCGAACGCTCGACGCGAGTGACGCTCAGGCGGCGTTCGGGCGGACGTCCTCGGCGCCGGGCGGGGTGACCGAGTCGAGGACGTCCTCGATGACCGCGACCGAGGAGACGTCGCTGATCTCGGCGTCCGTGCTCAGCACGAGGCGGTGGTTGAGCGCGGGGACGGCGAGCGCCTTGACGTCGTCGGGGATGACGTAGTCGCGGCCGTCGACCGCCGCGCGCGCCTTGCTCGTTCGCTGGAGCGCGAGCGCGCCACGCGGGGAGACGCCGTGGTCGACGTCGGCGGAGTTCCGCGTCGCCGCGACGATGTCGAGGATGTAGTCGACGACGCGCTCGTCGATGTAGACGTTCGCGGCGTCGGCGCGCGCGGCGGCGAGGTCGTCGTGGGTGACGACCTGCGTGACGTCCTGCGGGCCGAGGTCGGGGTTCGAGTCGAAGCGCGCGAGGAGGCGGCGTTCCTCCTCGCGTGTCGGGAGGCCGACGTCGAGTTTGAGCTGGAAGCGGTCGCGCTGTGCGACCGGGAGTTCGAACGTCCCCTCCATCTCGATGGGGTTCTGCGTCGCGACGACGAAGAACGGCTCGGGGAGCGCGAGCGTCTCCCCCTGCACGGTGACGGTGCGTTCCTGCATCGCCTCGAGGAGCGCGCTCTGGGTCTTCGGCGTCGTGCGGTTGATCTCGTCGGCGACGACGACGTTTCCGAAGACCGGCCCCTTCTGGAGGGTGAACTCGCCGGTCGTCTGGTTGTAGACGTGCGTCCCGGTGATGTCGGCCGGCATCAGGTCGGGCGTCATCTGGACGCGGTTCACGTCGAGGCCGGTCGCGCGAGCGAAGAGGTTCGCGACCGTCGTCTTCGCGACGCCGGGCACGCCCTCCATGAGGACGTGGCCGTCGCTGAGAAGCGAGAGCGTGAGATGTTCGACGAGGTCCGTCTTCCCGATGAGAACGGTTTCGATCTCGTCGCGGAGCGCTTCGTAGAACGCGGCCGCCGAGTCAGTCATCGCGCGGGGATTCGCGACGGCGCGTAATAACCCCTTGCACGACGCGCGCGCGGCGCTCCGCGTCCCAGTCGGGGTGCTCGCGGGCGAGGTAGGCGTCGATGGCCTCGGCGTCGAGGCGAGGAGGCGTGTCGGTCTCCGTCGGCGCCGACCGCGCGAGGGCGTCGCTGACGCGGCGGCGGTACGGCCACGCGGCGACGACGGCGAGCGCGGCGAGCGCGACCGCGAGTTGGCCGAGCGCCGAGTCCCGGAGCGCGTAGAGCGCAGAGACGGCGAGCGGGAGGGCGGCCGTATGCGAGTAATCGAGGAGGGCGTGCCGGTGGTGGTCGAAGAGCGCGGTGGCGAAGCGGCGGTTGTCGCCGCGCTCGAGCATCGCGTTGACGAACAAACTGGCGTCGGCGACGACGACGACGCGCCCCGCCTGAACGGACTCGGTGGCGACGACCGGGTGGCGGCCGACGGGGTCGCTCGCGTCGAGCGTCCCGTTCGTGTTCGCGTCGAGATAGGCGTCCGGCGAGGACGTCGCGAGCACGCGGCCGCCCGCCGGGGCGAGCGCGGTGCCGTAGTTGAAGACGAGCGTCTCGACGCCGGTCGTCCACGGGCCCTCGGTGACGTTCGTGAGACGGGGGAGGGCGGGGCCGCGCTCGTAGTGGCGGGGGTCGCGGAGGGCGCGCCCGTCGAGTCGAGTGCGAGCGCCGAGCGCGGCGAGGAGCGCGTTCGCCTCGCCGTCGCGGTCGCCGGCGACGACGAGCGTGCCGCCGTCGGCGACGAACTGGCGGAGGGCGCGCTGCTCGGCGTCCGTGTAGGGCTGATCGGGCGAGAGCACGACGGCGACGGTGTCGTTCGCCGGGACGCCCGCGTACTCGTCGGTGTCGCGGACGACCGTCGGGGTCGCGCCGGCGTCGCTCGCGACCTGTCGGAGGTCGCTGGTGCCGTCCCAGCCACGGTTGTACGCGCCGAAGTCCGCATTCGACGTGGCGGCGGCGTAGCCGCCGGTGAGGAGGACGGCACAGAGGAGCGCGACGAGCGCGCCGGTGCGCCACGGCACGTCCACGCTCAGAGCACCCCCGGCGGGAGGATGGCGAGGACGCGTTTCACGACGACGTAGCCGAAGACGAGGAGGCCGAGCGCGATGAGCCAGCGGAGGCGACGGCGCCACGTGGGCGTGACCGCAATCGGGGCGGTGAGTTCGACGACGACGAGGAAGCCGATGAGGCCGACGACGAAGTAGAGTTCGTACGTGAGGGCGTCGAGCGCGCTGAGCGCGACGAGGGAGACGAGGAGCCACGCGAGGTGGCCGGCGATGAAGCGCTCGCGACGCCGCGTGGTCATCGGCCGGATATTCGACAGTCCGGGTTTTGTAGGTGTCGCATCGGTCAGCCGTCAGAGGAACGGCTGCGTGCAGTACGGGCAGAGCGGGTCCCCGGAGTCGGCGTCGCGCGCGACCCGCTCGAGGAACTCCGAAGAGAGGAATTCCCCACAGTTCTGGCACGTTGGCATGGACTCCTGAGCCCTGTCCGTAGTGTTCAACCCACAAACACATATAGCTGAGCTAGTGTCTCATTCCGTACCGGTTCGCGGCCGGCGGGGCCACTCAGTCGTCCGGGTCGTCGAGGTGCCCGGTGATCCGCTCGGCGGTGTCCGCGAGGAGCGCGGCGTCGTCGCTGAACACCTCGACGGCGGCGGTGCCGTCGAAGCCCGCGCAGTGCTCGCCGACGATGCCGTAGTCGATTTCGCCGGCGCCGAGCGGCATGTGGGTGTCGCCGCGACCGCGGACGTCGTGGACGTGGAGGTGGGAGACGCGCTCGCCGTGGTACTTCAGGAAGCGCTCGACGCCCTCGTCGCCCGCCTCCATGTACGCGTGGCCGACGTCGAAGCAGACGGGCGCGTCGATCTCCTCCGCGAGGTCGCCGAGCACCGACAGCTGGAGGCCGTTGCGCTGATGGCCGACGTTCTCGACGACGACCTCGACGCCGCGCTCCGCGCCCGCGTCGACGATGCGCTGGAGTTGGCGGGCGATGGTCGCGCGCTCGCCGGTGTCGTGGGGGTCGCGGACGACCGCGTGGAGGACGGCCTTGCGAGCGCCGACGCCGGCCGCCCAGTCGAGCAGGCGCTCCTGATAGGCGACGATTGCGTCGTTGATCTCCGGGATCGGCGTCGCGACGTCCTGCTCGAAGGGGAGGTGGACGACGAGGTCGAAGTCGCCGACCGCGAGCGCGGCCGCGAGCCGGTCGTCGTCGATGGCGGCGGGCACGTCGGCGGCCTCCGAGAGGCCGAACTCCACGAAGTCGAAGGCGTCCGCGACGCCCTCGAGGCGGTCGAGCGAGTCCCCGACGGTGACACCGAGTTCCATGGCGGGGCGTTGTCGCGCGGCGTAGATGGGTGTACTGGTCGTGACCGCGACGGTACACGGCAGTCGTGTTCAGAGGTAGGTATTTACGACGCAATCGACTCCGTACGGCACGAGACAGTCGAGCGCCGCCATTCGCGGCTGAGTGAATGCGCTGGGGCCGACAGGAGACACCGAGGCATGCGCCACACACACGCGAGACCGGTCGAGAACATCGCAGGAAGCGACGGCGCCAGCGGTCGCAACGGGAGGGCGGCGCGATGAACGAACTCGTGTCGGGCGGGGAGGCGAGCGACGAGATCCGCGTCCTGCACGTGGACGACGACGCCGCCCTCGGTGAGCTCGTCGCGACGTCGCTCGAGCGCGTGAACGACCGCCTCAGCGTCGAGACCGTCCAGAGCGCGGACGCGGGACTGGACGCGCTCGCGGACGCGGCCTTCGACTGCGTCGTCTCCGACTACGACATGCCGGGACGGGACGGCATCGAGTTCCTCCGCGTGCTGCGCGCCACGCACCCGCGAGTGCCGTTCATCCTCTACACGGGGAAGGGCTCCGAGGAGGTCGCGAGCGACGCCATCACGGCGGGTGCGAGCGACTACCTCCAGAAGGAGGGCAGCATCGACCACTACGGCGTGCTGGCGAACCGCATCGTGACGCTCGTCGAGCACGAGCGCGCGGAGACGACGATGAACGACGTCCAGCGGCTCTTCTCCGAGCTCGCCGACCGGACGACGGACGTCCTCTGGTTGGTCAGCGCCGAGTGGGAGGAGGTCGTGTTCATCAACGACGCCTACGAGGACGTCTTCGGCCAGCCGCGCGAGCGCCTCGAAGCGAACCCGCGGGCGTTCCTCGAGCCCGTGGCGCCGGCCGACCGCGAGCGCCTCGAAGCCGCGATTGACGCCCTCGGGGAGGGCGTGTCGATGGACATCGAGGTCGGCGTCGCCGCGCCCGACGGGACGACGCGCGACGTCTGGATCAAGGCCGAGCCGATCACGGACGAGTCGGGCGCGGTCACGCACCTCGGCGGGTTCACGCGCGACGTCACCGAGCGCACGGAGCGCGAGCGCGAACTCGCGAGCGCCGAGCGCCAGTACCGGGCGATGTTCGAGGACCCGAACATCCTCGTCGGCGTCCTCGAGCCGGACGGCGTCGTCCGGGACATCAATCAGACCGCGATGGAGTACATCGAGGGCGACCTCGACGACGTGCTCGGTGAGCCGTTCGCGGAGACGCCGTGGTGGGGTGACGACGACGCGCTCCGGGCGGACGTCGACGAGTGGGTGGCGCGCGCGGCGGCCGGCGAGTACGTCGAGTTCGAAGCCGACATCACCGGCACCGACCGGATGCGGACAGTCAGCGGCACCTTCCGGCCGGTGCGCGACGACGACGGCACCGTGACGGCCATCATCGTCTCCGACCGCGACATCACGGAGCGAACGGACCGCGAGCGCGAGCTCGAACGCTACGAGGCCTACCTCGAGCGCTCGACGGACATCGTCACCGTCCTCGAAGCCGACGGCACCGTGAAGTACCAGAGCCCGTCGGTGACGCGCACGCTCGGCTACGAGAGCGGCGAGCTCGTCGGGTCGAACGGCTTCGGAATCGTGCATCCCGACGACATCGACGAGCTCCGTGCGGCCTTCCTCGACCTCGTCGAGGAGCCGGGCGGGACGGTGATCGAAGAGGCGCGGTTCCGGGCCGCCGACGGGGAGTGGCGATGGCTCGAAGTGCGCGGACGCAACCACCTCGACCACCCCGTCATTCGGGGCGTCGTCACGAACAACCGCGACATCACGGAACGCAAGCGCAACGAGCGCGAGCTCGTGCGGGTGCGCGACCTCCTCGAGAAGACGGAGCGAATCGCGGACGTCGGCGGTTGGGAGATAGACGCGGAGACGATGGACGTCTTCTGGTCGGAGAACCTCTTCGACATCCTCGGAATCGAGGGCGACGAGGAGCCGCCGCTCGAGGGCGCACTCGACGTCTACCACGAGGAGGACCGCCCCATCGTCGCGAACGCCGTCGAGGCCGCCCTCGAAGACGGGGAGTCGTTCGACATCGAAGTGCGCTTCCTGACGCCGAGCGAGGACGTGCGCTGGCTGCGCGTGCAGGGCGTGCCCGTGCTCGAGGACGGCGCCGTCGTCACCCTCCGCGGCGCGGTGCAGGACGTCACGGAGCAGAAGCGCGACGAGCGCGAGCTGACGCGGCAGAACGAGCGCCTCGAGGAGTTCGCGTCGGTGGTGAGTCACGACCTCCGCAACCCGCTGAACGTCGCGAGCGGCTACCTCGACCTCGCGCGCGAAACGAGCGATAGCGACGCGCTCGCGGAGGTCGAACGGGCGCACGAGCGCATGAACGACCTCATCGACGACCTCCTGACGCTCGCACGAACCGGCGACCACGTCCGCGAGGAAACCGCACTCGACCTCGCGGGCGTCGCGGAGGACGCGTGGCGACACGTCCCGACCGGGTCCGCGACGCTCGAAATCGCGAGCACGACGACGGTGTACGCCGACCGGAGCCTCCTCCAGCAGCTCCTCGAGAACCTCTTCCGGAACGCGGTCGAGCACGGCTCGGCCGGCCCGCCGTCGCCCACGCCGGAACACGCCGTCGAGCAGGCCTCGACTGACTCCCGGCGCGAGGGCGGGACCGGGGGCGAGCATGGCGGCGACGAGGGGACCGTGACGGTCACCGTGGCGGCGCGCCCGGACGGGTTCGTCGTCGCCGACGACGGCCCCGGCATCCCTGCGGAGGCCCGCGAGAGGGTCTTCGACGCCGGCTACTCGACGAGCGAGGCCGGCACCGGCTTCGGGCTCGCGATCACCGAGCGCTGCGCGGACGCGCACGGCTGGACGGTCCGCGTCACCGAGAGCGAGCGCGGCGGCGCGCGCTTCGAGTTCACGGACGTGCGGACGAGCTGAGACGGCAGGTGGTGCCGTCGCTGACGGCGATGGATGGAGAAGAGGAGACCCAGAGGGGTGTCGTCTCGCTCGCGGGCGAGTGGGCGTCTAGTTCTCGCTGGCGATGGCGCTCATGAAGAACGCCCCGAAGACCGTCTGCACGCCGAGGACGATGGCGGTGAACGCGACGATGTCGGCGCTGACGAGCGGGAGGGTGCTGAAGCCGCTCGTCCCCCACTCGTAGACGAGCCAGAGCGCGTAGGCGCCGCCGGCGACGCCGATGGCGGTGCCGACGGTGGCGGCACGTTCGAGGGAGGCGTGCTCGACGATGGCGGCGGTGACGGCGTCGTTCGGGCGGCGGATGGGGTCGGCGGCGATGGTGGCGAAGACGCCCATGCTCGCGGTCTGATACCCGACCAGGGTGAGGAGCGACCCGGCAATCATCGAGTGGGGGCCGAAGGAGACGCCGGCGATGTCGAGGCCGGTGGCGGCGAGCGCCATGACGGCGACGCCGAGGACGCCGAGGAGCGTGCCGGGGATGCTGAAGAGGTAGCCGGGGGCGTTGAGGAGCATGAAGCGGACGTGGCGCCACCCGTCCCGGAAGCTCTCGAGTTTCGCCTCGCCCTTGCGTTCGTGGTAGGTGATGGGGATTTCCTCGATGGTGAGGTCGCGCGCGCCGGCGTCCATGATCATCTCGGAGGCGAACTCCATCCCGTCGGTGGAGAGGTCGAGGGTGTCGAGGACGTCGCGGTGGAAGACCCGAAAGCCGGAGTGAGCGTCGCTGACGCCGGCGCCGTAGAAGACGTTGAGGAACTTCGTGAGGAGGGGGTTGCCGACGTACTGGTGGAGGGAGGGCATCGCGCCGTCGCGGATCTCGCCCTCGAGGCGACTCCCCATGACCATGTCGGCCTCGCCGGCGACGACCGGCTGGAGGAGCGCGGGGAACTGCTCGAAGTCGTACGTGCAGTCGGCGTCGCCGATGACGAGGTAGTCGCCGCGGGCGTGATCGAAGGCGTAGCGGTAGGCGTAGCCGTAGCCCTCGTCGTCCGGGTTGACGACGCGCGCACCCATCTCGCGGGCGATGTCGGGCGTGCGGTCCGTGGAGTCGTCGCTGAGGATGATCTCGGCGGTGATGCCCGAGTCGGCGAGCGCGCGCTTGACCATCTCGATGCAGTCGGCGATGCCCTCCTCTTCGTTCATCGTCGGCATGATCACGCTCACCGTCGGGTCCTGCTCGCTGTCCGCCCCGAGGAGGAGTGCGTCGCCGGCGTCCACCTCGCCCGTGTCGACGTCGGACGGGGTCGATTCGGTGTACTCGGCCGACATGTCAGTCACGACTACCGGTCACGTCGTCCACGCCATCGATGATAGTGCGGCCACAGCCGACGCAGACGTAGGACTGGTCGACGGTCTCGGTCGCGGGCGCATTACACGAGATACATTTCAACCGAGCACTCCGGGCCCCTCTCGGATAGCGTGACATTAGTGGCCACAAAACACTTCAGTACCAAAAATGTTGCTTCACTATTCTTTTACAGAGACACGGCCCCGCGAGCCGGCCGGCGCGACCCGCTCTCGGAAGCCGAGACGGGCGCGACGACCGGTGAAAATTCCCACCCGGACCACCGGGAAGAATGTAGAAGACTCATATGTGACACTCACCGACGCACCACTACGAGATGGAGATCTTCGCCTCCCGAAGTGACCGACGTCGCGGCCTGCTCGCGCTCTGTCTCGTCGCCGCCGCGTTCGTCACTCTCTACGTCGTCGTACGCAACTACGGCGCGTTCCTCTCCGACCCGCAGGCGCTCCGCGCGTGGATTCGGCAGTTCGGCGCGTTCGCCCCCCTCGTCTTCGTCCTCGTGCAAGCCCTCCAGGTCGTCGTCGCACCCATCCCCGGGCAGGTCCTCGCGCTCACCTCCGGCTACCTCTTCGGCCCCCTCGCCGGCACCGTCTACAGCCTCACGGGCGTCCTCATCGGGAGCACCGTCGCGTTCACGCTCTCGAAGCGCTTCGGGCGCGGATTCGTCGAAGGCATCCTCCACGAGGACGTCCTCACGCGCTTCGACGGCTTCGTCGAGCGCGTCGGCCTCCCCGGCCTCCTCGCGTTCGTCATCATCCCCGGCCTCCCGGACGACGCCATCTGCTTCCTGAGCGGCCTCACGAGGTGGCCGCTCCGGGCGTTCATCGCCGTCATCGCCGTCGGCCGCTTCCCCGCGTACGTCATCACGGTCTACGCCGGCGACGAACTGGCGAACGGCCAACTGCTCTCCGCCGCCGTCCTCATCGGCGCCATCGTCGCGTTCTCCGTCGTCGGCTACTACAAGCAGGACGCCGTCCGCGACGTCGTCGAGCGCGCGGAGCGCCGACTCTCCGGCCGCAGCTAGCGCGCAAAACGGACGAGAGACGGCCGCCGCGAGGGAGAGTCAGAAGGTGAGGCGTTCGAGGACGCGGCGCGTGAGCGGCGGCTGGCGCGATTCGTGTGGGTAGACGGTGACCGTCGTGCAGCCCGGGCTCGGGAGGCGGTGGTCGTCGTCGGAGAGGAGCCCGCGGAAGCGGTCGCTGGCGCCCCGGCGGACCACCACGTCGGGCGTCGAGGAGCGGTCGCCGTTGGCTCCGGCCGTGTCGACCGGGACCGAGAGGAGGTCGGAGAGGTCGGACTGATACGCGTCGACGGCGCGCTCGTGCCCCTCGGTGGTGGCGCTGCTCGCGGAGTGCCAGAGGGAGAGCGGCGCCTGGTTCGCGGCGGCGATGGCTTCCGCGACGTTCACCGCCGGCGACGAGTACGGTGCGCCGTCCCCGGAGAGCGCGACGGACTCGGGCCGGTCGTAGCCGAGGTTGTCCACGAGGAGGACGTCACAGTGGGCGTGGCGGACGACCCAGTCTATCGGGTCGCCGAGGAGGCGCGAGCGGAGCCGGAGCGGCTCGTGCTCGGCGACGATGGCGTCCACGTCTCGGTCGGCCGCGAAGTTGACGATGGCGTGCTTCGTGTCGTGGCTCACGACCTCGTCGGCCTCGATTGCGACGTCGAAGTCGTCGGATAGCGCCTCGATTCGCGCCTCGAAGGAGCGATCAGAGGCGGTCTGGACGGCCGCGTCGGCGGTGAGCGGGGCCTGATCCGGGACTTCCTCGAACCGGACGACGACGACGCGACCGGCGTCCGCACCCACCGTGTCGGCGGCGATGGAGACGAGCGCGCGCTCGCGGCGCTCGTCGAGGTCCTTCGTGAGCGCGACCAGCACCTCGCGGGGCACCTCGGCCATCGCGGATTCGGTCTCGGCGAGCGCGTCGTTGCCGACGCGACGGCGAACGGTGTCCGTCATCACGCCCTCGCGGTTCACGCGCGAGCGGACGTAGAAGACGTACCAGCCGACGCTCCCGACCGTGATGAGGGCGGCGCCGGCGAGCGCGGTCGTCCCCATCTGCGTCAGCAGGAGGACGCCCGTGACGGCACCGAACACCTGCATCCACGGGTAGAGCGGCGAGGAGAAGTCGGGGTCGTACGCCGAGTCGCCCTCGCGGAACGCGACGACGGCGAGGTTGACGAGGGCGAACACGATAATCTGGAAGGCGCTGGCGAGTTTCGCGATGTCGAGGATGGGGACGAACGCGATGAGCACCAGCAACACCGCACCGGTGAGCGTGATGGAGGTGACGGGCGTTCCGAAGCGCTCGCTCACCGACGAGAGCGAGGGGGGCGCGAGTCGGTCGCGACTCATCGCGAACGGGTAGCGAGAGGAGGAGAGGATGCCCGCGTTCGCGGTGGAGATGAGCGCGAGGATGGCGGCGACGATGACGGCGACGACGCCGACCTGCCCGAGCGTCGCCTCCGCGGCGACCGCGACCGGCGTCAGCGACCCGGCGACGCTCCCCGGCGTGGTGACGCCGACGAGGACCGCCACGATGGCGACGTACAGCACCGTGGTGAACGCCAGCGAACCGAGGATGCCGAGCGGGATGTTCCGCCCCGGGTCCTCGACTTCCTCGGCGACGCTCGCGACCTTCGTGACGCCGGCGTAGGAGACGAACACGAGGCCGGTCGCGGCGAGGAGGCCGCCGATGCCGGCGTCGAAGAAGTCGACGTAGTTCGCCGACTGGACGCTCGGCGCGCTGCCGGCGGCGAACCAGCCGAGCGCAGCGAGCATGATGACGACGATGCCGACTTGGAGGCGGCCGGTCTGCTTCGCGCCGACGATGTTGATGAGTATCAGGACGGCCGCGAGTCCCAGCGCGACGGGTTTCAGCGGCAGATCGAACAGCAACAGGAGGTAGGGGACGCCGCCGACGAGCGCGAGCGCGCCCTTGAACGAGAGCGAGAACCACGTCCCGATGCCGGCGATGGTGCCGAGGAGCGGGCCCATGCCGCGCTCGATGTAGATGTACGTCCCGCCCGCTTCGGGCATCGCGGTCGCCATCTCGGACTTCGAGAGGGCGGCCGGGACGACGAGCAGTCCCGCGAGGGCGTACGCGACGATGACGGCGGGGCCCGCGATTTCGAGCGCGAGCGCGGGCAGGATGAAGATGCCGCTCCCGATCATCGCGCCGATGCTTATCGCGAGGACGGACGGCAGACCGAGGTCGCGTTCGAGCTCCTTCATACGGCCTCCTCGGTCACCTGCGGTGAGGCGGTCGTCGCGCGGGTCGACTCGGGGCTCGCCGCCGCGACGGCGACGTGATGGCGGTCCGCTCGCGGGCCCTCGGCGGTCGCGGCGGCGGGCGGATTACGGTCGGTCGATGTGATGAGACGCATGGGAGGTAGTGTTCGACGAGTCGCGTCGTACACCGGCGTAGAAGACAGTAGTGTATAAAATACGCGGTTATTTTGACGACCCGTCAAAGTAGATGTTCTGTAGGACGATTTCCGTCATCAAACGTGGGCGTGAGACGCGAGCCGGTGGAGGACGGAACAGGCCTATGGTTCTCCGACGCGCCACTACCAGCAATGAGAAACGGCACGCTCGATTCGGTCGACAAGCAGATACTCTACTATCTCCAGCAGAACGCGCGGGAGACGTCGTCGACCGATATCGCCGAGGAGATCGGACTCTCGTCGAGTACGGTTCGAACCCGCCTCAACAAGCTAGAGGAGAGCGGCGTCATCCGCGGCTATCACATCGACATCGACTACGACCTCGCCGGCTACCCCCTCTACACCAAGATCATCTGCACGGCACCCGTCCCCGAGCGCGACGAGCTCGCGAACGCCGCGCGAGACATCCGGGGCGTGACGGCCGTGCGCGAGATCATGACCGGGGAGCGGAACGTCTACGTGAACGCCATCGGCGAGAGCCACGACGACCTCAACCGAATCAGCACCGAGCTCGACGCGCTCGGCCTCCGAATCGTCGACGAGCAACTGATACGCGACGAACACGTCTGCCCGTACCACGGGTTCCTCGACGGGACGGACGACGAGGGCGGAGACGAGACGGACGACGAGGAGACGTAATCCCCTCGCACGCGTCGGCGGCGGCCGGTCGACCGCGAGCGACGAACGGCGACGCCACGGCGATGAAGGTAATTACGCCGAGTGCGAACGAGGAGACGAACCGTGGCTTCAGGAACCGCCGCGAACGTCGTCCTCATCACGGTCGACTCGCTCCGCGCGGACGCGATCGGCCCGTACGACGATTCGCGCCACACGCCCGTATTGGACGGCCTCGCCGAGCGAAGCGCCGTCTTCGAGCGCGCGTTCGCCACCGGGAACTGGACGCCGTTCTCCTTCCCGTCCATCCTCGCGTCGCGCCCCGTCTTCGCGGACACCGGCGACATCGGCGTCACCGGCTCGCCGACGCTCGCGTCCCGGCTCTCGGACGCCGGCGTCGCGACCGGCGGCTATAACGCCGCGAACGGCTTCCTCACCTCCCACTGGGGCTACGACCGGGGCTTCGACTCGTTCGACGCCTTCGTCACGAGCGTCGGCTCCGGGCTCTACAGTCGCTATCTCGCCACGCACCCCACGGTGGAGGCGTGGATTCAGCTCGCGACCACGCCCGCGCGCCGCCTCTCGTCGTGGCTCAGGGGGACGAGCGACGACCGCCCCTTCCTCGACACCTCGCGGCTCTTCGATGTCGAGCGCGCCGCCCGGTCCTTCCTCGCGGACGCCGACGGTCCGTTCTTCCTCTGGGTGCACTACATGGACACGCACACGCCCTACGTCCCCGCACCCCGCTACATCCGCGAGGTCTCCGACGACCTCCTCGGCACGCACCGAATGCTCCACGCGCACACCCGCACGGGCCTCGGACTCGGCGTCGACGAGCGCACGCTCGCCGAGCTCCGCCTGCTCTATCAGGCGGCCGCCCGGCAGGTCGACGCGAGCATCGGCCGCCTCCTCGACACGCTCGGTGATGCCGGCCACCGCGAGGACACCGCCGTCGTCGTCGCCGGCGACCACGGCGAGGAGTTCCAAGAGCACGGCCACCTCGCCCACTACCCGAAGCTCTACGACGAGCTCGTCCGTGTCCCCCTCATCGTCGACGTGCCGGGCGCGGACGCGCGCCGCGTCGAGGGACAGGTCGGCCTCGACGCCATCCCGCCGACGGTCACGGATCTCCTCGACGTCGACCCCGCGCCCGAGTGGACGGGCGACTCGCTCGCGCCGACGGTCGTCGACGGGGACGCCCCGGCGGACGACCCGGTCGTCTCGGTCGCCGTTCGCGGCGAGGACGTCACCACCCAACCCATCCCACGCTCGCTCGCGGACGGCGACCTCCTCGTGAGCGTTCGGGACCGCGACTGGACGTACATCCGGAACGTCGACACGGCCGCCGAGGAACTCTACTACCGACCCGAGGACCCCGACCAGCGCGACGACCGCACGGCCGACCCGTCGCCCGAGGCGCGCGCGGTCATCGAGCGTTATCGCCCGATAGCCGACGCGCACGCGGCCCGCATCCGCGAGCGCGAGGGAGATACCGGCGACGACGCGGTCGATTCGGACCTGGAGACGCGCCTGGAAGCGCTCGGGTACCGCTAGTGGTGCGTCGGTACCTCCGCCAGCTCTACGTGGGGCCGCGAGCGACCCAGCTTCGGCGGTTCTTCACGGTCGGCCTCCTCACCGCAGGCATCCAGATGGTGCTCCTCTGGACGTTCGTCGACGTCGTCGGACTCGGCTACCTCGTCGGCGCGGCGGTCGCCATCGAGATCACCATCGTCCTCTCCTACGTCCTCAACAACGCGTGGACGTTCCGGGCGGTCCAGCACACGAGCCTCCGACCGTACCTCCGGGGGCTGGTGCGGACGAACGTCGTCCGGGGCAGCGCCATCCCCATCCAGCTCGGGGTCCTCGCGGCGCTCGTCGAGCTCCAGAGCGTCCCCTATCTGGCCGCGAACGTCGGCGCTATCGCCGTCAGCGGCCTCTACCGGTACGTCCTCGACACGCGCTGGACGTGGAAGGGCGGCGCGTAGCGGGGTCAGTGTGTCCCTCAGCGCCACGCCTCGCGGAGCGCGATGAGGACGCCGCCGAGCATCGCGAGGTTCCCGAAGAACGCGAGGCGGTCGCCGCTCCGGTCGTCCGGGTCGTCGTTCCAGAAGTCGTGCATCGTCAGCGTCACGCCGGTGAGGAACGTCGCGGCGGCCCCCGTCGCGAGACGCGGGAGCCGCCAGAGCGCGATGCCGAGGCCCGCACACACCATCATCCCGGAGGCGAGCGGCGCGAGCACTGACGGCATCGGGACGCCCTCGGACTCCGCGTACTCGACGGCGCCCTCGAGGTCACGGAAGTCCTCCGACGCCTGCAGGGCGAGTCCGAGGCCGAGCGCGGCCCGCCCGAGTCGCGACAGCGAGGCGCCACCGTCGTCCTGTTGCTCCGTCATACACGGCTGTTCCGGCGTCAGCATCAAAAACCTAGTCGCGCCCTCGGCGGCGACACCGGACACCCGAGCACGGACGGTCGGTGGCTACGGAGCGCTCGGTAGACCACCGTACGGTGTCAGAGGGAAATTATAAAGGCAGTTTACAGTGTGTCAGAGAGAGTCGGGTGAGTGATGGTGACACAGACCGAGTTCTGTCCGCGCTGTGAGCACGAACGTCGCGTCGTTCGGGACGAACCGTGGCTCCCCTCCGTCTGTCGCGAGTGCGGCGCGAGCATCTAGCGCCCGCCGACGCACCGGCGCGGCGTCGCGCGGTCCGGGGACAGCTATTTCTATTCTCGCGGCGACGACTCGGGTACTCATGGACGTAGACGAATTCGTCGAGGCGAACGAACCGGGAGAGAGCGGCGAGCGCTTCGAGCTCGAGAACGGCAAGCTCCTCGACGTCGACGTCGACGGCGCGGTCATCGCGAAAGCCGGGTCGATGGTCGCCTTCGACGGCGACCTCACTTTCAGCGGGAAGTCCTCCGCCGAGGGCGGCGTGGTGGGGTTCCTCAAGGAGAAGGCCTCGAGCGAGGGGACCCCCGTGATGGAGGTCAGCGGCCAGGGCCACCTCTACCTCGCCGACCAGGGCAAGGAAGTGCAGTTGCTCGAGCTCGACGACGGCGAAGCCATCTCCGTGAACGGCCCGGACGTCCTCGCGTTCGAGGACTCCGTCTCCTACGAGATTTCGGTCATCGGGAGCCTCGGCGGCGCGTCCGCGGCCGGGCTGACGAACGTCTTCCTCACCGGTCCCGGGACGGTGGCGGTCACGACGCACGGCGACCCGCTCGTCCTCACGCCACCCGTCCGCACCGACCCCGAAGCGACCGTCGCGTGGAGTCGCAACCTCTCGCCGAGCGTCGAGTCGAACCGGAGTCTGAGCGACTTCATCGGCTCCGACTCCGACGAGCGCTACCAGCTCGTCTTCGAGGGCGAGGAGGGGTTCGTCGTCGTCCAGCCCTACGAGGAGGGACCGGTCGAGCCGACCTGAAACCGGACCGACGTCCGAGTCGACCGGTCCGACCAGCGCGTTTCAGCGCGCGTCGGTCGCCTCGGCGACGACGGGGAGTTCGACGACGAACGTCGCGCCCGCAGCGTCGTCGTCGACGAGGTGGACGTCGCCGTCGTACGTGTCGACGAGCGCAGCGACGAGGTAGAGGCCCATCCCCGTCCCCGAGCTCTCGATTCCCTTCACCTCCTCCGCGAAGAGCGAGTTGCGGACGCCGGCGGGGACGCCGGGGCCGTTGTCCGTGACGGTGACGCGGACGACGCCGTCGCGTACCTCGACGTCGACCGCCACCACCGGATACTCCATATCGTTGTGCTGGACGGCGTTGTTGAGGAGGTTGCGGAAGACGGAGCCGAGGAGGTCGTTCGCCGCGACCGTCACGTCCGGCGGGTCGTCCACGAACTCGATGCGCGCGGACGCGAACGCCTCGCGGGACTTCTCGACCTCAGCCGTGAGGACGCGCGTGAGCGACATCGGCCGGAGGTCGACCGCCTCGCCGCCGGTGAGCGTCTTCGCGATGTCCGCCGCGACGAGCGTGAGTTCGACGACGTGGTCGGCGGCGGCCTCGACGCGGTCGAGCGTCGGCAACTGGTCGTCGGTCGCGTCGTCGCGGAGCATCGAGAGCCAGCCGAGCACGACGTTCATGTCGTTGCGGATGTCGTGGCGGAGGACGCGATTGAGGATCTCGAGTTCGCGCTCGCGGTCGGCGAGCGCGCGTGACTGCGCGCGTAGCCGGAGGAGGGACTCGACGCGGTCGCCGAGGTCGTACTGGCGGATCGGGACGCGGACGACGCCGTCGACGAGTCGCCAGAGGTCGGCGTGCTCGCGTCGGAACGCCTCGACGGCGTCGCGCTTGGCGTCCGGGACGAGCAACAGGTAGGGGAGGAGCGCGCGCGAGGACGCCTTGCGCTGGGCGAGCACGGCCCGGTTCTCGACGAGCGCGCGGATGTCGAGGATGCAGAGGTCGAAGGCGGCGTCGGCTGGCGTGTCCTCCGTGAGGGTGTAGCGCTCGCGCTCGGCGAGCCACTCCGCGAGCACGCGCCGGTTCGCCGCGTCGGCGACCAGCGGCAGGACCGTCCCGCGTGCCGGCAGGTCGGCGATGTCAGCGGCCGGCATCAGTTCGAGTCGCCACGGTCATCGAAGCGCGGCGTCCCAGTGAGGATGCCCGTGAGCCCGGTGAGCGGCTCGCCGACGGTGACGCCGTACTCGGTGAACTCGATGCGCCGCAGCGTGTCCTCGAAGTCGCTCGTGCGCATCTTCAGCACGCCGACGACCTTGTTCATCGAGCCACCGTACTCCAGATAGCGCAGGAAGACGATGTTGTCCGCGAGGTTGCTCGTCGACTCCTCGGTGACGCGGAACTCCCCCGTGATGTCGTGGACCTCGTTCGTGACGAGCGTCGTGACGCCGCGCTCGCGGAGGTAGCGGCCGATGGAGACGAGATAGTCGACCGGCCCGCGGTGGTCGTCGAACCCACGGAGGTTCTGCTGGAAGCCCTGGAAGCCATCGAGGAGGACGACGCCGGTGTCCTCCTCTTCGACGGCCGTGCGCAGCATCGACGTGACTTGGTCGGCGGTGTACTCGCCGGGGCGGACCTCGATGATCTCGACGTTCCCCCGGTCGATCATCTCCCCGAGGCCGATGTTCAGCGCCTTCGAGCGGCGCAGCATCGTGCGCTCGGACTCCTCGAAGGAGAAGATGACGGCGCGCGTCCCGCGACCCGCCGCCTCCTTCACGAACTGCATGCTCGTCGTCGTCTTCCCCGCGCCGGTCGGCCCGCTGAAGAACGTCACCGTCCCGCGCTCGAGGCCGCCACAGAGGAGCTTGTCGAGTTCGGGGACGCCCGAGGAGACGCGTTCGTCGGGGAAGTCCGACTCCGGGACGTCCGGGCGGAGGCGCGGCCAGACGTCGACGCCGGCCGCCGTGATCTCGTAGGTGTGCGGGCCGCGCGTCGGTGACGGACCGCGGAACTTCGGGACGTCGACCGTGAGCGTGTCGCGGCGCCGGTCGAGGTCGATGATGACGTCCGTCATGAAGCGGAGGTCGGTGTCGGGTTCGTCCGGCGCGGACTGGGAGGCCATCAGCACCGTGGCGCCGGCGTCCCGGAGGAAGTCGAGGAGGCCGAGGATCTGCGAGCGGAACTGCCGCTCGTCCGTCGTCAGATAGCGGAACTCGGTGATGGGGTCGATGACGACGCGGTCCGGTTCGTGCTCGTCGACGGCGTCGCGGATCTCCGAGACGAGCGACGGCCCGTCGACCTCGGCGGCGGCGAACACGGAGTACGTCTCGTCGGCCGCGAACGCCTCGGCGGTCGGCGCGAGTTCGAGGAAGCGCAGCGACGGCGAGTCGAGGCCGAACTGCTCGGCGGTGCGCTCGACGTACGACGTCGGTTCGCCGAGGTTGATGTAGAGGCTCGTCTCGTCGTCGCCGCAGGCGGCGAGGAAGTGGAGCCCGAACACCGTCTTCCCGACGCCGGGCGGCCCCCGGACGAGCGCGTTCTGCCCCGTCAGTAATCCGCCGCCGAGAACCGCATCCAAGCCGTCGATTCCGGTCGGCTCGCGCGCGGACTCCACACTCATGCCCCGGATTAGTTAGGCAATCAGCAAAACTGTGCTGGTAGTCGATTCGGCCGCTACGCGACGTCGAGTTGGAACTGCTGGTTTTCGACGGCGGCGTCGAGGACGACGCTGGTGGCGGACTCGTTGATGTCGGCGTCGCCGAGCAACTCCTTGATGAGGGTGTTCATGTCGTCGGTGTCGGTGAACTTGCCGACCGCGATGACGTCGTAGTCGCCGGTCACCTCGTAGACCGACACCATCTGCTTGTGCGTCCGCAGTCGGTCGGTGAGGTCCGGGAGCGCGCCCCCCTCGACCTTCAACTGCAGGATCGCCGTCACGTCGTACCCCAGCTTGTCGTAGTCCACGATTGGGGCGTAGTCGCGGATGACACCCTCCTCTTCGAGGTCGGAGAGGTGATTCGACACTGTCGTCACCGACACGTCGAGTTCCTCCGCCAGACTCCGCAGGCTCGCCCGCCCGTCCCCCAGCAACGCGTTGATGAGCTCGGCATCGAGGTTCTCGTAGGTCACACCCGTAGTGGTCGGAGACACCATTAGAGTATGGGGGAAATAGCGGATATTTGCCACCCGAATCGAGATATCCCTGCCGACTTTTGCACGACTAGGTAGTGTGATGGGCGAGGGCGACAGATTAGTTATAAAATACGTGTGGCCGTACCTACACGTGCTTCTATTCCGACACGGGGATGAAGCCCCGTCCCGACCGGCCGCGCGAGGGAAAACGGGGGCGCGCCGAAGGGCACGCCGCCTACTCGAACTTCGCCTCGTAGTCGTCGACGAAATCCCGGACGTCGTCGTAGCGTGGCGGGTCGCCGGTGCGGACGAAGACGCCGGCGAGGGCGTTCCCGACGACGGCGGCCGCCGCGTCGTCGAGGCCGCAGAGCAGGCCGAGCGCGAAACCGGCGTTGAAGTGGTCGCCCGAGGAGGTGGTGAGAGCGGGGTCGTCCGTGACGGGGTTCCGGACGGCGTGCGTCCCGTCACCGACGACGACGGACTCGTGGAGACCGTGGCCGACGTAGCGCGTCACGTCGAGGTTCGCGGCGACGAGTTCGGCGTCCGCGCGGAGGCTCTCGGTCGAGCGGCCCGCGTAGTGCTCGGCGAGCACCTTCGTCTCGAAGCGGTTCGCGGAGACGGTGACGTCCACGACCGCATCGAGGCGCTCGACGGCGTCGCGCGCCGCGAACACCACGTCCTCGTCGAGGCGGCGAACGTCGGCGGGGTCGAAGAGCACGCGCTCGGGCGGGTCGTCGAGGCGCGGCCACACCTCCTCCCGGAGGCCGTCGACGACGCTCGGGAGCGACGGGATCCACGAGACGTAGCCGACGCCGAGCAGGGACGCCCCGTCGAGGTACTCGGCGAGCGTCTCGACGCCCACCGTCTCGCGGACGCGCGCCCAGTCGAGCGTCGTGCCGCTCCCGGACTCGGTGAGCATTAGTTTGCCGTCGTCGAACTCGACGGCGTCCGTGGAACCCGGACTCCCGAGCGAGTGCATCGGGACGTCCGCGAACTCCTCGGCGAAGACGTCGCGGACGGGGTCGCCGTAGAGGCCGACCATCACGGGGTCGAAGCCGAGCGTCGCGTACGCACGCGCAAGGTGGCAGGTGTGCCCGCCCGTCCGCAGGTCGTCCTGGAGCCACTCGAAGGAGAGCGAGCTGTTCGACGCCGCCGAATCGCTGATGCGCGCGCCCAGCTCGGCGAGCGAGTCGAGCGTCTCGAACGCCTCGCGGCCGTGGCGGTCCTCGACGACCGTCCGCACGCGGTCGACGAAGCCGTCGAAACCGAACACCACGCGCTCGCCGCCCACGGTCTCGGGGAGGCCGGCGCGTGCGGCCGCGACGGCCTCGCGCGTCTCCGCGCTCAGTTCGACCATGCGTCCCCCTCCGAACGTGCCGTGTCGCCCATACACGTAGGGGTCAGAGCGCCCGTAAAACGGTTGTGACGGCGGAGACGGCGGGCGGGTACGCGTCGCGCGCGAAAAATCGGGCGGGGCGACGCGTCAGTAGCGCGCGTCGGTGATGTCGTCGTCGAGGGCGTCGAAGCGCTCGAGGTAGGCCTCGCGCTCGGCGCGGAGCTTCGAGAGTTCGGCCTCGTGGTCGGGGAGGTTCGCGGCGACGTCGAACTCGCTCACGTCCATCCCGGGGACGTCGCGGGGGACGGTGAGGTCGGTGGCGTCGTCGTGCGTCCACGAAACGCTACCGCGCGAGATCGCGCGCAGCAGCGTGATGGTGTCGTCGACGCCGACGTCGCGCGTGCCGACGCGGCCGGTGTTGAGGACGTAGCAGTCCACGTCGAGGTCGGCGATGAGGTCGCGGAAGCGGTTGCCCTCCTCGCCCTCGGAGCCGACGATGAACGGGTTCGTGCCGACGACGCGGATGGACTCGCCGGCCGCGCTCGGGTCGCCCGCGCTCGTCTGGACGGACTCGCCGAGCATGAACGCGACGGCGGCCTCCTCGGGAGTGAGCTTCGCGACCGGCGGCATCGCGGGGTTGCGCGTGATGAAGAATATCTGGTCGACGCCCGGCAGGTCGATCTCCTCGCCCGCCGAGGACAGCTGGTCGCGCTCGATGACCGCGCGGCCGTTCGTCGTGTACTTGTCGCTGTCGAAGTCGACGGTGCCATCCGCGGCGACGTCGACGTTCTCGAGGACCGCCGTCTCGTCGGTGACGGCGTCGTACATCGCGGGCTCGGTCTCGGGGTCGAGGCCGTACGTCTTCACGAAGAGGCCCTCGCCCTCGCTGCCGGCGACGCTCCCGTCCGGGAGGAGCGCGCAGACGTCGTCCTGAAGCATCGTCGCGTCCTCGGGCTCGTCGAGCCAGAGGTCGTGTGCGGTGAGCGTCGACTTCCCGGTGCCCGAGAGCCCGAGGAAGAGCTGGCCGACGTCCGCGAGGTCGCCGTCCTCGGTCTCGAGGGTGACGCGCTTGCTGCCGGCGTGCAGGCCGAGGCCGCCCGCGCGCTTCGCCTCGAGCATGAAGAGCCGGAGGAAGGACTTCTTCGCCTCGCCAGTGTAGTCGCTGCCCGCGACGACCGTGTAGCCGGCGTCGGGAAGGACACGAATACCCGTCTCCTCCCAGTCGGGGAGCTGGACGGTGTAGAAGTCGGGCTCGGCGCCCTCGGGCGCGGGCTCGAGGAGCTTGCAGAGGCTGAGCGCGATGCGGCCGTACTCCTCGGGAACGTAGTAGCGACAGACGTAGGAGTGCTCGGGGTGGCGTCCGACCCGCCGGTCGACGCAGACGAGGTCGGTCTCGGACGCGGCGTCGGTGACGTCCGCGACGAGCGCCTCGTCGGCGTCGTCGAACGCGTCGTCGACCGTGTTCTTCGTCTGCTCGGACTTCCGCGAGCGGGCCTCGCTGACGTAGGACGGCGAGCCGAACTCCGTCGTCGTCTCGAGGTGCTCGGAGTACGCCCGAAGCTCGTCGGTCGTGGGGTTGTACACCACGTTATCGGCCTGCTCCGGGTCGGGGAGCGAGGCGACAAACTGCTCCGTCGCCGACGTCTGCCGTGGCATCATGTAGACAGATGGCGAAAATAGGGTATAAAAGTGTGCTAACTGGATGTGTAGTAAAGTTTGTCGAACGAATGTGTCGTCAATCGTCGAACCTCGTAGTGACTCACGACGCCCCGTCCGGCGACGCGAGCGCGCGGAAGACGAGGACCCCGTACGCGACGACGAAGACGGCGGGCACGGCGACCAGCGCCGCCCCGAGAACGACGCCGATGAGTCCCGTCCCGTAGACCACCACCGTCAGCACGAAGGACGGAACGAACATCGCGAGGAGGTACGCGACGCCGAACCGCGCGTACGGCCCGCCGGCGACCGCGTCGGAGACCGACCGGGAGAGCGCCGCGCCGACACCGACGTCCTCGACGACGAGGACGAACGGCAGTCCGTAGGTGAGATAGCCGAGGCCGAGGACCGGAAGGAGGACGAGCGGGCCGAGGAGCGCGAACGGGAGCGCCACGAGGACGACGGCGAACCGAACGAGGTTCACGCCGACCATCCGGGGCCCGTAGCGCCGTGCGTTCGCCGCGAGCGCCGCGTCCGCGCCGTCGACGCGGTTCGAGATGCCGCCGACGAACGCCGCCTCGAGGACGGCGGAGACGAGCAGGCCGACGGCGGCGAGCGGGAGCCACGTCGCGAGCGCGAGCCCGCCCGGGCCGGAGAGCGTGATGCCGTTCGCCTGCACGAACGACCAGAGCGTCGGCAGCCCGGACGGGAACGAGAACGTCACGCCGGCGTCCATCGTCGAGGAGAGCACGGTCGCGACCTTCGCGGGCGCGAGCACGGACGCGAGGAAGGGGAGGACTGCGAGGGGGAGCGAGCGTCGCGTCGTCTCGAGCGCGCGCGAGAACCGGTCGTCGGGCGGGTCCGGGGAGTGAGTGGCGCTCGAGGGGTCCGGGCGCGACTCCGGCGTGTGGTCGGCGGGCGATGCTGGGTCGTGGTCGTCGGACGACGCATCGCGGTCGTCGTCCGGCGTGGAGGGCGCGGACACACGCGGACGTGTGCGAGCGCGCCCCCTCAATCTTCGGCCGCGCCTACCAGCGGTGGTGGACGTGCTCCTTCACGTGCGCCTCGTAGGCGTCGCGGACCGCGCCGTGCGTCTCGTGACTGAGCGGGTCGAGCTCTGCGGCCGCGACGTTCTGCGCGACGTGCTCGGACGACGTGCTCCCCGGGATGACGGTCGACACCGCGTCGTGGTCGAGGACCCACCGGAGCGTGAACTGCGCCATCGTCGCCTCCTCGGGGACGAGGCGTCGCATGTCGTCGACGGCGTCGAGGCCGGCGTCGAAGGGGACGCCCGCGAACGTCTCGCCGCCCTTCCGGCCGACGCCCGCCTCGACGCCCTCGGTCGCGGCCGCGTGCCGGTGGTCGTCCTCCGCGAAGTCCTCGACACCATCAAAGGCGTCCGCGAGCAGCCCGGACGCGAGGGGGACGCGCACGATGACGCCGACGTCCGCGCGTTTCGCGCGCTCGAAGAAGCGCTCGGCGGGCCGCTGACGGAGCGGGTTGAAGATGATCTGGACGGACTCGACGACGTCGTACTCGATTGCCTTCAGCGCCTCCTCGACGCGCTCGACGGAGACGCCGGCGTGCGCGATTTCGCCCTCGGCCTTGAGGTCCTCGAGGACCGCGAACGTCTCCGGCTCGTAGAACGCCGCCGTCTCCGGGCAGTGGAGCTGGACGAGGTCGAGGGAGTCGACGCCGAGGCGCTCGCGCGACCCGCGCACCGACTCGCGCAGACCCGCCTCCGTGTGGCGGCCGTCCGCGTCCGGCGCGGCCTTCGTCGCCACGTAGACACGCTCGTCGCCGCTATCCCGTTCGTCGAGGACGTCGCCGATGAGGCGCTCGGCGCGCCCGTCACCGTACACCTCCGCGGTGTCGATGACGTTCGACCCCGCGTCGAGCGCCGTCCGAATCGCCTCGCGCGCCGCATCGTCCGTGACGTCGCCCCAGACGGGGCCGACGTTCCACGTGCCGAGGCCGACTTCCGTGACGTCCATGCCGGTGCTTCCGAGGGGTCGTTCGTCCATGCCCGCAGGTGGCCGACGGCGCGACAAAAGCCTACGTCTCCCGGGCGATGTCGCTGCCACACCCAAATACCGGAGTATCGGTGCTCCCCGCCGCGTCGTGTGTATCGGTGGCGTGTGCTTCCACCTCGCACCTTTTCCGTGAATGGGCCGTTCGGTCACGTAGAGATGAGCGAAATCGCACCCGACGCCGACTGGGACGAGCTCTACATCGACGGCGAGTGGACGCCGAGCGAGAGCGGCGAGACCATCCCCGTCGACGACCCCTCGACGCGCGAGACCGTCACCGAGGTCGCGGCCGCGACCGAGGCCGACGTCGACCGCGCCTACGAGGTCGCCGCCGACGCCCAGGAGGAGTGGGCGGAGGCCCCGCCCGCACAGCGTCAAGCCGTCATCGAGCAGTTCCACGACGCGCTCCACGAGCACGAGGACGAGATCATCGAGGTCCTCGAACACGAGGTCGGCGGCTCGCGCATCATGGGCGAGACCTCCATCCAGATCGCGAGCGACCACGCGAGCGAGGCCGCGACGCTCCCCCGACGCCTGAAGGGCGAGCACGCCGCCTCCAACATCCCCGGGAAGGAGAACGTCCTCCAGCGCGGCCCGAAGGGCGTCGTCACCGTCATCTCGCCGTGGAACTTCCCGCTGAACCTCTCGATGCGCGCCGTCGCGCCCGCCATCGCCGCCGGCAACTCGGTGGTGCTCAAGCCCTCCACGAACTCCCCCGTCTCGGGCGGGCTGCTCTTCGCGAAGCTCTTCGAGGAGACCGACCTCCCCGACGGCGTCATCAACGTCGTCACCGGGAAGGGCTCCGACATCGGCGACCGCGTCGCCTCCCACCCGGAGAGCGACGTCGTCGCGTTCACCGGCTCGACCGAGGTCGGCCAGCACGTCGCCGGCCTCGCCGCGCAGAACCTCGCGGTCCCCGCGATGGAGCTCGGCGGCAACAACGCGCACGTCGTCACCGCCGACGCCGACCTCGACCGCGCCATCGACGGCGCGACCTTCGGCTCCTTCGTCCACCAGGGCCAGGTCTGCATCTCCATCAACCGCCACATCGTCCACGAGGACGTCTACGACGAGTACGTCGAGCGCCTCACCGAGCGCGCCGAGGAGCTCCCCGTCGGGAGCGCGCACGACCCCGACACCGTCGTCGGCCCGATCATCAGCGAGAGCCAGCGCGACGAGATGCTCGACTACGTCGCGGACACCGTCGAGGCCGGCGCGACGCTCGAAACCGGCGGCGAGACGAAGGAGCTCGACGGCGTCGAGGACTCCCTCGTCGTGAAGCCGACCGTCCTCTCGGGCGTCACGAACGACATGCCCGCCGCCGCGAACGAGCACTTCGGCCCCATCGCGCCCGTCATCCCCTTCAGCGACGTCGACGAGGCCGTCGAGCTCGCGAACGACACCGAGTTCGGCCTCTCCGGCGCCGTCCACGCCGGCGACCTCGAAGTCGCGAAGGACATCGCCGACCGCATGGAGACCGGCAACGTCCACATCAACGACCAGCCCATCAACGACGAGGCCCACGTCCCCTTCAGCGGCATCGGCGCTTCCGGCATGGGCCACTACAACAGCGACGCCTTCCTCGACGAGGTGACGGAGACGAAGTGGATCAGCATCCAGCACGACGCGCGCGACTACCCGTTCTGACGCGGGCGCGATAGTCGTCGGGGAGCGGCACCTCGGCGGCGGCCGGTCGCGGCCGACACGCCCCTCGTGGCGTCGGACGGCCACATCATTTTTGCGTAGTTTTACCGAACCTATCACTCATGTCCGAACACCACATCCCGAAGGGCGTCAGCCTCGACACGCTTCAGGAGATCATCGCCGGTTGGGGAGCGGTCGGCGCCGACGACGAGCCACAGTACACGTCGGACGTCGAGGAGGTGACGAGCGTCAGCGACGCCGTCGGGCGACAGACCCGGTTCCTCGAGGAGATCGGCGTGCTCGAACCGCATCGGCAGAAACATCGACTAACTGACGCCGGCGAGGAGCTGGCAGCGGCGCTGCGCGACGGGGACGAGGAGGTCGCGAGCGCGCGGGCGCGAGAGCTCCTCCGGGACTGGGCGCTCACCGAGGACGTCCGGGGCGTCCTCGAGGAGAACCCGATGGACGAGGCGGACCTCGCGCCCATCGTCGCCGACCTCGCCGAGCACGACCTCGAGACGAGTCGCGTGGACACCGGCATCGGGACGCTCCTCGACCTCTACGAGTGGGCGGGTCTCCTCGAGCGCGACGCGGACGGCCGCGTCCACCTGCCCGAGCGCGGGACCGAGCCGGACGCGAGCGACACAGGGTCCGGCGAGGCCGCCGACGAGGAAGCGACCGAGGCGGAAGGAGCCGACGAGGCGGAATCGACGCCGGCGGCGGTCGAGGAGGCGACCGCGACGGCGGCGGAAGCCAAAGAGGCGGCCGAGACGGCGGCGGCCACGGCGGAGACGGACGAGGAGACGGCGACAGCGTCGCCGGAGGCGCTCGAAACGCTCGAGCGAACCGTCGAGGACGTGGCCGAGCGGACGGTGGCGGAAGCGGCGCGCGAAGCGGCCACGGAAGCCGCCGAGCAGACGGCCCACAACGTCGCCGAGGACGTCGCCACGGAGACGGCCGAACGTGTCGTCGAGGGAACGGCCGCCGACGTCGAAGAGGCGGCCGAAACGGCCGAAGACGCCGCGAAAACGGCGAGCGAGGTCGCGGAAGCCGTCGATAGCGATGCCGTCGAGGAGACGGCACAGGCGGCCGCGCGCGAGGTCGCCGAGGAGGTCGCGGCGCGGGAGGCCCGCGACGTCGCCAGCGAGGTCGCGCAGTCGACCGCCCGCGAGACGGCCGAGGCCGCCGCCCGGGAGGTCGCCGAAGAGGCGGCCCAACGTCGCGCCGGCGCCGTCGCACAGGACGTGGCCGAGGAGATTGCCCGGGAGACGGCCGAGGAGACGGCCGAATCGGTCGCCGAGGAAACGGCGCACGACGTCGTGGAGGAGACGGCGGACGAGGTGGAGCGGGCCGCCGAAACGGCCGCGGACGCCGCCGAGGCGGTGGAGGACATCGCCCAGTACGCCGAGCGTGGAATCACCGCGACGGCCGGCGTCACGCCGGAGAGCGGCGAGGAAACCGAGGAGACGACGGCCGCCGAGGACGGTGCCGAGCGCGCCGAGTCGAGCGCCGAGGACACGGCGGCCGACGACGCCGCGGACGCCGAGACGGCGAGCGACGGCGACGAGCGCTCCGAGTCGGGCGAGCTCGCGGAGCGAGCGCTCGCCGAGGCAACGAACGGGACGCCCGACGACGTCGAGCGAGCCGCCGAGGAAATGACGCGAGAGCTCGTGGGGGACGACGGCGAGATAGAGATCACGTTCGACGGCGAACCCGGTCTCACCATCGACATCGGGGAGGACTCGGGCGCCGAGGTTCGCGTCGACCGGGACGTCGACGCCGCCGACGTCGACCTCCCCGAGGGCGTCCGACTCGAAACCGGAGAGGGGTCGTCGCCGGAGGACTCGAACCTCGAAACCGACGGCGGCGTCGAGAGGCCGATGACCGACGGGGGCACGATATCGCTGGGCGAGGACGACGAAACCGTCCACATCGACATCGAGTCCGGACCCAGCATCACCATCGACGTCGGCGAAGCGGGCGAGGAAGAGGACGAATCGGCTACCGGGAAGGGCGAAGAAGGGGCCGAGGAAGCCACTGCGGCCGACGAGGACGCCACAGCGGAACCGGAAGCCGAGGGAGGGTCCGCTGCGGCCGGTGAAGAAGAATCTGAGGACGTCGCGGAGACCGACGAAGGAGAGGCCGAGGAAGCCGCTGCGGGAGCGGACACCGCTTCGGAGGCGGCGGAGACGGCCACCGAGGGCGACGCGGCGGCCGAAGAGGCGGCGGCCGGTGAGAGCGCCGGCGAAGAACCCGGTGGCGGCGAGGAGGGGCCGGCCGTCGAGGAGTTCGCGGACGTCGAGTCGACCGAGGAGCTCGTCGAAGCCGTCGCGGAGGCGGCCGTCGAGGCCAAAGAGGCGGCGCGCGAGGCGCGTGAGGCCGCCGAGCGGGCGCAGGCCGTCGCACAGCAGGCGTCCGGCGAGGACGGTGCCGACGGCGCCGACGGCTCCGGGCCGGCGACACAGCCACACGCCCTCTCGCTCGACCTCGACATCGACGCCGACTCCGAGGATCTGGAGGCCATCGTTCGCGGAGTCCGCGAGGGGCTCACGCCCGAGGAGGACTGACGCGGCGGTCGACGGCCGTCACGCCGATGTCGCGCCGTCGCGAAAAACCCGCTTGCGGGTTTCTCCCCGCGGTTCTCGCCCTCAGTAGCCGGTGCCGAGGTAGGTGTGAATCGCGTTGTCCTCCTCGAGTTCGTCGGCGAGCGCGACCGCGAAGTCCTCCATCGAGATGTAGCTCTCGCCGTCCTCGTCGGCGACGAGTTCGCCTTCGGCGGTCCGGTAGTCACCGGTGCGCTCGCCGGGTTCGATCATCGCGGCCGGGGCGAGGTACGTCCAGCGGAGGTCGTCGCCCTCGGCTTCGAGGACGTCGTAGGCGTCGATGGCCTCGCGCGCGAGCGCCTCCCACTCCTCGGGGAACTCGTCGGTCTCGACGAGGCGAGTGTCGGGGCCGACCTCGAGGCCGCCGGCGCCGCCCGTCCAGACGAGGCGCTCGACGCCCGCTCGCTCCATGCCCTCGACGACCGTGGCCATCATCTCGGGGAGGACGTCGGGCTCCTCCTCGCCGCTCGGCCCGAGCGTCGACGCGACGGCGTCGTGGCCGGTCGCGAGTTTCGTCACGTCGTCGGCGTCGCGCGCGTCACCGGCGACGGCGACGAAGTCCTCGTCCTCGACACCGTCGACGCTTCCGGACCGGGAGACCCCGGTAACGCGGTGGTCGCGCGAGAGCAGTTCGGTCGCGACGCGCTGGCCGATTCGACCGCTCGCACCCAAGAGGAGTACGTCCATACACGACTGTTTCGGGGAGAACCTGATAGCGCTTTGCCAAACGGTCCGCCTCGCTCGTTTTCTCAGCCGGCCGGACACGGACACGTTTAGGATGGCCTAAAACTCGAAGGAGTTATACAGTATTAGGCTAGCCTAAATCCCATGGCGAGAAGCGACCGACACGGCCGACCACGCACCCGCCGCGACGGACCCGTCGCCGGCCCACCGGCCACTACCCACAGCGGTGGTTCCGGATAGCGATGCCCGACCAAACGATTCCCGAACCCATCCACCGGACGTGACTCCCCGTGGACGCACACCACTACCTGCGCGCCGTCTATCGGCTCACCGACGACCCAGAGGAGCGCGTCGGAACCGGCGCACTCGCCGACGCCGTCGAGCGCTCGCCCGCCGCCACCACCGGCGCCGTCCAGCGCCTCGAAGCGCGCGGCCTCCTCGACTACGAGCCCTATCAGGGCGTCCGCCTCACCGCCGACGGCCGCGAGCGCGCCGCCGCCCTCCACGAGGAGTACGAGACCCTCCGGCGCTTCCTCGACGGCGTCCTCCACATCGACGACCCCGACGAGGAAGCCGCCGCCCTCCTCGGCGTCGTCAGCGCGGACGTCCTCCAGCGCCTCGACGAAACCGTCATCCCCCCACCCGACGACTCGCCGGAGCGCCCGCCCGGGCAGCGGGACTAATGTACGGAGCGCCCTATCCCGTCACATGAGCGAGGCCGACCCCGAACCCTTCCAGTACGACGCCGCCGTCGACCCCGGCGAAAAACGGCAGTTCCGCTACGAAGTCGGCGAGACCTACCTCGGTGACGCCGTCGAAATCCCCGTCACCGTCATCAACGGCGAACACGACGGCCCGCGCGTCGTCATGACCGCCGCCATCCACGGCGACGAGCTCAACGGCGTCAAAGTCCTTCAGGAGGTCGCCGACCGCTACACACCACGCGAGATCCACGGCACCCTCGTCCTCCTGCACGTCGTCAACGTCCCGGGCTATCAGGCCCAACAGCGCTACCTCCCCATCTACGACCAAGACCTCAACCGATCCTTCCCCGGAAAAGAACGCTCCAACACCGCCGAGCGCATGGCCCACCACGTCTACCGGCAGTTCATCAGCAAATGCGACCTCGGCCTCGACTTCCACACCTCCACGCGCAACCGCACCACCATGTACCACGCGCGCGCCGACATCGGCAACGCCGACGTCGAGCACCTCGCCGAAGTCTTCGGCACCAACGTCATCCTCTCCGGCGAAGGCGACGACGGGTCGCTACGCGCCGTCGCTACCCGGAACGGCACCCCCACGATAACCATCGAGATGGGCAAAGCCCACCGCTTCCAGCCCGCGCTCATCGAGAAGGCCCTCGACGGCGTCGAGAACGTCCTCGCCGACTACGGCGTCTACCCCGACGGCGACGTGAGCGAGCCATCGTGGCGGAAAGTCATGGGCCCCACCGAAGAGAAACGCTGGATCCGCGCCGACACCGGCGGCCTCGTCGAGATGCAGTGGGGACCCAGCCCGCTCGTCCACGAAGGCGACCCCATCTGCACGATCTCCGACCACTTCAAGGACGAAGAGCACGTCGTCGAAGCGCCGTTCACCGGCCTCATCGTCGGCGTCCTCGAGAACCCCGTCGCGCTCCCCGGCCACCCCATCTGCCACCTCGTCCGCATCACCCCCGAAACCCGCGAAGAGATCGAGCGCGAGATCACGCAGGGCGAATTCGACGGCTACCGCTCCTACGGCCAGCGCTGGATGGCCGACGACGAAGAAGCCGAATAAGCGAGGCGAGCGCGGACGCCTCGCTCGAGACACGACGCTAGTCCCGAAGCCGGCCCATCGACCGACCACGGGGAGTGCGAAACGACACGACGCCCACCGCAGCCCGACCACACCTCACTCGGTGTGCTCCGGCCGGCCACTCGAACTGAACGCCCCCCGAACGTCCGAGAGCGTGCGACGGAGGAGGCGCTGGACGCTCTCGCGGCGCTTCACGAACAGCCACACTGCGAGCACCAGATAGAGCGCCGTGTACGCGTAGAGGATCGTGACGCTGATCGACGTCGCCGTCGGCTCCGCGTACGTCCGAATCACGTAGAACTCCGCGAGCACCTGTGAGGCGAACAGCCCGAAGAGCACGAGCGCCTCGCGGACGCTGATCTCGAAGTTCGTCAGGATAGCGACCGCGAAGAGGCTCTGCGCGGCAGTGATCCAGATCTCCGCCGCCTGCTTCCCGTCGAACGGCAGCGTTCCGATAGCGCCCGCCGAAATCGAGTAGACAACCGCGAGCGTGCCGATCAGCAGCGTCCACTGGTTCAGCTTCGAGGATATCAGCGCGTTGAACCCGGCCGTCGAGCGAGCCTTATTCACCAGATACGCCACGATGACGAGCTCCGGGCTCTCCGACGCCAGCGGCGCGACCCACTGGATCATGAAGAACTCCGGAATGCCGTACTGGAGACCGAGCGTCTCCAAGCCCTCTGCGAACGGATGCACCGCAGTGAAGATGATCGCACCCGAGAACGCGAACCCCGCGAGAATGAAGAGCACGCGCGGCACCCTCGCGAGACCCTGGAAGTACGCCGGAACACCCACGTGTGCCTCCGGTTCCTCCACGTCACCGCGAACCACTACGACGAGATAGCAGACGTAGAGACCCACCAGAAAGAGCGTGTCGAGCGGACCGATGCCGCCGTTCAACGGGACGAAGAACGCGAACGCAGTCGCCGCGAGCAGGAACGTGATCTCGATGGAGATGTCCCGGTCGAGCGTCACGGCGTCCGTGAGCGTCCCCTCGCGGCGCTGTATCGCCGGGTCCGCAGTCCGCGTCGCGCGATAGATGCTGAACAGGGCGATACCCGCCCATCCGAGTCCGATGAGGATTCGGTTCGCCCCCGTCATGTTCGCGACCGCCAGATTCGCCGCCTGCGCGTCCCCCGCCCCGGCACGCCACGCGTACAGCGCGTCGACCGCGTACTCCGGCGCGACGGCCAACACCGCCAACACCGCAATCGCGAACGCACGCGGAACGTCCTTCTCGGCAGTCTCCGCCGCCCACGCCAGCAAGAACGCCCCACCGAGGATCGCGACCCCCGCGATGGCGACAGCCACGACAGCCGAAATGTTCTCACCCGGATGAATCGCGCTGTACCCCCCGGCCGAGAGCACTAACCCGATCCACGGAAGTGTGACGACGAGCGCGAAACCGACCGCGACCAACGGATGACGGAGCCAAGAGCGCATTCGTTCACTCTGACCCCATGGCCCGCGCACGCATAATTCACAAGATATCGCCGACGCCGACGATTTCCACCCTATCGAGGCCTCTCTGTGCAAAATACGGTGCTTAGCGGGATGCACGGCCGACACGAGTGACAGCGTGGCTCGCGGCCGCTTTGCGGGCGCGAGCACGCATCCCGCCCCTCACTCGTCCACGACTTCCTCGATATCGGCGTCGGGAGCCGTGCGTTTCACGCTCGCGATACCGCGCTCCGCACCCTGCTTCGAGCGATACCCCTCCCCGCTATCCGCGATGATGTTCCCGTTCGTCGCGACGAGTCGCCACCGCCACTCGTCTGCGGCATCCTGATACAACTCGAACGTCGCGTTCTGAGCCATCGAGACACGCTTCACACGGCAGACAGTAATAGCCACCCCACGAATCGCGACAGCTACCGCTTGGAGGAAACGCAAGCTACCCCCGAACGACACAGCTGTCGCTCGAGGGTAGTAAAGTCGAAACGGGGTTGAATCCAACCCCAGCTAATGAATGGCGAGGCGGCGAATCAGTGTTCCCAGAGGCTCGCGCACTCCAGTACTACCTGATACGCAGGTGGGCTTAACTTCCGTGTTCGGGATGGGTACGGGTGTACCCCCACCGCTGTGGCCGCCTCAATGCCGACCTACGGAATCGAACCGTAGTAATACCAATATCGGTATCGAGACTCCTCCGACTGTGTGTGTAATGTGTAATCCAGTTAGCGCCTGGACTCGCGTGCAGATAGTCCAAGTCTATGAATGTGTGGCTCGATCGATTAGTGCTCGCGGACTCAACGTCTCGTTGCCTCGACGCGTACATCCCGAGTCTATCTAACTCGTCTTCTACGAGTGATCTCCACGGTGCTTCTTTTCCAGGTGGGTTTCGAGCTTAGATGCGTTCAGCTCTTACCCCGTGCTGCGTAGCTGCCCGGCACATGCCCTCTCGGACAACCGGTACACCAGTGGCAACCGTTCGTAGTTCCTCTCGTACTATACGAACGTTCCCGTCAAGCACCATAACACCCCCAATAGATAGCAGCCGACCTGTCTCACGACGGTCTAAACCCAGCTCACGACCTCCTTTAATAGGCGAACAACCTCACCCTTGCCCGCTTCTGCACGGGCAGGATGGAGGGAACCGACATCGAGGTAGCAAGCCACTCGGTCGATATGTGCTCTTGCGAGTGACGACTCTGTTATCCCTAAGGTAGCTTTTCTGTCATCTATGGCCCGCATCAAGCAGGCTCATAGGTTCGCTAGACCACGCTTTCGCGTCAGCGTCCCTCGTTGTGTAGGACACTGTCAGCCCATCTTATGCTCTTGCACTCTTCTCCGAGTCTCCGACTCGGATGAGATGGACGTAGGGCGCGCTCGATATCTTTTCGAGCGCGTACCGCCCCAGTCAAACTGCCCGGCTACCGGTGTCCTCCTCCCGGAGTGAGGGTCACAGTCACTGACGGGTAGTATTTCACTGATGGCTCGGTGGCCCGCTAGCGCGGGTACCTGTGTAACGCCTCCTACCTATGCTGCACATCAGCGACCGTGTCCCAGCGACAGCCTGCAGTAAAGCTCTATAGGGTCTTCGCTTCCCCTTGGGGGTCTCCAGACTCCGCACTGGAACGTACAGTTCACCGGGCCCAACGTCGGGACAGTGAAGCTCTCGTTGATCCATTCATGCAAGCCGCTACTGAAGCGGCAAGGTACTACGCTACCTTAAGAGGGTCATAGTTACCCCCGCCGTTAACGGGTCCTTCGTCCTATTGTACTAGGTGTTCAGATACCCGCACTGGGCAGGATTCAGTGACCGTACGAGTCCTTGCGGATTTGCGGTCACCTATGTTGTTATTAGACAGTCGGAGCTTCCATGATACTGCGACCTGCCCAATCACTGGGCAGGCATCCCTTATCGCGAACTTACGGGACTAATTTGCCGAATTCCCTGACGTCGGTTGATCCCGACAGACCTTGGCTTTCGCTGCCAGAGCACCTGTGTCGGATCTCGGTACGGATGTCGTACTCGTCTTTTCACGGGCCCCGGGTTGGATCGACTATCGCTATCCCACCATTCGTCCGCTTCCTGCCATTACGGCTTCCACGGATTTCGGTGGTTCGACCGGACGATTGTCCGGCTCGACCTACCCCAAGGCGTCAACTTTCAACGTACGACAGTACTGGAATATTAACCAGTTTCCCTTTTGTCACACTCGAATTACGATGTGACTTAGGACCGACTAACCCTCGGCTGATCAGCATTGCCGAGGAACCCTTGCTCTTTCGGTCGTCGAGGTTCTCACCCGACTAACGCTGCTACTATGACCAGGATTTTCGTTCCTGCACGGTCCATACGAACTCTCGTCCGTACTTCCACCCGAGCAGAACGCCGACCTACAAGATCACCCCTTCACGGGTGCTGTCAGGTCTCGGTGACGAGCTTGAGCCCCGATCATTTTGGGCGCCTCGAACCTCGGCCGGTAAGCTGTTACGCTTTTCTTAGAGGGTAGCTGCTTCTAAGCTCACCTCCCGGCTGTTTAGGGCTCGAGACAACCTTCAATCGCACTTAGCTCGTACTTGGGGACCTTAACCTAACTCTGGGTTGTCTCCCTCACGGTGCACAGGCTTACCCCGCACACCGGATTCCTCGCGTCCACAGCGTTCATAGGTTCGGAGTTCGACAGGGGGGCCGACTCCTCTCGGAGGCGGACTCCCCAATCGGTCGCTCTACCCCATGAACTACCTCGGCGAAGGTCATGCTTCGACATGTTTCGGTCGGAACCAGCTGTTGCCGAGTTCGATGGGCCTTTCACCCCTACACGTAGGTCACGGGAGGGTATTGTAAGACACCACCCCTAACAGGCCTCCACACGGCTTTCGCCGTGCTTCACCTTGCCCACGCGTAGATCACTCGGTTTCGGGTCGTGCCCGTTTGACTCCCCGCCCTTGAAGACGGCGGTCCTCGCAATGCTGCGACCATGTCGGTTTCCCTATGCCTTCCCCGATACTCGGGTTAGACTCGCCAAACAGGCACACTCCCTGGTTCGTTTTTCAAAACGTACGACCGGACATCGGCTCCCTCTCGATCCTACCAGAGGTTTGCACCTCGGTCGTTCTCGAAAGGGCCTTTTATGCCCAGTCGCTCCATCGCCACCTGATTTCAGGCTCTATTTCAGCTCCCTTCTCGGGATACTTTTCAGCGTTCGCTCACGCTACTTGTTCACTATCGGTCTCGAGGAGTACTTAGTCTTAGCAGTCGATGCCTGCTAAATTCACGAGGAATTTCCGGTCCCCGCTACTCTGGAACTGACGCACGAATTACTAGATCGGATTACGGGGCTGTCACCCTGTATCGCACTCCGTTTCAGGAGACTTCACACGATCCTTCATTCGATGAAAGTCAGTCCGAACACCACATTGCCCCAAGGGGGCTTCGGTTTGGACTGAGCCGCGTTCACTCGCGGTTACTAACGGCGTCTCATTCGATTTCTCTTCCTGACCGTACTAAGATGTTTCAATTCCGGTCGTTCCCCATTGCGCAAAGCAATTGTAAAAGGGATTCCCATTCGGAAATCCTGAGTTCTACGCCTCCGTGCGGCTCCCTCAGGCTTATCGCAGCTTGGCACGTCCGTCGTCGGCACTCGAGCCGAGCCATCCACCAGGCGGCACAGTAGCCACGTTGTTGTCAATGTTGTGACGTTCAATAAGACTCGCACTACACTGCAAGCGAGTCCAGTGAGCGCCTGGATTACACGTACACACAGTCTTCATCGCACGTCCCGGAGGTGATCCGGGAGCGTACATCGACCCTTCCCATCCGCGCTCTCACGGGATGGTGCATCAGTCGAACTCAATCAATCATTCCGGCGTCCCACACTTAAGGGGCACGATCCGGAACCACTGATTGAACACATGGACCCACTGGGATTCGAACCCAGGGCATCCTCCTTGCAAAGGAGGCACTCTACCACTGAGCTATGGGCCCACCCCCACACAGGGGGGTTCGTTAGCCTCGATGGTCTAAAGTGTCCGGCTGGCGCGACGCCTGTCCTCGCAACAAATGTGGGTCGAGCCCGAAGACTCGATCCCGTGCGTTAGGAGGTGATCCAGCCGCAGATTCCCCTACGGCTACCTTGTTACGACTTAAGCCCCCTTGCGGAGCCCAGATTCGACCGCCGAAACGGCGGCCTCATCCGGACCCCACTCGGGTGCTTTGACGGGCGGTGTGTGCAAGGAGCAGGGACGTATTCACCGCGCGCTCTTGACACGCGATTACTACCGAATCCAGCTTCATGAGGGCGAGTTTCAGCCCTCAATCCGAACTACGACCGAGTTTAGGAGATTAGCGTCACCTCTCGGTGTTGCAACCCATTGTCTCGGCCATTGTAGCCCGCGTGTAGCCCGGCTCATTCGGGGCATGCTGACCTACCGTTGCCCGTTCCTTCCTCCGCTTTAGCAGCGGCAGTCCGCCTAATGTACCCAACCACCAATCGGTGTTGCTGGCAATTAGACGTGCGGGTCTCGCTCGTTGCCTGACTTAACAGGACGCCTCACGGTACGAGCTGACGGCGGCCATGCACCTCCTCTCAGTAGCGTCGGGTAAGGTCGTCAACCTGACCGTCATTACTACTGTCGGAGCCGGTGAGATGTCCGGCGTTGAGTCCAATTAAACCGCAGGCTCCTCCGGTTGTAGTGCTCCCCCGCCAATTCCTTTAAGTTTCATCCTTGCAGACGTACTTCCCAGGCGGTCCGCTTCTCGGCTTCCCTACGGCACAGCACAGGCTCGTAGCCTGTGCCACACCTAGCGGACATCGTTTACAGCTAGGACTACCCGGGTATCTAATCCGGTTCGAGACCCTAGCTTTCGTCCCTCACTGTCGGATCCGTCCTTCCAAGGTGCTTTCGCCATCGGCGGTCCGTCCAGGATTACAGGATTTCACTCCTACCCCGGACGTACCCCTTGGATCTTCCGGTCCCAAGCCAATCAGTTTCCGCTGGACGCCCACCTGTTGAGCAGGTGGATTTCCCAACGGACTTGACTGGCCAGCTACGGACGCTTTAGGCCCAATAAAATCGGTCATCACTCGAGCTGCCGGTATTACCGCGGCGGCTGGCACCGGTCTTGCCCAGCTCTTATTCGTAGACCACCTTACGGTCTACAAAAGTGTGAGCTCTATGCCCACACACTCGGAGTCCCCCTATCGCACTTGCGTACAGTGTAAAGGTTTCGCGCCTGCTGCGCCCCGTAGGGCCCGGAATCTTGTCTCAGATTCCGTCTCCGGGCTCTTGCTCTCACAACCCGTACCGATTATGGGCACGGTGGGCCGTTACCCCACCGTCAACCTAATCGACCGCAGCCGCATCCTGTAGCGCCAAAGCGTTTCCGGCTCGCGTCCTTCCAGACAGCGAGCGTTATGATGGATTAGCCTCAGTTTCCCGAGGTTGTCCATCTCTACAGGGTAGCTTGGCCACGTGTTACTGAGCTTTCCGCTACGAGTCTAAACTCGTACAACTAGCATGGCTAAATCGGACTCCGATAGCAATGACCTCCGGCAGGATCAACCGGAATGTGCTGAGGTGTAACCCCAGCTCGGCGGGAACAAAGGTTCCGCTGGTTGCGACGACAGAGCGTCGAACCAGCCGGATGTCACTGACCATCGAGGCTAACATCAGATCCCATCTGTACGGCGGACCGCAGGGGTAGGATCCTCATTCCTTCCGGACCAGAGTGTTTGGTTCGGGGGTACTTAGACCCGTCGAACGCGTATCGTGGTCCGGGACGACGTGTGCATTCCTTCCGAATACTCGTAAGTACTTAACCCCCTCGAAGCGCACCCGAGTTGGATGCGTCGAGAGAGCGTCCCTGGAGTGTCGGAACGGATGCGTGCGTCGGTAGCGCCGGGCGAGCCGGGCTACGTCACGTCGCTCGCATTTGTTCCGAATCGCGGGATACCCTTAAGGGTGACGTTCCGACCTCGCCGGAAGCGAGGTGGACCATCACCCGAGTGGATTCGGGAGGGAGTGCGTCGGTGGCGCCGGGTGAACCGGGCCACGTCACGTCCTTCGCATTTCTTCGAATGCCCGGGTAACGGATAAGGCCGTCGAACCACCCCCTCCTTCGGGACGCCCTGCCGTGCCACGGTTTTCGCGCGTCACCGGAGGTCGTCGAGGGCGGCGAACCACTTCTCGACGGGCGCGACGGGCGCGGTGACGCGTCGGACGGCGGGGTCGACGCCGAGGCGCGTGACGACGGGCGTGGCCGGGGCGTCGTGTTGGCGTTCGAGCACCCACGCGTAGGTGGCGGTCTGGAGGTCGTATCGTGCGCGCGTCGCGGGGTCGCTGGAGGCGAGGGCGACTTTGAGGTCGTCGACGTACCACCGGCCGTCGTGGCGGGAGACGACGTCGGCGACGTTCTGCGTCTCGACGGCGAGGCCGTCGACGCGGACGACGGCGTCGAGCGGGTCCTCAACGTGGACGGCGTCGCTCTCGCGGAGGCGCGCCCACGTGTCGGTGTCGGCGAACTGCGGGCAGACGGTGTCGGCGACGAACGCGCGGAGTTCGGCGCGCGCGCTGGGCGGGACGTCGTGGAGGGCGGCGTCGAGTCGGGCGGCCAGCGGGCCGCGACACGCACGGAGCGTCTCGGTGTCGACGCCGGCGGCGACGGCGGCCGCGAGGACGGCGTGCGCGACGGTGCCGACGGCGTCGGGCCCGTAGCCGTCGAAGGAGAGCGGGAGCGAGTCGTCTGGCGCGTCGCGGGCGGTGTGGAGAGCGTTCCCTTGGAGGTGGTCAAGGAGGTGGGTATCGGGGTCGGTGACGAGGGGGTGGAGGGTGCTGGCGTTGACATGGCGCGGCGTCCACCCAGTGGTCGGCGTCTCGTGCTCGGTCGCGGCGTGTGGGGTGGGCGGCGTGACGGGCGATTCGACGCGGTCGACGAGCGGAACGTCGTTGACGTCGACGGCGACGGGACCGGCGGGCGTCTCGACGGTGCGCGTGCCTCGCTCGAGGTCTCCGAGGCCGAGGCCACGGTGGAGGGCGTCCATCCAGTGGTCGCGGGGGCGGCGACTGTCGGGGTGGCGGTCGCGGGGGAGTGAGAGGACGAGGTGGTCGCGTGCGCGTGTGGCGGCGACGTAGAGGAGGCGCCAGCGTTCGGCGCGGCGGTCGCCGACGGCAGCGGCGAGTGCGGGCGGGCCGGCGAGACCCTGCTCGGCCCAGCGTTCGCTCGCCCAGCGGAGGCCGGCGTCGCGGCGCTCCCGGCCGTCGTCGGGCGTGCGTTCGGGGTGTGCGTAGACGCCGAAGTCGTAGCCGTCGATGGCGGGGGCGTCGCCGCAGTCGGCGGGCGGGGCGAGCGCGAGGTGGTCGCCGTGCGCGAGGAGGACGTCGCGGTGGGGGCCGTGGTAGCCGAGGTGGGCACTGAGGTCGGCGAGCACGACGACGTCGTCCTCGTCGCCCTTCATCTGGTTGATGGTGCGGAAGACGACGTCGTGGCCGTCCGCGTCGGGGACGGGGACCGACGGGCCGTCGCGAGGCGACTCGGCGTAGCGGTCGAGGAGGGCGGCGAGGTCGGCGAGCGCGGGTCGGTCGTCGCCCGTCCAGTCGGCGACGTGCGCGAGGAGGGCGTCGAGCGCGGCGACGCGACGGTCGGCGCTCCCCGAGTCGACTCCGAGCGGGTCACTGAACAGCCGGAGGCGCTCGACGACGCGCGCGCCGGGGTCGCTGGCGTGGCGGGCGCGTCGCTCGGCGAGCGAGCGGAGGCCGTCGAGAACCACCCCGAGCCCGTCCTCGTCGTCGGTATCGGCGGCGTCCCGGATGTCGAGCTCGTGTGCGTCGAGCGCCTCGGCGAGCGCGTCGGGAACGGCGTCGGCGTCGCGGAGGGCGGCGGTTCGCTCGGCGTCGAAGGGGTCGACGAGCCAGCGGACGACGGCGACGGCGAGGCGGACGGACGGGTGCGCGAAGAGGTGCTGGCTGGCGTCGGCGACGGAGATCCCGCGAGCGGCGAGCGCGTCGGCGAAGGCGTCCATGTGCGTCCGCCGGGGGAAGAGCACGGTGATGCCGGGGTACTCGCCGTCGTCGGTGTCGGGCGTGTCGAGGGTGCCGTCGGTGAGCGCGCCCGCGAGGTAGGTGGCGAGGTGGGCGGCTTCCCGCTCGGCCCAGTCGCGCGTGCCGGGGCGGCCGTCGGTGCCGTGGGCGGCGACGTGGACGCTCGGGGCGTCGAGCGGCGGGCGGTCGGCGACGAGCGGCGGGTAGTCGAGGGTGAGCGCGCCGGCGTTGCCGCGCTCGGGGTCGGTGAGGACGCCCTCGAAGACGGCGTCGACGGCGGTGGCGACGTCCGGGCGGGCGCGATAGGTCCGCTGGGCGCGTTCGACGACGTGCGTCTCCCAGTCGACGCCGAAGTAGACGCCGTCGTCGCGGGCGCGCTCGAAGAGGTCGGGGTGGGCGTTGCGCCACGCGTAGATGCACTGCTTGACGTCGCCGACGAGGAGGACGCGCGTGTCGGCATCAATGAACGGCGCGAGCGCGTCGTGCTGGACGGCGGAGACGTCCTGCGCTTCGTCGACGATGAGCGTGTCGAGGCGCGCGGCGTAGTGCGCGCGCCGGGTGGCCCGGTAGTCGCTCGCGTGGGCGTCGTCCCCGAAGTAGGCGGCGACCCAGTGGGCGACGTCGAGGTGGGTGGCGACGCCGCGCTCGCGGGTTCGTTCGTCGTAGCGCTCCGCGAACGCGCGCAGGAGCGCGCAGAAGTCGGTGACGGCGGCGCGCCACGCGTCGTGGGTGGCGCGGTCGGTCTCGCGGAAGGCCTCGCGGTCGGCGGCGTCGAAGTCGGCGGCGGTCCGCTCGGCGGTCTCGGGGTCGACGAACGCGGCGATATCGCGAGCGACGGCCGCGAAGTCGTCGGGCGGGCCGTCGGGGTAGGCGCTGTCGACGGCGTCGCGGAGGCGGTCCTCGAAGGCGTCGACGGTGAGGCGGCGTTCGCGGGCGGCGCGGTGGGCGTCGACGAGGAGGGCGTCGAGGTCCAGGGTGTGTTCGCCGCCGGGGTAGGCGGCGTCGAGTCGGCGTATCGTCGCGGCGTGCGCGGGGTCGTCGCGAAGGGCCGCGAGACAGTCCTCGCGGAGGGCGGCGAGGCGCGCCTCGTTCCCGACGTCCGGTGCCGCGTCGAAGCCGACTTCGGTCGCGACGTCCGCGAAGACGGTCCTGAGGACGCCGTCGATGGTGCCGATGGTGTCGCTCGCGCGGACGCGTCGCGCGAGGGTTCGGGCGTCCGCGTCACCGAGGGCGGTGGCGTGGTCCGAGTCCGCGTCGCAGTCGTCGGCGAGCGCGCACAAGGCGTCCTCGATGCCGGGGCGGATGGCGGCGGCGTCGTCGCGGGCGAAGGAGGTGACGCAGAGGCCGCGCTCGGGGGCCCGCTCGCCGCGGTCGTGTGCGCGGGCGAGCGTGTCGGCGGCGAGTCGCTCGGCGACGGTTGATTTGCCGGCGCCGGGGTTGCAGTCGAGGACGAAGAGCCCCGAGTCGTGCGCGAGGAAGGCGTCCCGGATGTCGCGCTGGGCGCCCCGCAGTCGCGGGACGTCGCGCTCGCCCCCGCGAGTGGCGTCGCTCACTCCGAGACCCCCGTCGCGCCGTCGGGGCCGATCACGCGCCGAAGCGGGGCGGCGAGTCGCCGGTCGGCCGCGAGGAGGTCGGCGACGCCGCCCTCGCGGACGACCGGCGGGGCGACGCCCCAGTCCTCGAGGAGTGGCGAGCGGTGATAGGTGGTGCCCGCGCTGTCCTCGGTGAAGCGCGTGAGCACGAGGCCGTCGGTGGCGGCGCGCGCGGCGTCGACGAAGTGGTCGGCGTCGCGCTCCTCGGTCCACGCGCCGCGTACGCCGAGCCGGCTCGCGGGCCCGTCACCGGCGACGACGGCGTCCCGAAGGGCCGCGGGGAGCGCGCCGTCGGGGCGGTCGGGCCACTCGCCGTCGACGAGGCCGACGGCGACGACGTAGCGGTAGTCGCGGAGCCACGTGTCGTTCGCGTCGAGGACGTCGACGCGCTCGGCGTTGTCGTGCTCGCGCCGGCCCGGGCGGGTGGTGGCGACGGCGTCGAGGACGTCCCGGACGGCCGTCCAGCCCCGGGAGACGTGCCCGCGGTCGAGCCAGTCGGCGTACTTCCGGCGCGCCTCGCCGAGGAGCGCTCGGGAGCGCACGAGCGCGCGCGCCGTCCGCGAGGTGTCGGCGAGGTCGGGCGTGTCGGCGTCGAGTCGTGCGGGGAGCACGACGTCGTCGAAGGCGTCGAGGAGCGGTTCCAGTGTGTCCTCGACGGCTCGGGGGCCGGGGGTCGCGGACCGGTCGCGCGCCCACCGGAGGAGTCGGCGAACGCCGGCGGCGGTCGGCCCCGAGACGTCGGCGAGTCGCGCGGTCCAGTCGGCGAGGGTGCGGGCGCGGCCGTCGTCGACGCGGTGGCGGACGGCGGAGACGTCGGGGTGGGCGAGCGGCCAGACGGCTCGCGAGCGGGCGTCCGGCGGCACCCACTCGTAGTCGAGCGGCGCGAACAGCGTGTCGGCCCCGACGCGACCCGGTCGGCCGGGGTCCTCGGCCTCGCGCGCGCCGACGGCGTGCGCCACGAGCACGTCGAGGCAGGCGACGAGCAGTCGGTACGGGAGGGTGTCGCGGAGCGCGAGCTGCGTCCAGACGGAGAGATGGCGGCCGTATTCGGTGGCGGCCGACGCGAGCGGGCGCTCGTAGCGGTCGACGTCGCGCGCGACGACTGCGACGTCGCTCGCGGGGACGCCGCGCTCGAGGAGGGCGTCGACGCTGGCGAGCGCGGCGCGCGCCTCGCGGCGACGCGTGGTCGCGACGAGTTCGACGGCCGGCACGTCGGCGGCGAGTCGCGCGGGCGTGCGGTCGACCACGTCCACGTCGACCTGCGCGTCGCGGCCGGCCCCGAGTCGCGCGGGGAGCCGGTCGGCGATGCGGGGGCCGGTCCGTGCGCGCACGAAGAGGTGGACGTCGACGTCGGTGTGGGTCGCGAGCGCGCCGAGGAAGTCGAGGAGCGCGGTGCCGAGCGTGCTGACGCCGGCGACGGCGACGCGCTCGACGTCGGGGTAGGCGGCCGTCCAGGCGTCGCCGTCGCTCGCGGCGAGCACCGCGCGGCCCTCGCGGAGCGCGGCGGCGGGCGAGACGTCGGCGTCCGTCCGGTCGGCGAGCGCGCGCCCGACGGCGCGAACGCCGCGAAGGAGGGCGGTCGTCTCGTCCCGCGCGTACGCGGGGAGGGTGTCGGCGACGTCGAGGAGGGCGTCGGTGGCGTCGTCGCGGCCGCCGGCGACGACGTCGAGTTCCTCGCGGACGGCCTCGACTGTCTCGGCGCGCGCGCCGAGGTCCGTCCCGAGGGCGCGCCGGAGGGCGTCGACGCCGTCGGGGTCGTCGGCGAGCACGTCGGCGACGAGGCGGAGTCGGTCGGCGCGGTCGAGGCGGGCGCGCTCGCCGTCGTCGCCGGCCACCGCGTTCGCGACGCTCCGGGGGTCGGTGAGGCGGAGGCTGCTTCGCGGGCGGTCGGCGGCGGCGAGGGCGTACTTGAGGTTGCGCCGGTGGAGGCGCTCGGGCGTGAGGACGAGGGCACGCGCGCTCGCGTCACGGCGCGCCCACGCGGTGAGCGTCTCCTCCGCGCAGACGTGGACGGTGACGTCGAGCGCCCGCGCGTCGCGGCCGGCGGAATGAGTGGTGGGGGGCACTCTCGAACGGCGTGTCGTTGGCGCGAGAGCGGCATAAGTGGTCGCGATTCGACGAGTAACCAGGTGGGTGGGGCGTCGACGGCCGTCATCCGCTCGGAAGTGGACGACATCTCGGACGCCGGGTCGTCGGCGACCCAGCTCCGACTCAGTCGTCGGTGCGGTCGGCGACGGCGTGGAGCGGGTTCGTGACGGTGCCGTGCTCGCTCGCGTGCGGCCGGCCGGGGGCGTCGTCGTAGCCGTAGTCGAGGAGGCGATTTCGGTTGAGCGCGAGCTTCGTGAACTCCGGCCGGAGGAGGTCGAAGCGGTCGAAGCGGTCCTCGAGCTCGGGGAAGTCGCGCTGGTAGTCGAGCACCGCCTCGCGCGCGTGCGTCCAGAACGCCGTTTCGTCGTAGTCCTCGTGGCGTTCGAGGACGTCGGCGACGTAGCGGAGGACGCAGACGAAGAGCCCGGAGAAGATGAACTGGCAGAGGCCTTCGGGGTCCTCCTTGCGGAGGACGGCGTCCACCTCGTCGGGGAGGCGTTCGAGTTCGGGGAGCGGCCGGTCGCTGACGTTCACGTCGTCCGCGAAGTCCTTGATGGCGAGGCGCGTCGGCACGCCGTCCTCGACGACGAGGATGGTGTTCTGGCCGTGCGGGGAGAACACGGTCCCGTAGCGGTAGAGGAAGTGGAGGAGGGGCGGGAGGACGGTGTCGAAGAACTCGGTGAGCCACTCGTCGAGGGTGAGGCCGGACTGCTCGACGAGGCGGGAGAGGTACGGCGTCCCCGTGCCGTCGACGTGCATGAGCGCGGAGAGCGTGACGGCGTCCTCGCCGTCGTCGAGGAAGGTGTAGATGGATTCGCGCCACACGGCGCCGAGGAGTTCGTGATACTGGTAGGGCGAGCCCTCGATGGCGGTGAAGTCGTCGTGGTCGTAGTTGACTCCCGCGATTTCGCCGGGCAGTATCAGGCCCTCCGACTGGAGGAAGTCGTCGCGCTCGTAGATGCCCTGCACGTACTCGGTGACGGTCGGCGCGATCTCGGTGCGTTCGCCGGGGAGGCCGCGCCAGACGAGCGTGTTGAGGATGCGCATCGGCACCTTCACGTGGTGTTTCTCCTCGTCGTCGACGTTGACGAACGTCCGCACGGACTGCTGGGGGAGGTAGTCGTCGGGGCCCTCGCCGAGCGGGACGATGTCGTCGCGGGCGATGTCGCCGCCGAACAGCGGGACGATGCTGTGCTCCCACTGCCAGTCGTGGACGGGGAGGAGGTAGTAGGCGTCCGGGTCGAGGCCGCGCTCGCGGAGGCGCTCGCGGAACACGCCGTAGTGCTCGCCGAGTTCGGACTGCACGAGGCCGTCGTGGGTGACGCCGTCGGTGGCGACGAAGGTGGCGTCGTCGCGGCGGACGGCGACCCACGAGAGGGTGACGCGCTCGCCGCGTTCGGGCGCGTACTCTCGATAGTCGTCGTAGCCCCAGCCGAGGCGGCCCTTGTTGTAGGTGATCCACGGGTGACCGGTCATCTCGCCTTCGAGTTCGGCGTAGTCGAGCGCGGTCGGGTCGTGGTCGTCGCGTTCGCGGCGTTTCGCCTCGATGTGGGCGTCCGCGAGCAGGGTGCGCTCGTACTCGCGCACGAGGTTGCCGGCGGTGAGCGCGTCGATATCCACGCTCGCTTCGAGGTCGCGCAGGAGGCGAATCGGGTCCGTCGTCGCCTCGAACGCGCCGTCGGGGTCGCGGCGCTCGACGCTCTCGCCGTCGACAGAGTAGCTGTCGAGGAGGCGTTCGGCGGCGTCGAAGCGGTAGTCGGCGGCGTCGAGCGAGACGCGGTAGGGGGCGTGCTCGCCGTCGGTCGCGGCGTCGCCGTCCTCGCGCTCGGGGTCGAGTATCCCCTCGTAGCTGAACTCTTCGAGCATCTTCGTGAGGAGGCGGCGCTCGACGGTTCGGCGGACGTCCGGGGTCAGTGCGCGCTCGCGGAGGTCGTCGTCTGGGTTCATCGGTCGGGGTCGGTGGTGGTCGCGGTCGTCTCGCTCCCGTCGCGGGAGGCGCCGGGCGCGCGCTCGACGAAGGCGTCGACGGAGAAGTCCTGAAAGACGGTGTCGACGTCGTCCGGGTAGGCGTCGCGGCCGAGCAGGCGATTCACGAACGTCGCGTTCCGGTGGGCGCCGAGGCCGAGGTCGGGCGCGCCGACGCCGTGCGTGTGGAGGTCGGCGTTCTGGAGGAAGACGTCGCCCGGCAGGTCGACGTCGAGGCGGTGGTCGGCGGTCACCTCGAAGCGCCCGCGGTCGTCCCACGCGATGTCGTCCTCAAGCGGGTCGAGGAAGCCGGGGACGGGCCGCTCGTAGCCCGTGCCGAGGACGACGACTTCGCTCTCGTGGACGAAGGACTCCTCGGCCTGCCACTGGTGGCAGTCGAGCGCGTAGCCGCCATCAACGGCGGCGATGTCGCGGACGTCGGTCATCGCGAAGAGGCCGACGTCGGGGTCGGCGCCGCCGATGGAGCGCCGGTAGAGGAGGTCGTAGATGGCCGCGCTCGTCTCCGGGTCGACGCCCTTGTAGAGGAGGTCCTGGTTCGCGACGAGGTCGTCCGTCGTCGACTGGGGCAGGTCGTAGACGTACTGGGCGTACTCCGGGGTGAAGTGCTGGAGGCCGAGCTTCGAGTACTCCATGGGGAAGAAGCCCTCCGAGCGGGTGAGCCAGTCGAGGCGGTAGTCGTGCTCGGGTTGGCGTTCGAGGAGGTCCGCGACGACCTCGGCGGCGCTCTGCCCGGAGCCGACGACGGTCACGGAGTCGGCGTCGAGGACGCGCTCGCGAGTGTGCCGATAGGCCGCCGTGTGGAAGACGTCCGAGTCGGGGTGGCCTCGGAGGTGCTCGGGGACGTGCGGGCGCGAGCCGATGCCGAGCGCGAGATGCCGGCCCCGGTAGGTGTAGCGTTCGCCCGTCTCGGGGTCGCGTGCAGTGACGACGTAGTGGCCGGGCGCGTCGGCACCAGCGCCGGCATCGGCGGCGCTCGCGTCGGCGTCCGCCCAGCGGACGTCGACGACTTCGCGGCGGAACGCGGGCGCGTCGAGGCGCTCGACGACCCACCGGAGGTAGTCGTTGTACTCGCGGCGCGGTATCTGGAACGTCTCGTAGAAGTAGAACTCGTAGATGCGCCCCGTCTCGCGGAGGTAGTTGAGGTAGCTGTGCTCGCTCGTCGGGTCGGCGAGCGTCACGAGGTCCGCGAGGAACGGCACTTCGAGCGTCGTCCCGTCGAGGAGCATCCCCTCGTGCCAGTTGAACTCGGCCTCGCGTTCGAGGAAGACCGCGTCGACGTCCTCGGCGACGCCGTCGAGGAGCGCGGCGAGCCCGAGGTTGAACGGCCCGAGCCCGACTCCGACGACGTCGCGAACCGGCGCGTCCTCGCCGTCGGTCATCGCTCGCCACCTCCCGACGTCGGCGTGGGCGCGACGTCGCGCTCGAAGCGCTCGCGCTCGCAGACGAGGAGGCGGGCGTCCTTCTCGGCTTCCTCGAAGCGGAACTCGCCCTCGTCGCGGAAGCCGCAGTGCTCGAAGACGCGACGCGCGGCGTCGTTCCGGGCGTCGGGTTCCGCGACGACGCGGTCGGTCTCGGGGTGGCGGAACTGCATCGCGGTGACGGCGCGCAACAGCGGGACGGCGTAGCCCTGCCCGAGGTATTCGGTGGGGCCGATGAGGAGGTGGACGCCGCGGTCGGCGGGGTCGGCGTCGTAGTGCACGGCGACGTCGTCCTCGGCCGCCCAGTAGCACTCCCAGTAGCTCATCGGGACGTGGTCGAGACAGCCGATGTAGGGCGTGAGGTGGTCGTCGGCGAGCTTCTCGCGGAGGCGCTCGCGGAACGCGGGCAGCGGCAGGTCGAGCTCCCAGTAGGGCTGGACGTGCTCGCTCCCGAGCCAGCGATGCAGACGCCCCAAATCGCGGGACTCACTCGCCGGCCGGAACGCTAGCTGGCGGTCGATGTCGCGGTCGTAGGTGCGGTAGTCGTAGTCGTCGTTGACGGTGAGTGTCGGGTCGGTCATCGGTCGAGTTCGGTGACGAGGGGGTTGGTCACGTCGGCGTAGACGGACTGGTTCTCGAGGTCGTTCTCGAGTTCGTCGAGGCCGCGAAAGCGCGTGAGGAGGTTGGCCTTACACGGGACGGTCGCGTCCTCGAGCAGGGGCCGGAGGAGCGAGGAGGACGGCCGGTCGTAGCGCTCGCGTGCGCGTTCGAGTTCGTCGCGGAGCACGCCCAGCAGGCGGGTTTCGTCGGCGACGCCGGCGTACCCGAGCGCGTTCACGACGTCGAGTGCGTTGTTCAGGACGACGTAGTAGCGCAGGCGCTCGTCGGCGAGCGCGTCCGCGCAGACGGTCTGTGCGCGCTCGCCGACGCCGGGGAGGTACGCCGCGACGTCCTCGTACTGCGATTCGGGGAAGTAGAACCCCTGATTGTCGCGGTAGTGGAACCGCTCGGGGTAGCCGTCGTCGTCGAGCGTCACGACGGAGTTCTGCTGGTGGGCCTCGACACCGACGCCCTGCACGAGGTAGAGCCAGAGGACGGGCCGGATGCCGACTTCGAGGTAGCGGCGGAACCAGTCAGCGCTCACGTCCCCGGTGCTGCGGCCGTCGCGTTCGGCGATGGACGCGACGAGACGGCCGAGTCGGGAGCGCCCCCGGATGGCGTCCTGGCAGAGCGACGCGACGGGCGTCGCGTTCGCCGCCGCGCTCCCACGGAAGGGGTTGGCGCGGAGGACGGTTTCGAGGCCGGATTCGGCGTCGGGGCCGACGTCGAGCGCGAGGTACGCGGGGTCGCGCACGACGTCGAAGCGCGGGAAGGCGTCCGCGAGCTCGTCGCCGAACGCGGTCTCGAGGAGGTCGGCGACGGCGACGCCGCGCGCGAGCTCGGGGCGCTTGTTCGCCCGCACGGAGTTCGTGATCTGGACGTGCAGCGATGACTTCACCATGAAGGGCGCGCCCTCGCTGTAGAGCGTGCGGACGGACGTCGTCGGGTGGAACTCGCGTCCGACGGCGCCGAGATACCGGAGGCCGTCGCCGAGGGCGTCCCGAACGTAGTCGCGCGAGCGGAGGTAGTCGGCCTGCCACGGGTGCACGGGGAGGAGGACGTCGTCGCTCTCGACGTGCTCGGTGACGAAGGCGTCGGGGACGGCGTCGTCACATCGGAGGGCGTCGGCCACCCAGTCGGCGGCCGAGCGCTCGAGCGCGCTCTCCTGCGTGACGAGCGACGGGTCGGCGCGGAAGTAGTGGAGCGCGAACGACCCACGGAGTTCGGGGGCGTACGTCTCGCGCTCGTGGGCGGCGATGCCCTGCCGACTCTTCGGGGTGGGGTGGCGGTGGTGGCCGAAGACGAGCGCCTGCTCGGCGTCGCGGAAGGAAAGGTCGTCCGCGTAGAGGCGCTCCGCGTCGCCCGCGCGCGCGGCGACGAACGCCTCGGTGTTCTGCTGGCTGGTGAGGACGCGCCGGAGGAGCGCGGTCGGGACGTCCGTGTCGGCGTCGCGCGCGAGGTCGGTGAGGACGAGCGTCGCGAGCGTCGCGGCGTCCGCGTCGTGGACGCCGCCGCCGGGGAGCCGATACCGGACCGGCGTCTCGAAGCGGTGGCGTTCGGTCGGCGAGCGGTAGTCGAGGGGCGCGAGGAGGGCGATGTCCTGTGCGGGGAGCGTCGCGCGGAGGAGGCCGTCGGCGCCCGGCGACACGCCCGCGACGGGCGACTCGGTGACGTCGTAGTCGCCGCGCTCGCGGAGGTAGCAGTTGAGGAAGGCGTGGACGGTGGCGTCCTCGGCGCGGCGCGTCGGGTCCACGGCCCTCTCCGTGGGGGCCGCGTCGCCCCGGTCGGGGGCGTCGGCGTTCGGGGTGCTCACGGGGACACCTCCCCGGCCGCCTCGACGTCGGCGGCGACGGCCCGAATCGCGTCGAGCGTCTCGGCGACGTCGTCGAGCGTCGCCGTCGGGTTCAGGAGGGTGAGCTTCAGGCTGGTGACGCCGGCGACGTCGGTGCGCGCGACGAGCGCCGTGCCGTCCGCGAGCAGCGCCTCGCGGACGGCGGCGTTCAGGTCGCTCACGGCCGCGTCGGGCATGCGCTCGCGCGGCCGATACCGGAAGAGGACGGTGGTGAGCGAGGGGTCGGCGAGGAGCTCGAAGTCGTCGGCGTCGGCGAGGAGCGCGGCCGTCCGGTCGGCGAGCGAGAGTGTCGCGTCGACGAGCGCGCCGAGGCGTTCGCGGCCGACGGCGCGGAAGGCGAGGTAGGGTTTGAGCGCGTCGAAGCGCCGCGTCGTCTGCGTGGACTTGCCGACGAGGTTCGGGACGCCGCGCTCCGCGTGCGCCTCGGGGTTGAGGTAGGCGGCGGTGCGCGCCATCCGGCGGAACGCCGCGCCGTCGCGGACGAGGAACGCGCCGCAGCTGATGGGCTGGAAGAAGAGCTTGTGGAAGTCGACGGCGAGCGAGTCCGCGCGCTCGACGCCGGCGAGGCGGTCGGATTCGTCCGTGAGCGCGAGCACGCCGCCGTAGGCCGCGTCCACGTGGAACCACGCGTCGTGTTCGGCGGCGGCGTCGGCGAGCGCGTCGAGCGGGTCGATGGCGCCGAAGTCCGTCGTGCCGGCTGTGCCGACGACGGCGAACACCTCGCGTCCCTCACGGTCGAGGCGCTCGAGCGTCGCGGCGAGCGCGTCGGCGTCCATCCGGTGGTCGGCGTCCGTCTCGACGGCGACGACGGCGTCCTCGCCGAGGCCGAGGAAGTGGGCGGCCTGCTCGGTGGTGAAGTGCGCGTCCTCGGAGACGACGACGCGCAGGTCGCGCGCCGCGGCGGGGAGGCCGTCGCGCTGGACGTCGTGCTCGACGTGCTCGGCGAGGGAGCGGTCGCGCGCGAGGAGGAGCGCCTGGAAGTTCGACTGCGTGGCGCCGCTCGTGAAGACACCGTCCGCGTCCGAGGGGAGGTCGAAGAGGTCGGCGAGCGCGTCGACGACGCGCCCTTCGAGGACGGTGGCGGCGGGCGCCTGATCGAAGGAGTCGAGCGACTGGTTGGTCGCGGACAGCATCGCCTCGGCGGCGAGTCCGGGTATCATGGGTGGGCACTGGAGGTGCGCGGCCGTCCGGGGATGGGAGGTGTCGACGGAGTGCGCGAGCACGTCGCCCGCGACGTCCTCGATGGCGTTCGAGAGGCCGACGCCGTCCTCGGGGAGGACGGGCGCGTCGAGGTCGGCGGCGAGGGCGTCCGGGGTGGCGCCCGAGTAGGGGGCGTCGTCGCGGGCGTCGAGGACGGCGTCGACGGCGTGCGCCATCGCGCTCCGGTAGGCCTTCTCGCCGAGGTCGGCGTCGAGGAAGAGGCCGTCGGCGCTCACGGCGACACCTCGAGCGTGAGCGAGTCGTCGTCGGCGACGGCGTCGCGGACGGCGTCGACGAAGATGGCCGCGATGTCGTCGATTTGTTCGCGCGTGACGACGAGCGGCGGGAGGAAGCGCGCGGTGGCGCTCTCGCGGCCGCCGAGTTCGACGATGAGGCCGCGCTCGAAGCACGCCGCCTGAACGGCGGCGGCGAGGTCGCCGTCGGGGGCGTGCGGACCGGCGCCCGGCCACGGGGCGTCGGGGTCGACGAACTCGACGCCGAGCATGAGGCCGCGTCCGCGGACGTCGCCGACGGCGTCGAGGTGGGCGACGCTCTCGAGGTGGTCGCGGAGGCGCGCACCCATCTCGGCGGCGTGCGCGTCGAGGTCGTTCTCGAGGACGTAGTCGATGGTGGCGTCGCCGGCGGCCATCGCGAGCTGGTTGCCCCGGAAGGTGCCGGCGTGCGCGCCGGGACCCCACTCGTCGAGGGCGTCGTCGTAGACGACGACGGAGAGCGGGAGGCCGCCGCCGACGGCCTTCGAGAGCACGAGGACGTCGGGGACGATGCCGGCGTGCTCGAAGGCGTACGTCTCGCCGGTGCGCCCGAGCCCGGTCTGGACTTCGTCGAGGACGAGAGGGACGTCGTGCTCGCGGGTGATGCGCCGTATCTCGCGGAGCCACGCGTCGGGTGCGGGGTTCGCGCCGCCCTCGCCCTGCACGGGTTCGAGTATCACGCCGGCGGGGTCGGTGATGCCGCTCTTGGGGTCGGCGAGGAGGTTCTCGACGTAGGTGCTGGCGAGGCGGTGGCCGTCGTCGCCGCCGACGCCGAACGGCGGGCGGTAGTCGTCGGGGAAGGGGAGGTGGTGGACGTCGGCGAGGACGCCGGGGACGTCCTTCGTCTCGGCGTCGCCGAGGAGGGAGAGCGCGCCGGCGGTCATGCCGTGGTAGGCGCCCTGGAAGCCGAGTATCGACTGGTTCCCGGTGGCGGCCTTGACCAGTTTGAGCGCGGCCTCGACGGCGTCGGTGCCGGCGGGGCTACAGAACTGGACTTTGGCGTTCTCGGCGAACTCGTCGGGGAGACTCGACAGGAGCGTGTCGACGAAGCGCTCCTTCGCGGGCGCGGTGATGTCGAGGGTGTGGATGGCGCGCTCGTCGTCGAGGACGCGCGTCATGGCCTCGGTGGGCGCGGGGTGGTTGTGGCCGAGGGCGAGGGTGCCCGCGCCGGCGAGGCAGTCGTAGTACTCGTTCCCGTCCATGTCGGTGACGGTGACGCCGCTGGCTTCGGCGATGGCGAGCGGGAGGTGGCGCGGGTAGGTGCGGGCGCTCGACTCGCGCTCGGCCTGTTGGGCGAGCAGCGCGTCGTTGCTCGCGTCGCGATAGCTCATGTGGACACCTCGGGCTGCCGGGGGCGCGTTCGTCCGGGCGGGGCGGTCCGTCCGAGTCGGGGTCGCCGTCGGAGCATGCGTTGTTTTAGGCCAGCCTAAAGAACGTAAATCTATCGAATTTTAGGCCAGCCTAAATCGTGTGACGTATCGGCGGAATAATGTTCGCGATCCAAGAGACTACCGTGTCCGTCACCGTCCGTCGCGGCCGTCGTCAGCGGCGACGCCTGAGCGCGCGCGGCAGGCGCTCCCACTCGACCGAGAAGGCCGGCGCGTCGCGGCGGCGCTCGGCGTGCACGAGGCTGACGAGGAAGTAGACGCCGACCATGACGGCGCCGAGGAAGTGGGTGTCCTTCGGGTCGGCGGCGTCGAGGAGCGGGTGGAGCCAGAAGACGTTCCCGACGGCGGAGTGGCCGACGGTCCGAAAGAGCGCGCCGGCCGTGGGGGCGACGTGCCAGAAGTCGGGAAGCATCGCCCAGACGCCGCTCCCGACGGCGAGCGAGAAGCCGTAGCGCGTCCGCACGGGGAGGTAGGCGAGGAGGAGGGTCGCACAGAGCGCGCCGAACGCGAAGTGCGTGATGGCGAGACTCACTGCGCGACACCCGCGGAACGCGACGGCGACGCGTGCATGCGCACACCGACGGCGGCGGCGCGAATAGGCGTGGCGGTCGTTTCGCCGACCGACACCGCCGTGTCCGCCGTTGTTCGCGCGCCGCGTACGGCACGCGGGGTGCGGTGACGCCGACGGGGGATTTATTCGCGGCCACCCGAATCCACTACTCGATGACCGAAGACGGAGACGGCGCCGGCGCGCGGTTTCGGGCGCTGGCGGACCGCGACGTGCTGGACGGCCGCGCGCGTGCGCTCTCGGCGCTGCTCGACGACGGCGTCTACCACGTCGACGCGTCGGGGGCGGTGCTCGCGGTGAACGACGTCGCCCGCGAGCGACTGGGCTACGAGGCGGGCGACCTCGCCGGGTCGTCGCTCGCGACGCTGCTCGGCGAGCGCGACGCCGCGCGCGTTCGCGACCGCCTCGACGCGACGGCCGACGCACGCGTCGCGGGACGGGACGCCACGGACGCCCTCGACGCGACGGTGCGGGACGCGGAGGGGACGCAAGTCGTGCGAACGCTGCGCGTCGCGCCGGTGGCGGCGGACGGTGCGGGCGTCGTCGTCGCCGAGGTCCCCGACGACGGCGACGAGCCGGCGGGGGCGTCGGACGGCGAGTCGCGGCGTGGTCGACGGCGCGACGGCGACGTGAACCGGTTCCACGACGCGGCGCACGAGGTGACGGCGGCCGTCATCGAGCGCGCGACCCGTCGGGAGGTCGAGCGCGCGGCCTGCGAGCGCCTCGCCGCCGCGGAGTGTTACGAGTGCGCGTGGCTGGGCGTGCCGGAGCCGCGCTCGGAGTCGGTGTCGGTGCGTGCGGACGCGGGCGGGGACGCGACGCCCGACGCCGTCGCGCTCTCAGGGGCGTCGGACGGAGCCGACTCCCTGAGCGGGCGCGCGCTCGACGCGGGCGAGATACGGACGACCCGCGAGCACGCGCTCGCGGAGGCGGAGGTCGTCGTATCGGACCCGGAGGCGGCCGCGATTCCGGTCGTCAACGGCGAGACGACGTACGGCGTCCTCGTGGTCTACGCGGACCGCGACGACGCGTTCGGGGCGGCGGAGCGTGAAATCGTCGCCCGCCTCGGCCGCGTCGTCGGCCACGCGATTGCGGCTGCGGAGCGCAAGCGCGCGCTCGTGAGCGAGACGGTCGTGGAACTCGAGTTCCGCCTGCACGACGCGGTGCGCTCGCTCGACGACGCGGAGAACCCGGACGGGACGATAACGCTCGACCGCGCCATCCCGGTGGGCGACGACGCGTTCCGCATCTACGGCGTCGCCGACGAGCGCTCGGTGGACGCCGTCGACGCGATGACGGCGACCGTCGACGAGTGGGACGAGGTCTCGGTGGTGAGCGAGCAACCGGACGGCGTTCGCTTCGAACTCCGCGTGAGCGACGTGCCGGTGATGTCGGAGGTGGCGTCGCTCGGCGGCGCGATAGCGTCGGTGGTCGTCGACGGGCGCGACCTCGACATGACTGTCCACCTCCCGGAGGAGACGGCGGTGCGCCGCGTCGTCGAGACGATTCGGGCGGTCGACGGCGACGCGGAGCCCGTCGCACAGCGTCGCGTGCCCGCGCACGACGACTCGCTGGAGCGCCTGCACGCGGTCTGGTCGGAGGCGCTCACGGAGCGCCAGCGCACCGCCGTCGAGTCGGCGTACTTCATGGGGTACTTCGAGTGGCCGCGCGAGACGAGCGGGTCGGCGGTCGCGGAGGCGCTCGGCGTCTCGCCGCCGACGTTCTCACAGCACCTCCGGGCCGTCCAGCGGAAGGTCTTCGGCCGCCTCCTCGACGACGCGTAGGCCCGCCGTGGCGACCGCGGGCGGTCGCGTGCCACACCACACCACCGTGTCCGCTGTTGTTCGTGCGACACCTATCCAGCAGACAATACCCCTCCGTACCCGAACCTTGCACCAAGTATGTCTACTAATTTCTCATCTGAGTAAAACTTATGCTCTTTTATTCTACTTTATTGGACACTCGTGTCAACCAACACGTCCGGGGAGGGGAGCGTCACAGCGGTGCTCCTCGTCCTGTTGATGATCGGAGGAGCCGTCCCGCTCTCGGCGGCGACGGCGGGAGCGACGAGCGACCAGCGCGTCTCCATCGAGGCGGTACAGACGCCCGGCGACGGGACGGGGTCGCCCTACGCCGGCGAGAACGTCACGACGACCGGGACCGTGACGGCGGTGCTGGACGACGGGTTCTACATACAGAACGGCACCGAGGCGTATAGCGGCATCTACGTCGACGGCGCCGCCGACGTCGTCGTGCGGGACACCGTCACCGTCAGCGCGCCCGTCAGCGAGGACGCGGGCCTCACCGAACTCGACCTCACCGCCGACGGCGCGTCGGTGAGCGTGACGGGGCACGCGGCGCTTCCGGAGCCGGTCGCGGTCTCCACGAACGCCAGTTCGAGCGAGGCCTACGAGGGCATGCGCGTCACCGTCTCCGACCTGACCGCCACCGAGACGCCCGGCGAACACGGCGCGTGGGCGGTCGACGACGGGAGCGGGGCCGTCGGCGTCGACGACGTCACCCTCGGCGCGGACGCCACGCCCGCGGCGGCCGGCGCCACCATCGCCTCCATGACCGGCATCGTCCACGACGACGACGGCGCGTTCGAGCTCCGCCCGAGCGCGATGGCGAGCATCGACGCGCCGAACGGCAGCGACGATGCGCCGAACGGGAGCGACGACGATGCGCCCACGAACGGCAGCGACGACGATGCGCCCACGAACGGCAGCGACAGTGGTGAGGTCGATGCGCCCGCGAACGGGACGACGCTCACGGTCGTCTCCTACAACGACCTCCAGACGGCGGTCTCCGACCCGACGACGATGGGGCGACTCGTCGGCGCGATAGAGGAGCGCCGCGACGCCCACGACAACCCGACGCTCGTCGTCGGCGGCGGTGACGAGGTCAGCCCGAGCTCGCTCTCGCCCGTGAGCAACTGGACGGTGCCCGTCCAGCTCCTGAACCAGATCGACCCGGCGGCCGAAGTCGTGGGGAACCACGACCTCGACTACGGCTTCGAGCCGGTGCGGAACTACTCGCGGGCCTCCGAGTTCCCGTGGCTGCTCGCGAACGTCCGGGGCGCGGACGGCGGGAGCGTCCCCGGGACGCGGAACTACACCGTCGTCGAGCGCGGGAACGTCACCGTCGGCATCGTCGGCCTCGTCGACGACGCCATCAAGACGAAGACCGCAGTCGACTTCGCCGAGAACGGCTACACGGTGACGGACTTCACCACCGCCGGCGAGCGCACCGCGACGATGCTCAAGGAGGAGAAGAACGTCGACGTCGTCGTCGCCACCGCGCACATCGGCGTCGCGGAGTCCGAGGAGCTCGCGCGGAACACCGAGAACATCGACCTCATCGTCACCGGCGACGACGAGGTCCTCCACGAGCCGCAGGTCACCTCCGGGACGGTCATCATGGAGGCCGGTGGGAACGCCGAAGCCATCGCCGAGGCGAACGTCTCGGTGAACGCGACGACCGCGCGGTTCGAGGACGGCCGCCTCGTCACCGTGGACGAGTCGGTGCCGATGAACGAGACCGCGAGCGAGACCGTCACGAACGCGCGCGGCACGTACCTCTCGACGGTCGCGGGCGTGACGGAGGTCCCGCTCGATTCCACCTCGACCAACTACGAGGACGAGACGGCGTGGGGGAACTTCATCGCGGACTCCTTCCGCGCGAACCAGCACTCGGACGTCGCGCTCACGAACGCGGGCGGCATCCGGGGGAACTTCGTCATCGAGCCGGGTGACGTCACCTACGACGACGTCTACACCTCCCTGCCGTTCGGGAACACGCTCGTCACGAAGGAGCTGAACGGCACCGAGCTCAAGTACCTGCTCGCCTCGCAGGCCGGCTTCAGCGGCCAGTACGGCTTCGAGTCCGGACTGCAAGTCAGCGGCGTCCAGTACGACGTGAACGTCCGCGCGGACGGCATCCCGGTCACGGACGTCTACGTGAACGGCGAGCCCCTCCAGCCGAACGCGACGTACGACGTCACCGTCAACTCCTACATGGCGGGCTGGGAGAAACTGGACGGCCAGCCCTACTCCATCAGCCTCGTCGACCAGCCGACGGTGAAGAACACGCAGATACTCTACGGGACGGCGACCGTCGAGTACCTCGAGTCGCAGACGCCGATAGCGCCCGAGGACGCGAACCGCATCCGCCGCGTCTCCCTCGACGCGGGGACCGCGTCGCTGAGCGCGAGCGGCGACACCGTCACCGCGAGCGTCTCCGTCCCCGACTCCGTGCAGGCGGTGAACGCGTCGAGCTTCTTCGTCCAGAACGCCTCGACCGGCGTCCTCGAAGCCGACGACGTCACCTACGACAGCGGCGCTGGCGTCGTCACCGCGCGCTTCGACCGGGCGGCGTTCGCGGAGCTCACCGCAGTCAGCGACAGCCTCCAGCTCTACGGCAAGTACGAGACGGACGCCGTCGAGCTCGTCGCCTACGAGGAGGCGGTGTTGAACGCCGACCTCGACGCGGCGGGCGTGCCCGCGTCCGGTGGCGCGGCGGCCGAGACGGTCGCGCTCACGCTCGACGGGGACGGGAGCGACGGCGGTCTCGACGCGCCGCTCGGTGACACCGCGAGCGTGGACGTGCGCGCGACGAACGCCACCGACGGCGTCGGCGCGTACGAGCTGACGGTCTCCGTCGGCGACGGCGCGGTCGCGGAGATAACCGACGTCGAGGCGGCGAGCAGCGCGGGTCTCGCGGAGGTCGACATCGGCCCGGCGAACGAGAGCGCGCACGTCGAAGTCGCGCTCGCGTCCGTCGACGGGGACGGCCCCGCGACGCTCGCGTCCGTCGAACTCGGCGGCGTCTCGCTCGGCGGCACGACCACGCTCGAAGTCACGCCGGACGCCGGCCCCTACGACGCGAACGGGACGGCGTACGACGTCACCGGCATCGAGAACGCGCGCGTGACGGTCACACCCGGCGACCTCACGGGGAACGGCCTCGCGATGGCCGACCCGGACGGTGACGGCCGCTATCAGGACGTGAACGGCGACGGCTCGGCGGACGTCGTGGACGCGCAGGCGCTCTTCGCGTCGCGCGACGACGCGACCGTCCACGCGAGCGCGCCCGCCTTCGACTTCAACGACGACGGCCGCGTCACCGTCGGTGACGTCCAGGCGCTCTTCGCGAGCGCACCCTCGGAGGCCTGAGACGTGCGGGAGCGACGCGCCTCCGCGATGGTCGCGCTGCTCGCGCTCGCAGTACTCGGCGCCGCCGGGCCCGTCGCCGGCGCGGGAACGACGGCGGTCGCGCTCGACCCGGCGGACGCGGCGGTCGAGCCGGGTGCGACGGCGACGCTCGACGTCGTGGTGACGGACGCCGAGGGCGGCGTCGGCGCGTACAACCTCACGGTCGCGGGCGCGGACGGCGTCGCGGCCGTCGAGGCCGTCTCCGTGCCGGGCGACCCCGCGATGCGGGAGCGGACGGTCGAGGACGGTGACGCGACGGTGCGCGTGGTCGGCCTCGACACCGAGCAGTCCGGCCGCGTCACGGTCGCGACGGTGCGCGTCCGCGCCGCCGAGACGAACGGCACGGGCACGCTCTCGCTTCGCGTCGCCGCGCTCGGCGACGAGGACGGCAACAGCTACGACGTCCGCGCCGTCGAGGGCGCGACCGTCACCGTCGGGAACACCGGCGGCGGCGGTGACGGGTCCGACGACAGCGGCAGTGCCGGCGGGAGCGGCGACGCCGGCGGGACCGGTGGAGCCGACGACGCCGTCGGACCCGGAAGTACCGGCGAGTCGGGCGCGGACTCCACGACGACCGAGACCACGACGGCGACGGACACGTCGACGGTGGCGACCACGACGGCGACCGAACCGACCACTACGACGGCGGGAGCGGTCACGGCGACTGAAACCACGGCGACGGGGACGCCCACGGGGACGACCGCGGCGGCGTCGCCGGGGGCGACGAGCGGCGGGAGTCCGGGCGTCGGCGTGCTCGGCGCGCTCGCCGCGCTACTCGCGGCCGTGCTCGGGCGGGCGGCAACGTAGCGCCGCAGAACGGCGCTCTCGCCCGCTACTCGCCGTCTCGTTCTGTCGAGGTGCGTCAGCGCTCGCCGCGACTCGTGTGGACGGCGAGCGACTGCGCGGTCGGGAGGTGCCAGCCGAAGTAGACGCCGACGAATCGCGCGCCGATGGTGACGGCGGCACAGCACGCGGCGGCGGTGCCCGGTGCGCTCCCGACGACGCCGGCGAACGCGCCGACGTCGACGAGCCAGTAGGTGAGGCCGCCGAGGACCGTGCAGCTCGCGTAGAAGTCCTCGACGAGGATGAACGGCGAGCGGTCGAGGAGGATGTCCGCGAACGCGCCGCCGCCGCAGGCGTTGATGACGGCGATGGCGACGACGCCGAAGCCCGAGACGCCGACGTCGGTGGCGACGATGGCGCCGGCGGTCGCGAACGCCGCGAGGCCGGCGGCGTCCGAGGCGACCGTCACCGGATGCTCGTCGGCGTCGTCGAAGGTGACGCTGAGCGCGATGGCGAGCGCGACGCCGAGCAGGCCCAGCGAGATTTCGCCGAAGGACTGGAGCGCGAGCGGGACGCGACCGACGAGGATGTCGCGGGTCGCGCCGCCCGCGAACGCCGTCCCGAGGCCGACGACGGTCACGCCGAAGAGGTCGAACTCCTCGCGGATCGCCTTCGTCGCGCCGACGAGCGCGAACGCGACGAGACCGACCGCGTTCAGCACCGCGAACGGGTCGGCGACGAGGCGGACGAGGAGGTCGGGAAGCATTAGGAGTGGGAAGCGCGTCGAGCGCCTTGAGCACACCGTCTCGGTGCCGTGTGGCGAGCGTTGCCTCGAACGGGGAGTGTGCGAACGCGCCTCACACGTCGTCGAGCGCCCGGACGGCCGCGACGAGTTCTGCGGTGTCGGCCGATTCGCCGTCGGGGACGCGTGCGAGAACGCGACCGCCGAGCGCGTCCTCCGCCACGTCGCCGACCGCGATCTTCGGGTGGGGTGAGTCCGCGAACCCCTCGACGAGGACGAACGCCGCGTCGTCGAACTCGGCGAGCGCGCGTTCGAGCGCGCCGGCCTCGCCGCCGTCGGCCTTCCCGACCGGCCGGAAGGTCGCGGTGAGCGACGGCGTGACGCCGACGACGCGGGCGGCGCCCGCCGTCCGGTGGCGATGGGTGTCCTTGCCCGGTTCGTCGAGTTCGACGTCGTGGTGGATGGACTTCACCGTCCCGACCGGCCCGTGTTCGGCGAGCGCGGGCACGAGGCGCTCGACGAGCGTGGTCTTCCCGGCGTCGCTCGGCCCGACGATTCCGACGACCTTCATCGGCCCCGGGTAGGGTCGGGCGACGGGTAAGCCGTGCGTTGTGCGACGCCTCGGCAGACCGACCACCGGGGGCGCCGGGCGGGACCTCACCGTGTCCGGGACGCCGAAGGCGGAGTCGGGACGGTCACGTCCGCCAGTAGGAGGGCGTGAGGAGGACGAGGACGGGGATTATCTCGATACGGCCCACCCACATGAGGAGGATCATCGCCGCCGTCGTCGTGTCCGGGAACGCCGCGTAGTTGGCGAGCGGGCCGGCGATGCCGAACGCGGGGCCGATGTTGAAGAACGTGGAGGCGGCGGCGCCCATCGCCTCGAACTCGGTGAGCGCGAGACCGGTCCGAGCGGCGTCGAGGACGACGAAGACGGTCGCACCCGCGAAGAAGAGGAGGCCGATGAGCGTGTAGGCGTAGGTGTCCCGAACGGTGTCCTCGTCGACGACCTTCCCGCTGAGGCGAACGGGCTTGATCGCGCTCGGCGTCGTCGCGACGAAGAGGTCGCGGCGGAACGACTTCAGGACGACGAGCCAGCGGACGACCTTGATCGAGCACGTCGTGCTCCCCGCCATCCCGCCGATGAACATGCAGACGAAGAGGAGATGTTTCGCGCCCGGCGACCAGAGGTTGAAGTCCGTGCTCGCGTAGCCCGTCGTCGTCGTGATGGAGACCACCTGGAAGACGGCGTGCCGAACGGTCGTCGCGAGGTCGGCGCTCGCGCCGGCGTCGAGGACGCGCAGGACGACGACGGCGAGCGAGAAGAACGCGAGTATCGAGAGGTAGAAGTGGAGTTCGTCGCTCTCGCGCAGCCGCCCGACGTTGCCTTGGAGGAGCGCGTACAGCAGGACGAAGCTCGTCGCGCCGACGATCATGAACGGAACGAGCGCCCACTGGACGGCGGGCGAGAACGCCGCGATGCTGTCGCCGCGCGGGGAGAACCCGCTCGTCGAGACGGCGGTGAAGGCGTGCGCGACGGCGTCGTACGCGGTCATTTCGGGCGCGACGCCGACGGCGTGGAGACCGTAGAGGACCGCGATTGCGAGGCCGGTCAGCCCGAGGTAGATCTTCCAGAGGAGGGCGGCGGTCTGCGAGATGCGCGGCGTGAGCTTCGTGACGTCCTGCGTCTGGGTCTCCGTCTCCATGAGCTGGGCGCCACCGACGGAGAGCTGTGAGAGGACGGCCGTCGCGAGCACGAGGATGCCGAGACCGCCGAGCCACTGGAGCGTCGAGCGCCAGAGGAGGAGCGCGCGCGAGTACGCCGAGAAGTCCGCGATGACCGTCGCGCCCGTCGTCGTCACGCCGCTCATCGACTCGAAGAGCGCGTTCACGGGACGCGCGAGCAGGCCGTCGCCCGCGACGAGGAACGGGAGCGAGCCGACGAGCGCGACGGAGAGCCACGTCAGCGACACCATCAGGAACGCCTCGCGCGCCTGCAGGTCCCGGTTGGCCGTGAGACGCTCGAGGGCGGCGCCGACGGCGGTGGAGACGGCCATCGGCACGACGAACGGCAACACCGAGGTTCCGTCGAAGAGCGCGAGAGAGAGCGGGATGGAGAGCGGGACCCACAGCCACTTCAGGACGGAGCCGACGAGCGCGAGGCTCACTCGCCAGTCGACCCGGACGCTCATGGCGCGCGCGAGAGGGCGGTGGCTGTTGAGTCGTTCACGCACGGAAGGGCGAGGGCGCGAACAATAGGTCTACTGCCTTCCGTCGAGCGGGACGAGGGGGCGCGGACGGGCCGGAGTCACTCGCCCGGCGCGGGGAGCGCGAACGAGACGGCGAGGACGGCGACCGCGAACGCGAGCGCGGGGACGAACGCGGCGCGGAGGCTGGTGGCGTCCGCGACGAGCCCGATGGCGACGGGGCCGACCGCGAACCCGCCGTAGCCGGTGGTGGAGACGGCGGCGACGGCGGACCCGGTCGGCGTATCGGGGTCGGCGCGGCCCGCCATGCTCACCGCGACCGGCATCATGCCCGCGAGGCCGACGCCGAGGAGGGCGAAGCCACAGAGCGTGGGGAGCGGGGCGGCGGTGAGCGTGAGCGCGAGGCCGGCGGCGGCGACGACGGCGGTCGCGCGGAGGAAGCGCCGCGAGCCGAGCGCGTCGACGACCCGGTCGGAGACGAAGCGCCCGACCGTCATCGTGAGCGAGAAGACGGCGAAGCCGAGCGCGGCGACGGTGGCGCTCGCGCCCGCGCCCGACTCGAGGTAGATGGCGCTCCAGTCGTTCGCGACGCCCTCGAGGAAGAGCGCGCAGAAGCCGATGAGGCAGAAGCCGAGGAGGCGACGGGACGGGAGCGCGACCGACGGGCCGGTGCTCGTCTCCGCGCTCGCGGGGAGGAGCCACCGGCTCGTGAGGAGGCCGACGCAGAGGAGCGCGACGCCGACGAGCGCGAAGTGCGTGCGGACGCCGAGGCCGACGTTGATGGCGAGCGCGCCGACCGCCGAGCCGACGAGGCCGCCGCCGCTGAAGAGCGCGTGAAAGCTCCCCATGATCGACTTCGGGTAGGCCCGCTCGACGCGGAGGCCCTGCGTGTTCGCGGCGGTGTCCATCAGGCCCTTCCCGGCGCCGAAGACGGCGAGGCCGCCGACGAGCGCGGTGAGGCCGCCCGCGTGGGCGAGCGCGGGGAGCGCGAGGCAGTAGACGACGAGGCCGACGCGGATGAGGCGGCGCGCGCCGACGCGGCCGACGAGGACACCGCTCGCGACGAGGCCGACGATGCTTCCGGCGGCGAGGCCGAGGAGCGCGAGGCCGACGGCGCCCTCGGTGAGCGAGAGCGCGCGCTGGATCGCGGGGATGCGGACCGCCCACGTGCCGAAGGCGGCACCGAGGACGAGGAAGACCGTCGCGTCGGCGAGGCGCGCGCGGCGAAAGCGCGGGTCGACGCCGCCGCTGGCGCCGTCGCCGGTTACACGACGGAGGTGTGCGCGGAGGCCCATCTGGTGGTGGCGACGGAACCCGAGTATTTCCGTGTGGCGCCATTCGCGGCGGGCGAGCGTGGGACGGCGGGAGCGCGGCACCGCGTCGCCCAGCGCCGCCTCACGCGTCGCGGTGTGGCTCGTACGGCCGCGCCCACGCCGGTATCTCGCAGCCGAGGCGCTCGACGCGCGACTCGACGCTCGGGTGGGTGGCGAAGCACGCGAAGCGCAGCGAGCGGTCGGCGTTCCACGGGATGGGGCCGGCGACGTCCTCGAGGTTCTCGCCGGTGGCGACGGCGGCGACCCGGTAGAGGGCGTCCGCGAGCGTCGCGGCGTCCACGAGCGACGCGGCGGCGGCGTCCGCGCGGTACTCCTCGCAGCGGTTCGCGTACCGGCTCGCGGCGAGCGCGAGGGGTTCGACGCCGCCGCCGAGGGCGTAGCGCGGCCAGCGCGCGAGACGCGCCTCCGAGACGGAGAGCGCGAGGAAGCAGAGCGTGCCGAGCGTCGCGAGCGCGGGCCCGCGCCCGGCGAGGCCGCCGAGCCAGAGCGCGCAGAAGCCGAGCGTCTGCGGCGCGTACTGGCGGAGGGCGTCCGTGTAGAGGTCGTTCCCGAGGTGGCCGAGTTCGTGCGCGAGGAGCGCGCGGAGGCCGGGCTCGCCGACGACGCGCGGGAGCAGCGGGTCGACGGCGACGACCGGCCGACCGTCGTCGTAGCCGACGACCGCGCCGGGGGCGTCCATCTCCATCACGACGAGGCGGGGGACGGGGCGGCCGGCGCGCTCGGCGACGTCGCGGGCGGCGCGGCGGACCGCGCGGAGTTCGTCGGCGCGGAGCGGGCGCGCGTGGCCGGCGTCGAACGCGAAGCGGCCGCCGGAGCGCGCGGCGGCGACGGCGAGCACGCAGAGGCCGCCGACGCCACCGACGACTGCGGGGAGGGGGGCGCCGGTGGCGGCGACGGCGGCGGCGCCGAGGAGCGAGCACGCGCAGAGGCCGAGCGTGACGCCCCACGCGCGGACGGCGAGGCCGGTGGTGGCGGACGGGTGAGCGGAGGGGGACACGGGGACGGAGGGCGCTCGCCGGGGTCAGTCCTGCCAGGGCGCGCCGTCGCGCTCGACGAGGCGCTCCTCGCGCTCGATCCGGTCGATGCGCGCGATTTCGTCGGCGGTAAGCGTGAGGTCGAGCGCGGCGCGGTTGTCCACGATGTGCCGTTCGGAGGTGGCTTTCGGGACGACGCAGACGTTCTCCTTCGAGAGCAGCCACGCGAGGCTGACCTGCGCGGGGGTGACGTCGCGCTCTTCCGCGATGTCCGTGAGGACGGGCGAGTCGAAGACCTCGCCGCGCGCGAGCGGCGAGTACGCGACGTGGTAGTAGTCGTTCGCCTGCGCGTGCTCGATGAGGTCGTCCTGCGCGAGGAGGGGGTGCGTCTCGGCCTGATGGGCGACCAGCGGCGCGTCGAGGACGTCCATCGCTTCCTCGAGGAGCGCGGTGTCGAAGTTGGAGACGCCGACGTGCGCGATGCGGCCGCGGTCCCTGAGCTCGTCGAACGCCGCGAGCGTCTCTGCGGCGTCGTAGTTCCCGACCGGCCAGTGGACGTAGCAGAGGTCGATGGTGTCGAGGCCGAGGCGGTCGAGGCTGTCCTCGACACCCTCGACGACCTGCTCGCGGGCGAGGCCGGACTGCTCGGGGTGGAGTTTCGTCGCGACGAGGACATCCTCCCGGTCGACGTCGGCGGCGTCGATGCCGCGACCGACGGCCGCCTCGTTGCCGTAGTACTGCGCGGTGTCGACGTGCCGGTAGCCCGCTTCGAGCGCGGTCCGGACGCTCTCCGCACAGCGTTCCGTGTCGGTGTTCTGCCACGTTCCGAGTCCGAGCGAGGGAACTCTGTTCACGGCGATTGCTGTGCGAGACGAGAGCATAGTGCTTCGGGTCGCGGACCCGCCGGTTCTCTCACAGCCGTCCCGGGTGTTCGGTATCGGGTCCCGAACTGAGCCCTCAATACCCCTCCTAGCAGGAGCTTTTCGCGTGCTCGCCGACGACACGGACGACCGATGACCGATGGGAGTCGCGGGAGAACCGGAGGGGATGGCGACCGGCCGATGACGCGACGCGGGCTGCTCGGCGCGCTCGCGGCGGCGGGCGCGGGCGGCCTCGCCGGCTGTCTCGACGGCGGCCAGCGCTCCGTGGCGGCGCCGAGCGGGCGCGCCGCCGGGACGTTCGCGCGCCGCTACGACGTCGGCGTCGACGGGACGCGCTCGCGAGTGACGGTCGAAATAGGAGAAGACGCGTACGCGGCGGCGCGCGAGCGCGAGCGGTCGTTCTCGCGCGCGGTCGGCGTCGCTCGCGACAGCGCGACCCTCGGCCGTATCACGGCGCAGTTATCGAGGCGCTACGACACGCGAGCGGCGCGCGTCGCGGCCGCACAGGCGTTCGCGGCCGGCATCACGTACGCGCGCGACGTCAGCTCGACGGGGCGCGACGAGTACGTCCGCTACCCCGTGGAGACGCTCGTCGAGGACGCCGGGGACTGCGAGGACCTCGCGGTCGTGCTCGCCGGCCTCCTCACGCACCTCGGGATTCGCACGGGGCTCGTCGTCCCGCGCGGGCACTGCGCGGTGCTCGCCGCGCGCGCCGACCTCCCCGCGTCCGTGCTCGCCGACGACCCGCTCACCGTCTCGCTCGACGGCGTCGAGTACGTTTACGTCGAGGCGGTCGAACGACACCCGCCGGGGGAGTGGGCGCGCGACTACGGGGAGCAGGCGCTGCTCGCCGCCTACCGGGGGCGGTGGTATCCGCTCGAGGTGGGCGCGCTCGCCGAGGAGTTCGTCGCCGCCGTCGAGGAGGGCCACCTGCGCGCCGCCGTCCAGTTCGTCGAGTGAGCGGGCCGCGCCGACGCGGGGCGAACGCGCGGACGACCGCCCGAACGGTCGCCGCGCCCTGCCGGTTGCTGAACGCTTTTCCGTGCCATCGCACACCTATCGGACGATGACGGACGACATCGACCTCGACTTCGTCTCGCTGGGCGAGGCCGGCCTGCAGACGAGCGAGCTCCAGTTCGGGACGTGGCGCTTCGGGAAGGAGACCGAGGACGGCGACGTCGAGATCGGCGAGGAGCGCGCGTACGAACTCCTCGACGCCTACGCCGAGGCGGGCGGGCGCTACATCGACACCGCGGACGTCTACGGCGCCGGGAAGAGCGAGGAGTGGATCGGGAACTGGCTGGCCGAGCGCGACCGAGAGCGCTACACGGTCGCGTCGAAGATCTACTGGCAGATCCGCGACGGCGACCCCAACAGCCGGGGAACGAACCGGAAGACCGTCCGGGACCGCATCGACGCCCTCCTCGAGCGCCTCGGCACGGACTACGTGGACGTCCTCTACATCCACCGCTGGGACGACGAGACGCCGGCGCGCGAGATGATGAAGACGCTGAACGGCCTCGTCGAGGACGGCAAAGTCCACTACCTCGGCGCGTCCTGCCACCGCCCGGACGCGTGGAAGGTCGCGAAGGCGAACGAGATCGCCGAGCGCGAGGGGTGGGAGCCGTTCACGGTCGCGCAGCCGCGCTACAACCTCGTCGACCGCGAAATCGAGGGCGGCTACCTCGAGATGGCGCGCGACTACGGGATGGGCGTCTGCCCGTGGAGCCCGCTCGGACAGGGCTTCCTCACCGGCAAGTACGAGCGCGAGGAGGGGCTCACCGGCGACTCGCTGGCCGCGGCCTCCGGGGGCTTCGAGGAGGCCTACCTCACGGCGGAGAACTTCGACGTGCTCGACGAGCTCGAAGCGGTCGCCGAGGAGGTGGACGCGACGCCCGCGCAGACCGCGCTCGCGTGGCTCATGCACCGCGACGGCGTCGCCGCGCCCATCGTCGGCGCGCGCACCCCCGACCAGCTCGCCGAGAACCTCGGTGCCGCCGACATCGACCTCTCGGACGAGCAGGTCGAGCGCCTCACCGAGGCGAAGGGCGGCCCGTACAGCGACATCTAAGCGCCCGTCGCAGAGCGCTGGCGCCGCCAGCGAGACAGCGGCGGCCGGTTCGTCCGGCCGCATCCCCGCCCCACGGCGTTCACTTTCTCCGCGCCGGTGGCCGTCTGCCTCGACGACGGTATCACTATCCCGAAATGGCTGTCATGTGGACCGGCCCGTCGTCGTCGCTCCGTCGGTGGCATTCCGGGCACGGCGTGTGGCCGCCGTCTAGTCAGAGGTAGAGTCTGTCAGCTCCGGTATCACTAAATGAATGGGTGTGAGACGTGCTGTCAGAGATGCATCTATTGCGTGGAGGGCCACAGTCCTCGGAGCGCTGGGGCGGAGAACGGAGGGAGTCGGCATGAGTCGGGCGCGCGCACTCGCGCTCGCCGCGCTCGTGCTCGTCAGCGCCGTCGCCGGCGCCGCGACGTTCGCCGGCGCCGCAGCGTCGAATACTGGTGGGGAACCGACGCTCGTGGACGGCGGCGTGTCGACGGGCGAGGTGAACGTCTCGGCGGAGTACGCGGCCACGATTACCGCGACGATACGGGGCGTGAACACGTCGGACGGGACGGAAAACGCGTCGGTGCTCGTCATCCCCAACGGGTTCGACCTCTCGAACGCGACCATCGCGAACGCGGACGTCTCCTCGACGGGAGCCGCGAGAAACACGAGCGACGTCTCGGCCGACGTGCGCGATTCCCAGGACGTGGTGAACGTGACGTGGGACGACGCGTCGGGAACGGTGAACGACACGCTTCAGCTGGAGTTCTACGTCTCGGGCGCCGTCGCGCCACCGAGGGCGGACACGTACCCCGTGGAGGTCAGCGGTGACGTGAACGCCGGGGCGGCCGACGGCTACGTCAGCGGGACGGCCGCGACGGTAACGGTTGTCGAGCCCTCGGCGGCCGGGACCATCAACGGCACCGTCACCGGACCGACCGGCGAGGCGGTACCGAACGTGACCGTCGGGGCGTGGAACGGCTCGTCGTACGTGGCGACCGACTGGACCGGCCCGGACGGGACGTACGACCTCATAGTCCCCGACGGGACGTTCTCGCTGCTCGTGGTCCAGTACAACGAGAGCGTGGGCGTCACGTACCCGAAGGACGGCGTCACGGACATCTACGCGGGGCCGGCGAACGCCTCGACCGATGGGACGTACGACGTCACGCTGCCGGCGGTGACGAACCGGCAGGTGCGCGTCGTCGACGACGAGGGCGCGCCGCTCGCGGACGCGACCGTCCGAATCGACGGGAGCGGGTTCGAGTTCGTCGCGGAGACGAACGCGGACGGGTACACCGTCGCCCGCAACGCCACCGAGGCCGGCGTCGAGTTCGCGGGGAGCGCCTCCCTCGAAGTCTGGCCGCCCGACGAACCCGGGCTCGACTCGTACACCACCGGGTCCATCGACGCCGGCGCGAACGCGACGACCGTCGTCGTCGAGCGCCAGCCCACCGCCAGCGGGCAGTTCGTCCGCGAGAGCGGCGAGCCGGTGTCGAACCTCTCGAGCGTCATCCTCTACGGGCAGGACTGGCACTTCGGCGAGGCGAACGCGTCGGGCAACTTCTCGGTCGCGGCGCCGAACGGCACGTACGAACTCGGCATCGAGCAGGACCCGAGCGCTGACGGCGTGCCGGACCTCGCGGTACTCGGGAACGTCACCGTCGACGGCACGACCGACCTCGGGACCGTCACCGTCCCCGACGCGAACCGCGTCACCGCCACCGTCGTCAACGAGAGCGGCGCGGCCGTGAGCGGCGTCCCGGTCGTGGCGGACCTCCCGGACGGGAGCTCCGTCCGACTCGGTGAGACGGACGCCGACGGCACCGTCACGGTCGAGGTCGCGAACGAGACGGAGCTCTGGGTGGACTCGCCGTGGTACAATCACAGCGAGGCGACGGTCAGCGGGACGCAGAACGCGTCGGTGACGCTCGCCGTCGAACCGCACGTCCCGGTGAACGTGAGCGTCGAGCGCACGGACGAGTCGAGCGTCGAGGGCCTCGCCGCCCGCAAGGAGCGCGCCGACGATGACGGCGGCTATCACACCTCCACGACGAGCCTCGACGACGGCGTGGGCGAGTTCAGCGTCGAACCGGGCGCGCGGTGGAACTACGGCGTCGTCCAGCGCTTCGCGGACTACCCGCTCGACGGCGTGCCAGACGTCTACGCGGTCGCGAACCGGAGCGCCCCGCTCGACGAGGGGCTGAACGTCACCGCGTCGGTGCCGGACGCACACCGGCTGAACGTCACGGTCACGGACGCCAACGGCGTCGCCGTCGCGAACGAGGACGTCGTCGTCGCCTCGACGCGCAACGGCGCGCGCGTCACCGTCGACGGCCACACCGACGGCGAGGGCCGCCTCGTCGTCGGCGACACGCCCGGCGTCGAGGTCGCCGGGAACGTCACCGTCGGCCTCGGCACGCGGTTCTGGGACCCCGAGCGCTTCGACGCGGCCTGGTCGTTCGACGTGACGAACGACACGACGGAAACCGTGACCGCTCCGGGCGCGGTGACGAGCGCCGCGTCCGGGCGACTCGTCGGCCCGAGCGGTGACCCGGTGAACGTCTCCGAGGTCACCCTCGCCGGCGAGGAGACGTACCGTGGCGACGTTGGCGACGGCGGGAACTTCACCGTCGCGGCGCCGAACGGCACGTACGCGCTCGGCATCGAGCAGGAGCGCGGCGCGAACACGAGCGCTGACGGCGTGCCGGACCTCGCGGTGCTCGGAAACGTCACCGTCGACGGCACGACCGACCTCGGGACCGTCACCGTCCCCGACGCGAACCGCGTCACCGCCGCCGTCGTCGACGAGAGCGGCGCGGCCGTGAGCGGCGTCCGCGTCATCGCGCACACGACCGCGCCGCCACACGCCACGGTGACGCTCGGCGAGACGAACGCGAGCGGCCAGCTCGCCGCCGAACTGCTGAACGAGACCCGCATCGGCGTCGACGACATCCGGTACAACGACAGCGCGACGACGGTCTCGGGAGCGAACGGGACGTCCGTGACGCTCCCCGTCGAGCGCCACGCCGTCGTCACGATGAACGTCACGCACCGGGACGGCTCGCCCGCGACGATGGCCGCGCGCGTCCAGGACGGTAGCGGCTGGCGCGCGGGCGACCTCGACGACGGCCGCGAGCGCTTCGGCGTCCCGCCGAACGAGTCCCTGAGCTACGGCGTGACGGAGCAGTTCCGCGACTATCCGCTGAACGGGATTCCGGACGTCTACGCGGTCATGAGCCGCGCGGTGTCGCTGCCCGGCGCGACGATCAACGCGACCGTGCCGGACGCGCATCGGCTGAACGTCACGGTCACGGACGACAGCGGCGAACCCGTGGCGAACGAGAGCGTCGTCGTCGCCGCGACGCGCAACGGCGCGCACATCACCGCCGAGGGCCACACCGACGGCGAGGGCCGTCTCGTCGTCGGCGACACGCCCGGCGTCGAGGTCACCGGCACCGTCACCGTCGCGCTCGGCGCGTCGGAGCGGGACAGCGAGCAGTTCCGCGCGAACTGGACGCTCGACGTGACGAACGACACGAACACGACCGTCTCGACGGCGGCGACCGGCGACGTCGTCACGGTGAGCGGGGCGCTCTCGAAGGAGCGCGGCACCGTCACGAGCACGAACCACGTCATCGCCGTCGGTGCTGAATCGACGACGCTCTCCGTCGTCGGTGCGCCCACCTCGAGCGGCGAGTACGCCGTCGGCGTCCCGAAGAACACCACCCAGCACCTGCTCTACTACGAGACCACGCTGGACCCGCCGGCCCACGACGGGAGCCCCGACGTCTTCTTCCTCGGGAACGTCACCGCGGCCGAGGACGTGACGCGCGCGGCCACCACGCTCCCGGTCGGGCACGTCCTGAACGTCAGCGTCGTGACCGAGAGCGGCGCGGCCGCGTCGGACGCGCGCGTCAGCGTGGCGAACGCGACGGCGGACGTCCCCCTGCTCAACCAGTCCGTCGACGCGGACGGGCGGCTGAACGTCTCGGCGGCCGGAACGCCCGGCGTCGAACTCGCGAACGGCAGCTACGAGGTCGCCGCGACGCTCGCGAACGACACCGGCGTCGTCGTCGCGGAGAACGCGACGACCGTCACCGTCGCCGGCGACACCGGCGTCACGGTCACGCTCGACACGAGTGCCGACTCGGGCGGGTCCGACGGGTCGAGCGGGTCGGGTGACGACTCCGGCGGCGACACGACGACCGACCCCACGAACCACACCGTCGTCGACGCGTCGCTCTCCGCGACGAGCGCGACCGTGAACGACGCCGTGAGCGTGAGCGCGACCGTCGAGAACGCGGGCGACGTCGGGGGGAACACGACGCTCGTGCTGACGCGCGACGGGAGCGCCATCGCCCAGCAGTCCGTCAGCGTCGCCGCCGGCGCGACGGAGACGGTGACCTTCGAGCGCACGCTCGTCGAGGACGGCGCGCACACGTTCGCCGTGAACGGCACGACCGCCGGCACCGTCGACGTCTCGCTCCAGCGCCTCGGCGGGACGAGCGCCGGGTCGCCCGGCTTCGGCGTCCTCGCCGGCGCGCTCGCCGTCGTCGCCGCCGCGCTCCTCGCACGCCGGCGGGACTGAGACACCGCTTCACGCCGATTTTCGGCGCGCGACGACAACGACTAAACGAGCGACTCGCCAACGGACACCCATGTGGCCGTGGGGACACCTCGCGCTCGGCTATCTCTGCTATCTCCCCTACGAGTACCGCGCGCGCGGTGACGCGTCCTCGTGGCTCGCGCTCGTCGCGCTCGCGGTCGGCACGCAGTTCCCGGACCTCGTGGACAAGCCGCTCGCGTGGACGTTCGGCGTGCTCCCGTCCGGGCGCTCGCTCGCGCACTCGGTGCTCGCGCTCGTCGTCGTCTGCGGCGCTGTCTACCTGCTCTGTCGGCACGCCGAGCGCGTCGTCCCGAGCGTCGCGTTCGGCATCGGCTACGCCTCACATCTCGTCGGCGACTCGGTCGGGCACGTCCTCGCCGGCGAGTACGAGTACCTCGTCTTCCTCGTCTGGCCGCTCCTCGGCGCGCCGCCGTACGGCGACGAGGGGGGCTTCCTCTCGCACTTCGCGAACCTCCGACTCACGTCCTTCCTCGCGTTCCAGTTCGCCCTCTGTGCGGTCGCGTTCGGTGCGTTCCTCGTCGTCCAGTACCGCCTCGGCCGCGCGGAGCACTAGAGCTGTTCGAGCGCGTCGACGCCCGCGACGCGGTAGCCGGCGACGGCGGCGCTGAGGACGCCGACGACGACGGCGAGCGCGCCGCCGGCCGCGAGGACGAGCGGCGGCGTCTGCACGAGGCCGTCGAAGCCGACGAGCATCGCCGCGAGCTCGCTCAGGCCGCGCCCGAGCGGGACGGTGAGCGCGACGCCGATTGCCCCGCCCATGATGCCGATGGCGAGACCCTGCACGGCGGTGATGGCGACGAGCGTCGTCCCGGAGACGCCGATAGCGCGAACGGCGGCGAGCGTGCGGCGCTGCTGGTAGACGAGGAGGAGGAGGAGGTTCACGGTGAGCGCGACGCCGGCGATGACCGCGAGCACGGTGAGCGTGAGACCGCTCGCGATGACGAGCGCCTTCTGCTCGAGGACGGCCTGCAGTTGCTCCTGGTTCGTCCGCACGTCGTAGTTCGGGTATTCCGACTGGAGGGCGGCCTCGACGGCCGCCGGGTCCGAGCGCTCGACGACGTCGATGGTGAGCATCGCGGCGCGGTCCTCGCGGGCGGTGCCCGTCATCGACTGGAGCTCGGAGAGCGGCACCGTCGCCGCGCCCGTCCCGAGGAACTGCCGGAACGTCGGCGAGACGCCGACGACGCGCCACGCGTGCTCGCGGGCGCCGACGACGGTCGCGCCGAGGTGGACGGTGTCGTTCACGCCGACGCCGAGGCGGTCCGCCGTCTGCGGGTCGAGGATGACCTCGCGCGTCATCGGCCCGTCGTAGCTCCCGTCCGCGTAGTGCTCGCGTCCCCCCTTCGTGAAGCCGTCGCCGGCGGTGAGGCGCACCGTGCTGCCGCCGACGCCGGGCGTCCCGACGGCGACCATCGTGGAGAGCGACGACTCGTTCGCGCCGACGTAGACTGTCTGGAAGGAGAGCGGCACCGCCGTGCGGACGTCCTCGCGGGCCGAGAGGTCGTCGGAGAGGTCGTGGGCGTCGGTGATGCCGGGCTGGAAGCCGCCGACGCTCCCCGGGCTGATCTGGAGGGGGCCGCCCGTCATCCAGAGGTCGCGCCCGGACTGGTCGAACTTCTGCTGACCGGTCTCGACGACGCCGAAGCCGACGCCCCCGAGCAGCGTCGCGGCGAGCACGGCGACGACGACGCCGGTGACGGCGAGCGCGGTGCGCGTGCGGTCGCGGCGCAACTGGGCGAGGGCGATGCCGACGGCGGCGCGGAATCTCGTGAACATCACTCTGTGGCGAGGTGGTCGAGGACGTCGGTTCGCGTGACGAGCCAGACGAGGTACGGGGTCGCGAGCAGGCCGACCGCGACCGCCGTCCCGAGGCCGTACGGCACGATAGCGGGCGGGTAGGCGGCGATGGCGCTCTCCGTGAGGTAGCGCCGGGCGAGCGCGTTCGCCGCGACGACGCCACCGCCGCCGAGGACGAGCCCGAGGACGCCGCCGAGGAGCGTGACGGCGACCGCCTGCGTCGCGACGACGACGGCGAGCGAGCGCGTGCGCAGGCCGATGGCGAGCAGGGTCGCGTACGTCGCGCGGTCGGCGGCGACTTCGAGGCCGAGCGCGGTCGCGACGAAGAGCGTGCCGACGACGACGGCGACGACGAACGCGGTGACCGCGATGGCGAGCGCGAGCTTCGACGTGCCGATGGCGGAGAGCCCGCCGCCACCGCTCGCGACGACGCGCGACTGCGGGTAGACGGCGGCGAGGTCGTCCTTCACGGCGGGCGTGTCCGTCGCGACGACGAACTGGTCGGCGGTGTCGCTCGCGGTGCCGCCCGTGAGGGCCTGCGATTCGGCGAGGTGGACGACGGCGACGGGGAGTTGGCCCGCGCCCGACGCGGTGCTCGCGCGCTGGACGTCGGCGACGGTGAACGACGCGTTCGCCTCGCCGGCGACGCCGACCGCGCTGCCGTTCGTGGCGTTCAGCAGGCCCGCCGCGCCCTCCGAGAGGACGATCTCGCCCGTCCACTCGCCGTCGTAGCTCCCGTTCGCGTAGTAGGGGTCGCCCGGGGTGAGGTGGGCCGTGGAGAGGCCGGCGACGGAGACGCCGGACTGCGGGAGGACGCCGAGCAGGACGACGTACTCGCTCGCGCTCCCGGCCTGCAGGCGGACGAGGCTCGTGCGGACGGGCGTCACGGCGTCGACGCCGTCGATGCCGGCGATGCGCTCGCTCGTCGGGTGCGCGGCGCCGAGTTGTGCGCTCCCGACGTCGATGGCCATCGTCGAGGCGGACGCGGACTCGGGGACGATCCAGTAGTCGACGCCGGAGCCGTAGACGGTGTTGCTGCTCGCGAGGCCGAGGCTGATGCCGGAGACGACGACGAGGAGCGCGACCGCGAGCGCGACGCCGGTGACGCTGAGGAGGACGCGGCGCCGGTTCCCCGAGCGGAGGCGGCCGGCGAGCCGGCGGAGGCCGACGCCGACCAGGCCCGCGAACCCGACGAGGCGGCTACGCATCGGCGTCGACCACCCGGCCGTCGCGGAGGTTGATGACGCGGTCGGCGGCCTCGAGCGTCGCCCGGTCGTGTGAGGCGAGGACGACCGCGCGGCCGTCGTCGGCGACGTCGCGGAAGGCCTCGAGGATGGCCGCGCCCGTCTCCGTGTCGAGTTCGCCCGTCGGTTCGTCCGCGACGACGACGGCGGGGTCGGTGACGAGCGCGCGCGCGATGGCGACGCGCTGCTGTTCGCCGCCCGAGAGCTCCGGTGGGGTGTGCGTCGTCCGGTCGCCGAGGCCGACGCGTTCGAGGAGGGCGACGGCGCGCTCGCGGCGCGCGCGCTTCGGGACGCCGCGTTCGACGAGCGGGAGCGCGACGTTCGCGCGCGCGCTGAGCGTCGGGAGGAGGTGGAAGTGCTGGAAGACGATACCGACCGAATCGAGGCGGAGGCGCGCGCGCTCGCGCGTCGAGAGGGCGTCGGTGCGCTCGCCCGCGAGCGTCACCGACCCCTCGCTGGGGAGGTCGAGCGCGGCGAGCAGGTGGAGGAGCGTGGACTTCCCGGAGCCCGACGGCCCGGCGAGGCCGACGATCTCGTTCGCGTGGACGTCGAGCGAGACGTCGTCGAGGGCGGTGACGGTCGGGCGGTCGCGACTGCGCGAGAGGAGGCCGGTGTCGCCGCGCGTGTACCGTTTCGCGACGCCGGCACACGAGACGACGGCCGTATCAGATGAGGCGCGGCCGGACATACACTACTCGTGACATACGGACGGGGGAGCATAAGGGTCGCGGACCCCGGCTCACGAACCCGTCGCGGGGTCGAGCGGCGAGCGCGCTAGTTCCAGGGTGCGGCGGGGAAGTCGACGAGGCGCTCCTCGCGCTCGATCCGGTCGATCTTCGCGACGTCCGCCTCGGAGAGTTCGACGTCGAGCGCGCCGTAGTTCTCGACGATGTGCTGTTTCGAGGTGGCTTTCGGGATGGCGGCGACGTTCTCCTTCGCGAGCAGCCACGCGAGCGACACCTGATACGGCGTCGCGTCGTGCTTCTCGCCGATTTCGACGAGTTCGGGAACGTCTGCGACCTGCCCGCGCGCGACCGGGCAGTAGGCGACGAGCCAGTAGTCGTCCGCGACGGCGCGCTCGTGGAGGGCCTCCTGCTGGAGGAGCGGATGCATCTCGACCTGGTGGGCGAAGACGGGCGCCTCGAGCGTCTCGATGGCCTCGTCGAGCAGCTCGGGCGTGAAGTTCGAGAGGCCGACGTTCCGGATCGCGCCCTCGGTGTGGAGCGTGTCGAGCGCGGGCAGGGTCTCTGCGGCGTCGTAGCTGTCGATGGGCCAGTGGACGTAGAGGAGGTCGACGTAGTCGGTGTCGAGTCGCTCGAGGCTCGCCGCGCTCGACTCGTGGACGGCGTCGCGCGCGAGGTTGTCGGTGTCGAGTTTCGTCGCGAGGAAGACGTCCTCGCGCGCGACGTCGGCGGCGGCGATTCCCTCGCCGACGTACGTCTCGTTGTCGTACATCTGGGCGGTGTCGACGTGTCGATACCCCGTTTCGAGCGCCGTCTCGACGGCGGTCCGACAGGCGTCGGGGTCGGTGTTCCGGTACGTCCCGAGGCCGAGTCGGTGGAACTCGCTCATGGAGGAGGTGTTGCCCGGCACGCCCAAAACCCTGCGGGCCCCGGTGGGTCTCGTGGGCGACCCGGTCACTCCCGACCGTCGTCCTCGCGGAGGGTTTCGCGGCGCGACGCGTACTCTTCGTCGCTGAGGTCGCCACGGGCGTACGCGAGGCGGAGCTCCGCGAGCGCGGGATCAACCGACCCGGCCGCCTGTCGGCCGGCGAGTGTGCGATACGCGACGTAGGCGAGGGCGGCGAGGACGACGAGGGGGACGAGCGCTATCCCGATTCCCCAGAGCGGCGAGTAGCCGCCCATCATCCCCCCGTAGGCCCCCATCATGCCGCCGGAGCCGCCGGCTCCGCCCATCATTCCCCCGTACAGCCCCATCATCGGGACCGCCATCGCGAGGAGCGGCGCGACGACGATGACGGCGAGGACGAGCAGGAGCGACCGGAGCATGCCGTCGGTCGACCGTGTGTCAGCCATCACGTGGTCACCTACGTGGAAGTGGTCAACGACCCACCGTAAGTATTGTCCCGAACGCGCGATACTGTCGCGCGGACGGAACGCGCGCGGCGACGCGGACCGCGAAGGCTCCATGGAGAGAGGTAACGTGCGACATGGCCGCCGTTACGCTTTATTCCCCCCGCGACCAATTCAGTCGTGTATGTCACGACGCAATCCCTTCGACGACATCGACCGGCTCTTCGACCGACTCAACCGCCAGTTCGAGGAGGCCGCAGAGCGCATCGAGAGCGAGCAGAGCGGCGCGCTCGGCGGGTTCGCCGTCGACGTCGCGGAGACCGACGAGGAGTTCGTCGTCACCGTCGATCTCCCCGGCTTCGAGAAGGAGGACATCGACGTCCGCGTGCAGGACCAGACCCTCGCCATCACCGCCGAGCACACCGAGGAGAGCGAGGAAGAGGGCGAGGAGGAGGGCCAGTACATCCGCCGCGAGCGCAGCAGCCGCACCTTCTCGCGACGCCTCGACCTCCCCGAGCCCATCGACGAGAGCGCCGTCTCCGCGACGATGAAGAACGGCGTGCTCACCGTCACGCTCTCGAAGGCCGACGACTCCAGCGGTCACACCATCGAAGTCGAATAAACGGACTCAGCCGTCCGCGTCGAGGACGCGCGTGACCCTGTCGTCGGGGTCGGGGTGCTCGACGTCTCCGAGGCCGGCGACCGCATCGAGGAACGCGGTCCGGTAGCTCGCCGGCCCCTCGTAGTCGCCGAACGCGCCCCGCGCGGCGGCCTCGCCCGCGACGCCGAACGCGAGCGTCCCCGCGAGCGCCGCTGTTTCGCTGTTCGCGAGCGCGCCCGCGAACGTCGCGAGCGTCACGCCGAGCATGCACCCGGTGCCGACGACGGACCCGAGCATCGGGTCGCCCGACGCCACCTCGTAGGCGGCCGCGTCGGTCGCGACGACGTCCGTCTCGCCCGAGGCCACCACCACGGACCCGGTCTCGCGCGCGAGCGACACCGCCGACTCGGCGACGGCCGCGTACTCGCCGACGGATTCGACGCCGCGCACGTCGGCATCAGCGCCCGCGAGCGCGCTTATCTCGCCGTAGTTGCCCTTGATGACCGTCGGGTCGAGCTCGGTGGCGAGGCGCTCGGCGACCCGGTCGCGCGTCGGGGTCGCGCCGACGCCGACGGGGTCGACGACGAGCGGGACGCCGTGTTCGTTCGCGGCGCGCCCCGCAGTCAGCATCGCCTCTTCGCCCGCCTCGCTCACTGTCCCCATGTTGAGGAGACAGCCCTGCGCGCCCGCGACCATGTCGTCGACCTCACGGGCGTCGTCCGACATCACGGGGAGGCCGCCCCAGTAGAGCGCGACGTTCGCGACGTCGTTGACGGTGACGGCGTTCGTCACGCAGTTCACGAGGGGTTGGTCGGCGGCGATGCTGTCGAGCGTCTCGGTGAGAGTGAAGTCGGTAGTCATGCGTTCTCGACGGCTGTTGTGAGCTCGCGGGTCGCCTCTTCGGGGTCGTCGGCGGCGGTGATCGCGGAGACGACGGCGACGCCATCCGCGCCCGCCCGAATCACGTCCGGGGCGTTCGCGGGCGTGATACCGCCGATGCCGACGATGGGGACGTCGACGGCGTCCGCGATGGCGGCCACGCGATTGGGCCCGACCTCGGCGTGTTCCTCGCGGACGTCCTTCGAGTCGGTGGCGTAGACGGCGCCGACGCCGAGGTAGTCCGCGCCCGCCTGGACGGCGCGGCGCGCGCCCTCGACGGTGGAGACGGAGCGGCCGACGACGGCGTCGTCGCCCAGTCTCTCGCGGGCGGCCGCGACCGGCAGGTCCTCGTCGCCGAGGTGGACGCCGTCCGCCTCGACGGCGGCCGCGATGTCCACGCGGTCGTTGACGAGAAACGTCACGTCGGCGTCGCGGGTCTGCTCGCGGAGCGCGCGCCCGAGGTGGTAGCGCTCGCGTGCGCTCGCGCCCTTCTCGCGGAGTTGGACGACGTCCACGCCGCCGCGAATCGCGGCCGCGGCGACGTCCTCGGTGGCGCGTCCGCGCGAGCGACTGCCCTGCGTGACGAGGTACGTGTCGATATTCACGCGTTGTACCTACTGGTGGTCGGCCGTGGGAGCAAAAGGGTACCGACTCCGCGACGGGCCGCGTTATCGGGTCGCCGCCGGCCCGGACGCCGCGCGCGACCACGTCGGCTCGTCGGCCGGCTCCGTCGCGTGCTGGACGCCGTCGAGGTGCTCGACGACGCCGTTCGCGTGCGACACCGACTCCGCAATCGCCGCCCCGCACGCCCGTAGGGCGTCCTCGCGGTGGTAGACCGCCGAGAGCGGGAGCGGGCGCCCCTTCATCACGGGGACGGTCGACTCGCCCGCCTCGCGCGCCGACGCGAACAGCGACGCGACCGCGTGCCGGCCCGGCGAGCGCCCGCCCGCCGAGAGCACCGCGACGTACGGCGCGTCCGTCTCGTGGAGCGCGCCCGCGAGCCCCGCCATCAGGTCGCCCGGGGTGCGCTCGCGGGCGAAGCCGACGGTCGCGTCCGCGCTCGCCCAGACGTCGGAGCCCTCGAGCGCCCGCGCGTACCGAGTGCGCTGGTCGCGCCGACAGCACACCACGACCTCGCCGACGAGCGGCGCGACGCGCTCGACGACGTGGCGCAGTCGGGCGGCGTCCGTCGCGTCGCCGTCCGCCGACGCCGAGCGATGCGTGCGCCCGCTCGCGACCACGACGGCCGCGCAGTCCTCGCGTCCGATCATGCGATGTACCCCGCTTCGCCCATGAACGCCATCGCGAGCGAGAACACGGTGACGAGCACCGCGATACCCATCTCGGCGTAGAGGATGCGCTTCCCCCAGCGGAACCACGGCTCCTCGGGCGTCTCCTCAGTCTCGGCCATTCAGTCGTCACCTCCGGGAACGGCGTTGGTGGGTTTCTCCGAGCCGAGCCAGCGCTCGCGCGACCCGATGCCGTGCTCGCTCAGGCTCTGCTCCGAGCGCATCGCCCACACGAAGAAGGCGATGAACGGCACGAAGAACACGATTGCGACGGCCGCGTACCCCATGTGGATGTCCGGAATCCACCCGAAGACGAGCGGGTAGACGATGCCGCCCGCCGTCGAGATGCCGCCGATGAACCCGGCGGCGATGCCGGGGCGGTCCTTGAACATCAGCGGGACGATGGCGAAGACGCCGCCGGTCCCGAAGCTCACCGCGATGCCGAAGCCGGCGAGCACGACGACGGAAACCGGGAGGAGGCCCATCGTCCCCGCGACGGTGAGCGCGCACATCATCAGCGTGATGAGGAGGAGCGCGGTCATCAGCCAGTGGACGCGCGGCGCGTACTCCTGCTCGGCCGAGAGGAACGGGTACGGCGTCCACCCCTTGCGCTGCCAGAGGTCGGACATATACCCTGAAAACGGCCGGAAGAGCGACGCGTTGAATGACTGGACGGCCGCGAACGTCCCGGCCGCCGTCTGGATCGCGGCGACGCTCGTGAACCCGAGGCCGGCGATGGCGTCCTGGAACCCGCTCGCGTAGTAGGTCGGGAGCCACGAGTTCATCGCGATTTCGAGGCCGAACGACATCGCGTACGCGAGCATCAGCCCGATGGCCGCGAAGCGCGTCCACACGTAGAGCGTGTCCTTGATGCCGGAGTTCGAGCGCGCTGTCTCCGCCGTCGCGACGTCCTTCGCGGGCTCGCCGCGCCACTTGTAGACGACGGCGATGACGAGCGCGACGATGCCGAGGTGGAGAAAGGCGTCCCCGAAGTTCGTCCCGTAGAGACGCGGCAGGACGAGCGCGCCGACGCCCGCGCCCGCGTTCCCCGTGCCGGCGTAGATGCCCTCGGCGGTGCCGATCTCGTGGTCGTCGAACCACTGGGAGACGTGCTGGATGCCGACGACGAAGCTGATGCCCGCCGACGCGACGATGAGGCGCTCGACGAAGAGCACGTCGTAGTTCGTCGCGAATGCCGACGCGATGCTCATCAGCCCGGAGTACGCGAGGATGAGGGCGAACGTGTTGTGCGCGCCGAAGCGGTCGGCCGCCCACCCCGCGATGACGCGGCCCGGGGGCGCGAGCCAGAGCGCGCTGCTCGCGAGGAGCGCGAGCCCGCCCGTCGTCAGCCCGAACGCGCTGTCGATGGACGTGCTGAACGCCGCCGTCGAGAACCACATCAGGAACGCCCAGAAGAACCCGACGGTGGCGATGACGAGCTGCTCGGTCTTCTTCGAGATCATTCGTAGCCGCCACCTCCCACGCTCGCGTCACCGGTGGCGCTCGCCGCCGCGCGCTCGCCCGCGACTGCGGGGTCGCCGTGGAGTTCGGGCGCGACGTCGAGCGGCGCGACGTCCCGCGCGTCGTCCCCGTCAGTCATCGCTCTGCGCTCCGAGGGGGGTTCCGTCGGCGGCCGTGGGCGCCGGGCCGTCGCCGGAGTCGAAGGGATACCAGGACTGCTTCGCGTCCGTGAGACACGGGTCGGTGTAGTCGGTCTCCTCGGGTTCGGCGAGTTCCGCGATGGTCTCGTTGCCGGTCGCCGCCACCCACTCGCGGAACGTCTGCTCGTCGTTGCGCATCTCGACGTACGTCTCGACGATGTTCGCGAGGAGGCCCGGCACCTCGTCGGCGGGGACGCGCTGGTGGACCCACTCGATGAAGCTCGGCTCCTCGCCGATGCTCCCGCCGACGCCGACGTCCATCGCCTCGACCATCTCGCCGTCCTTCCGGGCGCGCATCCCCTGCAGGCCGATGTCCGCACTCATCGCCTGCCCGCAGTCGGCCGTGCAGCCCGAGCAGTGAATCTTCAGCTGCGTCACGTCGTCGGGCACCTCGACGGTGCGCTGGAGCCACTGGAGGGTCTCCGCCATCCGCGTCTTCGTCTCCGCGAGCGCGATGGAGCAGAACTCGGTGCCCGTACACGCCATCCCGCCGCGCGTGAAGACGTTCGGGTCCGGCGAGTACGTCTCGAGGAGCGGTTCCTCAAGGAGGTCGGGGACGCGCTCGTCTGGGACGTCCATGATGAGCGGGTTCTGCCGGCGCGAGAGCCGGACTTCCCCGCTCCCGTAGCGGTCCGCGAGGTCCGCGAGTTCGAGCGCGTCCGTCGCGGGCATCCGCCCGACGGGGACGCTGACGCCGACGAAGCTCAGCTCGTCGGTCTGGTCCTGCACGCCGACGTGGTCGTGTTTCCCCTCGTCGTCGTGCTTGCCGGCGTTGTAGGTGTACTCGCCGCGGAAGTCCGTGCCCGCGTGCATGAGCTCGAAGTCGAGGCGCTCGTCGAGTTCCTCGCGGATCTTCTCCGTCCCCCACTCGTCGACGAAGAAGCGCGCGCGGTTCTTGTTCCGGTTCTGCCGGTTCCCCTCCTCGTGGTAGAGCTCGACGAACGCCCGGACGGTGTCGTAGGCGTGCTCCGGGGTGACGAAGAGGTCGAGCGAGCGCGCCTTCCGGGGTTCGCGCCCGCCGAGGCCGCCGCCGACGCGGACGTTGAACCCCTTCGTGTGCTCGCCGTCCACCGGCCGGTGGGCGGGCTCCAGGGCGACGTCGTTGATGGAGTCCTGCGCGCACCCCACCGTACAGCCCGTCACGGAGATGTTGAACTTGCGCGGGAGGTTCGCGAGCGCGTCGTCGCCCCGGATGCCCTCCTCGATCTCGTCAAGGAGGTCGCGCGTCGGGACGTACTCGTCGGCGTCCTTCCCGGCGACCGGGCAGCCCGAGATGTTGCGCATCGTGTCGCCGCCCGCCGAGCGACTGGAGACGCCGACGGACTCGAGTTTCTCCCAGATTTCGGGGACGTCCTCGAGTTTCAGCCAGTGGAGCTGGATGGACTGGCGGGTCGTGTAGTCGATCCAGCCGTTCCCCCAGCGCGGGTTCTCGACGGGGCCGCGCGCGTACTCGTCGGCGACCTCCGCGATGGCGCGCAGCTGCTCGGGCTTCAGCACGCCCCCGCAGTTGTTGAGGCGCATCATGAAGTAGCTCTCCTGCCCGCTGCGCTGGTGGAAGAGCCCCCAGAACTTGAAGCGGGTGAACCACTCCTCGCGCTCGTCCTCGGGGATGGACTCCCAGCCCTCCGCCGCGAACTCCTCGATTTTCTCCCTGACCGCGTCGCCGTACAGCTCGCCCTTGACGTCTTCCTTCTTGTGTGCCATGGTGGTGTGTCCTGCACACGTGCGTCCACTGATTCAGAGAACCCGTGGAGTATCGTGCGCTGATTACGGATAGTCAGTCCGCCTTCTCAAGTAAAAGCGTTCTGTTCATTCGACCTTCTACTGTCGAGTTTTCCTTCAGGGAGTGGAGTGTATTGGATGAATTGGGATGTGTATAAGGCCGTATTCCGATTAGAATAGACTGGTCGTAAAATTCGAGTCGTCGTGGAGGAGATTTCTTCCGTGTTCGTGGAGTGGTCGCGCTCAGAGCGCGTCGAGGACGTCGCTGGCGACGCGCTCGTACGCGCGCTCGCGGTCGTCGCCCGTCACGCCGACGAGGACGTGGTCGACGCCCCAGCGCTCGAGGTCGCGGAAGTACTCGCGGAACCACGCCGCGCCCGCGCGGAAGCCCTGATTCACGCGCTCCGGGGACGCGTCGGGGTCGTCCGCCAACTCGACCGTGCAGGTCGTGACGAACGGCGCGTCCGTGCGCGCGTGCCAGTCGTCGAGGTAGTCCCGGAGGGTGTCCTCGGGGAGGTGGTAGAAGAGCCAGCCGTCGCCGTGCGCGGCGATCCACTCGCGGGACTGCCGGCTGTTCCCCGTCACCAAGAGCGGGAGATTGCCCCGAGTGGGCTTCGGGACGACGTCGAGCGTCCCGTCCATCGTCCCCCAGCGCGTCTCCACCTCGGGGAAATCGGTCGTCCACGCCGCCCGCAGGACGCGGACGCTCTCGCGGAACGCCGCGCCGCGTTCGTCCTCGCTCACGCCGAAGGCCTCGTACTCGGGCGAGCGGTCGCCCGACGCCACGCCGAGGACGAGGCGGCCGTCCGAGAGGTGGTCGAGGCTCGCCGCGCTCTTCGCGACGTGGAGCGGGTGACGGAGCGGGAGGACGACGCTCGCCGTCCCGAGCGCGATTTCGTCCGTGCGTGCGGCGACCTGCGAGAGCCACGTCCACGGGTCGAACGTCTGGCCGGCGTCCCGGAACGTCGGCCAGTAGGTCGGCACGTCGCGCGCCCACAGGCCGTCGAAGCCGAGGTCCTCGACGCGCTCGGCGAGCGCGAGCTCGCGCGCCACGTCCGGGCGCTCCTCGCGTGCGCCCGTGAGCGGGAACGTCGCGCCGACTGTCAGGTCGTCGCCCCCGAAAAGGCGCTCGTAACCGCGATTCGGCGACTCCATGGGCTCGCTCGACGCCGGACACGCAAAAACCGCCGGGCGGCGGCGAACCCCACGGGGTCGCATTTACCGGCCACGCCGAGGTGCCGACGCGCGCGGTCCACCACACTATTGTACTACTGCATGATACCGTGGTGTATGACCGCGAGCACGAGACGCCGACCCGGTGAGGGGGGAGGAGCGTGACGCGCCGCGCCGCACCCGTCGACTACCCCGTCGCGCTCACCGTCGCCGGGAGCGACTCCGGCGGCGCGGCCGGCATTCAGGCCGACCTCAAGACGATGGAGGCCTGTGGCGCCTACGGGACGAGCGTCGTCACGAGCGTCACCGCGCAGAACACGCGCGGCGTCCACGGCGTCCACCACCTCCCGCCCGCCGACGTCGCCGCGCAACTCGACGCCGTCCGCGACGACTACGACGTCCGCGCCGTCAAGACCGGGATGCTCGGCCGGGCGGACACCCTCGAAGCCGTCGTCGAGGCGGTGTCAGAAACTGACGCCCCCGTCGTCGTCGACCCCGTCCTCGTCTCGACGTCGGGCGACGCGCTGGCCGACGACCGGGTCGAGGCCGCCTACGAGACGCTGTTCGCGCACGCAACGCTCCTCACACCGAACGCAGACGAGGCCGAGGCGCTCACCGGCGTCGACATCGAGAGCCGCGTCGACGCCCGCGTCGCCGGCGAGCGCCTCCGCGAGCAGGGCGCCGACGCCGCCCTCGTCACCGGCGGCGACCCCTACGTCGAGGACGACCGCGACACCGCCGTCGACGTCCTCGTCACCGCCGACGACGTCCGCGTCTTCGAGCACGAGCGCGTCGAAACGGCCCGCACGCACGGCTCCGGCTGTACGCTCTCCAGCGCCATCGCCGCGCGCCTCGCCGCCGGCGACGCGCTCGACACCGCCGTCGAAGCCGGCATCGAGCACGTCGCGCGCGCCGTCCGCTACGCGCACGCCGTCGGCACCGAGACCGGGAGTGTCCACCACCTCGCCGCGCTCCGCGACGACGCCGAACGCCACGCCACCGTCGAGGCCGTCCGTGCCCTCCGTGCCGAGCACGGCGACGCGAGCGTCGCGGGCGCGACCCCGTACGCCGAATCCGCCGCCGACGTCGCCGCGCCCGACGCGAGCGGCGTCGTTCGCTTCGACGTGCCGAGTCGCCCCGGCGAACTCCTCCTCGCCGCCCGCGAGCACGACCCGTCGCTTCGCTACGCGGCCACCGTCCCGTACGACGCGGAGGCGTGGGGCGAGGACGGCGCGCGCACCTGCGCGCCGGACCCCTCACTCCCGCCGGACGAACGCGTCGCTCGCGCGTTCGAGGCCTGTGCGGACGCACCCGTCCTCGTCGACCCGAGCGAGTGCGACGGCGACGCCGCGACGTGCTTCGCGGCCGACGTCGCGGCGCTCCGCGAGCGCCTCCCCTAGTCGCGATAGCCCGCGAGGAAGTCCTCGAGGAGCAGGGCGCGCGGGTCGGCCGGCGAATAGCGCGTATCGACGAGTTCCTCCGCCGTCTCGATCTCGCCGCGCATCGCGAACTGCCGGACGCGCGCCGCCGTCTGCAGGAACTCCTCCTCCATCGGCGCCGCGTCCGGGACGCCGGCGGGGTCGTCCGTGGTCTCCTCGGGGAAGACCTCCGAGTAGAGCTCGTCGTAGTCGAGCATCTGTGGCTCGTAGTCGTCGTCCACCTGCGCGAGGATGCACTCGACGGCGAAGCGCTGGAACTCCGAGCGGTTCGTGAAGAGGTCGCGCTCGACGAGTTCCTCCACGGCATCGAGCACCTCCTCCGGGAACCGCACCGTGGACTTGACCATGTTCGTGGACGAACGCGCTCGACCGGCGTAAAACTACCCCCTAGCTCACGAAGAGACGGCGGTCGGCGCGCTCGTGCTCCATCGCGTGGACGTCGATGAGCGGCGCGAACGGGCTCATGCGTTCGAGCGGGCGCTCCGCGTTCGCCGCGACGACGTCGGCGACGACGTCCGCGAGGTCGTCGAGGAGGCGCTGGGCGGCGACGTGCCCGAGGCTCAGGAGGCGCTGAGCCGCGCCGAGCATGTCGGTGAGGAAGGCGTGGCCGTGCAGGAGGCAGGCCTCCGCCGGGTCGATGCCGCGTCGCGCCGCGACGAGGCCGAGGGCCACCGGATACGTCCCGGGTGCGTCCGTCGTCGCGACGCGCTCCTCGTAGGCCGCGACGACCGAATCCGCGCTCGTCTCCGCCTCCACCTCGAGGAGTCGTCGGCCGGCCTTCGTCGCGCTCTCGCGGAACTCCGCCGCGAGCGTGCGCGTGAGGAGCGCGTCGTCCACCCGCTCGAGCGCGTCGAGGTCGTCGGCCGCGTCGTGCGCCGCGCGGATCGCCACCGTCTCGCAGGGGCCGACCTGCCGGCGGAGGTAGCTCTCGAGGACCTCGCCGAGGTCGGCGGCGGTCTCGACGCGTCCCGAGGCGACGAACTGCTCGAGGCCGTAGGAGACCGTGTTCCCGCCGACCGGGAGGAAGGAGTCCGCGAGGCGATACGCCGAGAGCGACGCCCGCGCGTCCGAGTCGCCGTCCGAGGTCACTCCGACTCGCCCCCGTTCGGGGCCCGAACGCCCGTCGCGTCTGGCGCGTGCCCGTGGTCGTCGTGTGCGTGCTCGTGGGTGTGGTCGTCGCCGTGGGTGTGGTCGGCACCGTCGTGCTCGTGTCCGTGTCCGTTCTCGTCGCCGTCGTGGGAGTGGGCATGGTCCGGCGTCCCGTCGTCGAAGCGCATCGGGTCGACGGCTTCGACGCGCGTCGTCGCGCCCTCCGGGAGATGCGATGCGACCTCCTCGCGGTGGCGCTCGACCGACTCGTCCAGCGCGACGAGGACCGACGCGCCCCGCACCGCGAGGTCGCGGTGGCGGTTCCCGACGACGTGCCCGAGTTTCGCCGCGAGCGCCATCGCCTCCGGCGTCGCGTCCGCCTCGTGCAGGTCCACGACGAGCGCGTCGCGCGCCGCGAGACCGACGACCAGCAGGGCCGCCGCGTCGTCGCTCGCGAGGACGTCCCCGGGTTCGAGGCTCCCGGCCTTCCCGGTGACGACGCCGACGTCCGTCCCGTCCTCGGTCTCGGTCCGGAAGCGCGAGCGCCGCCGCGTCGTCTCGTCGAGCGTCAGCTCCCGCGTCGCCGCGCGCTCGACGCGCGATGCCACCGCCTCGTCCGCAGTGTTTCCAACGTAGGTGTCGTAGAGGTCCATGACTAGTTCTTCCGCTGGTCGGGCGCGGGCGCGTCACGGAGCGCGCGACTGCTCGCGTCCCACGCCGCGTGGAGCGCCGCCCGAACGTCGCTCGCCCGGTCGCCGAGCGCGCGCACCACGACGCCCGCGTCCTTCGGGAGCGTGGACGCCGCCGCGCGCGCCGCCGTGTCGCTCGCGCGCCCGTGCAGGCGCTCGCTCAACGCCTCGCAGTCGACGTCGCGCGTCGTCGCGAGGTACGCCGTCCCGAAGACCGCGTAGTCGTCGAGGACGCCGGCGCGCCGGGGGTCCGCGTGCGGGTCGTCCGGCGCGAGATGCGTCGTATCTGCGAGTAGACGCCCGCCGGGGCCGTCGACGGTCGTGCGCGCGTAGTAGCGCTCGAACTCGAAGGCCTCCTCGCGCGCGAGGCGACCCGGAACCACCGTCTCCGTGAGGAAGGCCGTCGCGTCCCGTCCGAGCGTCACCGCCGTCTCCTGGCAGTAGCGCGCGCCATCGTGGAGGATGGTCTGCTCGGGGACGTACTCGAGGTGCGCGCCGTCGCCGACGACGAACGTCTGGTCGACGCGCGCGCAGTTCGCGTTCATCGCGAGCACCTTCGTCGCGCTCTGCGTGCTCACGTGCGCGAGCGCGTCCGCTTCGGCACGCAGGGCCATCCGGTTCCGGTCGCCCTGCGCGACGCCGCCCGTCGGGCTCTGCACGTAGACGGTCGTGCCGTCCGGCCGCCCGCGGTCGTGGCCGAGCGTCCCGCTCAGGTGGTAGGGGACGCGCGCGTAATCCTCGACGAGCCGCGTCTTCCCGCCGTCGTCGCGCGCGAAGCGCGCTTCGAGTTCGCCGACCTTCCCGGGCGAACCGACCGCCGTCTGCGCGAGCGGTTCGTCGACGTACGCCTCGAACTCCGGCGGGAACGCGCGCTCGCCCGCGTCCGCCGGCGTCTCGGGGAGCGCGCTCGCGTCCGACGCGCCCGCCGCCTCCTCGGTCGCCATCTACGCGAAGAGCACCTCGGAGCGCACGTGCTCGATGACGTCCGCGACGCCCGTCTCGGCCTTGCAGTCCGTGAGGACGTAGGGGCCGTCGCGGACGGCGGCGGCGTCGCGCTCGATCTTCTCCAGGTCCGCGCCGACGTGCGGCGCGAGGTCGGTCTTGTTCACGACGAGGAGGTCGCAGTCCACGACGCCGGGCCCGCGCTTCGCGGGGATGTCGTCGCCCTCCGCGACGGAGATGACGTAGAGCGAGTAGTCCGCGAGCTCGGGGTCGAAGGTCGCCGCGAGGTTGTCCCCGCCGCTCTCGACGATGACGAGGTCCAACTCGGGATGCGCGGCGACGAAGTCGTCTATCTGCCGGAGGTTCATCGACGGGTCCTCGCGGATGCCAGTGTGTGGGCACGCGCCCGTCTCGACGCCCGCGACGAGGTCCTCGGGGACGACGCCCGCGAAGCGCTCGCGGAGCGCGTCGGCGTCCGCCTGCGTCAGGATGTCGTTCGCGATGACGCCGACGTCGAGGCCCGCGTCGCGCAGCCGAGGGACGACCTCGCTGATGAGCGACGTCTTCCCCGACCCGACGGGGCCGCCGATGCCCACCGTGGCGACGTCGCGGTGGGTGCGGCGCTCCTCGGCGCTCATGGCTCGCCCGCCCCGCTCCCGATGTCGCGCGCGCTGTCCGAGCGGATGGGGTCGTGGACGGTGACGAGCTTCGTCCCGTCCGGGAACATCGGCTCGACCTGCACCATGTCGATCATCTCGGGGACGCCCTCCATGACGTCCTCGCGTCCGAGGAGGCCGGTCGCCTCCGCGCGCAGGGTCGCGACGTCCTTCCCCTCGCGCGCGCCCTCGAAGATCCAGTCGGAGATGTAGGCGATGCTCTCGGGGTGGTTCAACTTCACGCCACGCTCCTTGCGGTCGCGCGCGAGCTGTGCCGCCGTGTAAATCGTGAGCCGTTCGCGTTCCTTCGGGGTAAGGTTCATAGCATGTACCGTTGGGTGAGCGGGAGTTCCTCGGCCGGTTCGCAGGTGACGTGCTCGCCGTCGACGCGGACCTCGAAGGTCTCCGGGTCGATCTCGATGTCGTCCGGGCAGGTGGTGTTGCGCACCATGTCGCCCTTCGAGACGGTGCGCGCCCCGGAGACGGCGACCGTCTCCGTCGTCAGGTCGTACTCGTCGCCGACGCCGTTCTCCTTCGCGGCGCGGCTGACGAACGCGAGCGAGAGGGCATTCTTCGCGCTCCCCACCGCTCCCGCGCGCGGGCGCTGCATCATCGGCTCGCAGGTCATCAGCGAGCCGTTCGCCTCGCCCATCTCGCCGTAGACCGGGAAGCCGCCCTTGAACGTCACGAACGGCTTGATGCCGAACGACGCGGGCTCCCAGAGGACGAAGTCCGCTACTTTGCCGGGTTCGAGCGTGCCGACGTGGTCGTCGATGCCGGCGGCGATTGCGGGGTTGATCGTGTACTTCGCGAGATACCGGAGGATGCGCTCGTTGTCGCCCGCCCCGTCCTCGGAGAGCGCGCCGCGCTGGTCCTTCATCTTGTGCGCGGTCTGCCACGTCCGCGAGACGAGTTCGCCCATCCGGCCCATCGCCATCGCGTCCGTCGTCATCATCGAGATCGCGCCCGTGTCGTGCAGCACGTCCTCGGCGGCGATGGTCTCCGCGCGGATGCGCGACTCCGCGAACGCGACGTCCTCGGGGACGTCCGGGTTCAGGTGGTGACAGACCATCACCATGTCGAGGTGCTCGTCGAACGTGTTCGTCGTGTACGGCATCGAGGGGTTCGTCGAGGACGGGAGGACGTTCGGGTCGCCGACCGTCTCCATGATGTCCGGGGCGTGCCCGCCGCCCGCGCCCTCGATGTGGAAGAGGTGGACGGTCCGCCCGTCGACGGCCTCCATCGTGTTCTCCACGAACCCCGTCTCGTTCAGGGTGTCCGTGTGCATCGCCACCTGCACGTCCGCCTCGTCCGCGACCGTGAGGCAGGTGTCGATGGCGCCCGGCATCGCGCCCCAGTCCTCGTGGATCTTCAGGCCGCACGCGCCCGCCTCGAGTTGCTCGTAGAGCGACTCCGGGCGCGAACTCGACCCCTTCCCGTAGAAGCCGACGTTCACCGGCCAGTCCTCGGCGGCGCGGAGGAACATCTCGACGTTCCGCGGGCCCGTCGTCGTCGTGGTCGCGCCGCCGCCGTAGCCGCCCCCGAGCATCGTCGTGATGCCCGCCGCGAGCGCGTGCTCGGGGAGCTGGGCGGCGTTGAAGTGGACGTGGACGTCGAGCGCGCCCGGCGTGAGTATCTTCCCCTCCGCCGGATAGACGTCCGTCCCGGCGCCGACGACCATGTCCACGCCGTCCATCGTGTCCGGGTTCCCGGCGTTCCCGATGCCGGCGATGCGGCCGTCCCGAACGCCGACGTCCGCCGCCACGACACCGAGGACGGGGTCGAGGATCGTCGCGTTCGTGATCACCCAGTCGAGCGCGCCCTCCTCGTTCGTGACGCCGGGCGCCATCCCGAGGCCGTCCCGGAGCGTCTTCCCGCCGCCGAAGACCGCCTCGTCGCCGGGCGTCCGGTAGTCCGACTCGACCTCGGCGTAGAGGGCGGTGTCGCCGAGGCGCACCTGCCCGCCGACCGTGGGCCCGTAGAGCTCCGTGTAGGCCTCGCGGGAGACGTCGCGGGTCACGACTCGCCCTCCGTCTCCTCGTCGATGCCGGTGTCGGCGAAGCCCGCCTCGCGCAGACGCGCCAGCGCCGCGCCGGGGTCGCCGGCGACGCTCCCGTTCACGACGCCGTTCATCCCGTGAGCGCGCTGTTTCCCGCCGATAGCGACGAGGTCGACGTCGCGCTCGTCGCCCGGTTCGAAGCGGACGGCGGTGCCGGCGGGGACGTTCAGGCGCATCCCGAACGCGGCCTCGCGGTCGAACGCGAGCGCGCCGTTCGCCTCGAAGAAGTGGAAGTGCGAGCCCACCTGCACGGGCCGGTCGCCGGTGTTCGCGACGGTGACGGTCGCCGTCTCGCGGTCCTCGTTGATCGATACGTCGCCCTCGCCGGGCACGACCTCACCGGGGACGAGGCGTTCACCCATCCGCCGTCGCCCCCGTGCTCGGCGACCGCTCGAACTCAAGTACGACCATACTGTCCGTGAGTCTCTAGCTATACACAATAATGTCTCGCACACTCGCCAATATTTGCACGACACGGGGAAGTATTGTTGAATATGACATCATTATCCGGATCGTACTGTGGTGTTCGTCCAGATGAGCGTGTGAGAAGGCGGAGTGTAGTGTACGAACGTCAACCCGAAGCGGCCGAGAACAGACGTGTTCTGACGGCGCGTTCGGTTATGTTCGTGAACCGTATTCAGCAGGCACATTAATACCTTAAACATATACCCTCAATTCGTACAATGGTTATACGCGAATGGCAAGGCTTTTGAGTTGCAACCGAATGTCCGGGAATGTCGATACTGCATGAACGCTTGCCCAAGTATTTCCGATTTCAGTTCGGGTGTCGATTCACAGATGGTTGCGGTTCGGGACGTTCGGTCGCCGATGGGGTGTCTCGCATGACGGACGGACGCTCGGGCGTCTCGCGGCGCTCCTTCCTCGCGACCGGCGCCGCAGTCGGCGGCGCCGCGCTCGCCGGCTGTCTCACCGGCAGCGGGAGCGGCGAGGACACCGTCAAGCTCGGCATCATCGAGGACCGCTCCGGGAACTTCGCGCTCAACGGCACGCCGAAGTACCAGGCGAGCATGCTCGCCATCGAGGAGCTCAACGAGGAGGGCGGCATCCTCGGCAACGAGATCGAGACGTTCGCCCCCGACCCCCAGTCCGACAACCAGCGCTACCAGCAACTCACCCGCCAAGCCATCAACGAGGAGAACGTCGACGCCCTCTGGGCGGGCTACTCCTCCGCGACCCGCGAGACCATCCGGCCCATCATCGACCAGAACGAACAGCTCTACTTCTACACCACGCAGTACGAGGGCGGCGTCGCCGACTCCTACACCTTCTGCATGGGCGCAACCGCGCGCCAGCAACTCGGCAGCGTCTTCCCCTACATGGTCGAGAACTTCGGCTCCGACGTCTACACCATCGCCGCCGACTACAACTTCGGCCAGCTCTCGGCGGACTGGGTGCGCGTGCTCGCCGACGAGCACGACGCGAACGTCATCGGCGAGGAGTTCATCCCGCTCTCCGTCACCGACTTCGGCTCCACCATCAACAACATTCAGGACGCCGACCCCGACTTCGTGATGGCGCTCCTCGTCGGCGCGAACCACACCTCCTTCTGGAGCCAGCGGAGCTCCGCCGGCCTCGACATCCCGATGGGGACCTCCACCGTCATGGCCCAGGGCTACCAGCACAAGCGCCTCGACGCGCCCGCGATGAAGGACGTCTACGGCGGCTTCAACTACATGGAGGAGCTCCCCACCTCCCGGAACGAGGAGTTCGTCAATCGCTTCTACGAGAAGTTCCCGGAGGCCTCCTACATCAACGAGGAGGCGGTGAACAACTACTTCTCCATCAAGATGTACGCGAAGGCCGCCGAAGCCGTCGGCTCCACGGATCAGGCCGACATCATCGCGGAACTCGAGAAGGGCATGGACGTCTCCGCGCCCGAGGGCGACATCTCCCTGCAGGGGCCCGTCCACCACATGACGCACAACATGCGCGTCTTCCACTGCGACGAGAACCACAACATCACCGTCGAGGACGAGCAGATGATCCCCGAGCAGTTCCTCTCCGAGACGGTCGGCGTCAACCTCGCAGAGGAAGACGAGACCACGCAGTACGTCCCCGCGAACTTCTACGAGGAGGCCGACACGACGAAATGAACCCGCTCAACCTGTTGTTCCAGTTCGCGGATAACTTCGCGTTCGTGGTGCTCTCCGCCGTCGGCCTCGCCGTCATCTTCGGGATGATGGGCGTCATCAACCTCGGCCACGGCGAGTTCATCATGATCGGCGCGTACGGCACGACGCTCGCGTCGAACGCCGGCGCACCGCTCCCCGTCGCGATGATTTCCGGCATCGTCCTCGCGGCGATACTGGGCTTCGTCGTCGAGCGCGTCGTCGTCTCCGGTGCCGCCATCAACTGGGTGAGCGAACGCGTCCTCGGGAGATCCGCCGTCGAACCGCTCTACGGGCGCCTCCTCGACTCGATGGTCGCGACGTGGGCGATCGGCCTCGTGCTCACGCAGGGGATGCGCATCCTCTTCGGGAACTCCATCCCGCAGGTCCCCACGCCCCTCGGCAACGTCGCCTACGGCGCGTTCTCCTACTCGACGTACCGCATCCTGCTCGCCGCCGTCGCCGTCCTCGTGCTCGGCGCGATGTACGTCGTCTTCACGCGCACCGAGTTCGGCATCCGCGCCCGCGCCACCATCCAGGACGCGGACACCGCGCGCTCGCTCGGCGTCGACACCGACCGGATGTACACGACGACGTTCGTCATCGGCTCCGCGCTCGCCGGCCTCACCGGCGCGCTCTACGCGCCGACGCTCACCGTCGTCCCCGGCATGGGCTCGTCGTTCCTCGTCGAGGCGTTCGTCGCCGTCGTCATCGGCGGCCCCTCGGTGCTCCTCGGGACGACGCTCTCGGGCGGGCTGCTCGGCGCCATCGACGCCGCGTTCACCAACCTCTTCGGAACGTTCGCCGGCCAGATCGCGATGCTCGTCGCCGCCATCGTCGCCATCCGCCTCCTCAGCGGCGGCCTGACGGGCCTCGTCGAGGACGTCCGCAACAGAATGGAGGGCGAATAGATGGGGCTCGGTGAGCGCTTCGACCGGCTCGTCGACCCCTTCGAGGGCCCGAACACCTTCGGGAACACGCGGACCTTCTGGGTCGGCTTCGCCCTCGTCTTCGCCCTCCTCGTCGGCTACCCCATCGGCTTCGGGAGCTACGCCGCCTCCAGCGCCGCGCTCTACCTGCTCTACGCGATCCTCGCGCTCTCGCTCTCCGTCGTCTGGGGCTACACGGGCATCCTGAGCTTCGGGCAGGTGGTCTTCTTCGGCATCGCCGGCTACACGTTCGGCATCGTCAGCCTCAACCTCACGAGCGCCGTGACGACGATGCTCGCGCTCCCGCTCGCCGTCGGGCTCGCGACGCTCGCCGCGTTCGTCCTCGGCTACTTCATGTTCTACGGCGAGGTCCGGGACGTCTACGTCACCATCCTCACGCTCGTCGTCGCCATCGTCCTCAACACGTTCATGGCGCAGACGGCGGGCGCGGAGTGGTCGGTCGGCTCCGTCGCGCTCGGCGGCTTCAACGGCATCCCCGCCATCCCGAATCTCACGTTCGGCGTCGGGAGCGCCGCCATCACCCTCGACGGCAGTTCGTTCTACTGGTTCACGCTCGCCGCGCTCCTCGCCGTCTACCTCGGCCTGCGCGCGCTCGTGAACGGGCGCTTCGGCTACGCGATGGTCGCCGCTCGCGAGGACGCCGACCGCACCGAGATGCTCGGCTACGACGTCCGGCGCATCAAGCTCCTCGTCTTCTCGCTCGGCGGCGCGCTCGCCGGCTTCTCCGGGGTCCTCTACGCCTCGTGGGGGAACTACATCAGCCCGAGCGTCTTCGGCATCACCTTCGCGTCCATCCCCGTCGTCTGGGTGACCGTCGGCGGCCGGCGCTCGCTCCTCGGCGCCGTCATCGCCACCGTCGCCATCGAGTGGTTCCGCCAGCAGCTCTCCGTCACCGGGAGTCAGTACGCGATGGTGGTCGTCGGCGTCGTCCTGCTCGTCGCCATCCTCTTCGTCCCCGAAGGCATCGTCCCGCGCGCCCGCGAGACCGTCGTCGCCGTCCGCGAACGCGCGCAACGCACCAGCGATAGCGACACCATGGAGGGAACCCCCGAATGACCACGACAGACACCGACTCCACGGCACCCGACACGTCCGGCCGCAAACCGCCCGCCGTCGCCGCGACCGGCCCCGGAACGGACACGCTCTTGCAGACCGACGGCCTCACGAAGCGCTTCGGCGGCTTCACCGCCATCGACGGCGTCGACTTCGCCGTCGAGGAAGGCCAACTGCGCTGTCTCATCGGCCCGAACGGCGCCGGGAAATCCACGCTCCTCAAGCTCATCACGGGCCGCCACGAGGCCAGCGAGGGCGCCATCTACTACGACGGCGCGGAGATCACCGACCTCCGGCCGAACGAGCGCGTCGACCAGGGCATCGGCATGAAGTTCCAGGTGCCCTCCGTCTTCGACGACCTCACCGCGTTCGAGAACATGCGCCTCCCCATCCAGCGCGTCGTCGACGGCGACCTCGAACCCGCCGTCCGCGACGCCCTCGAGCGCGTCGACCTCGGCGGGCAGGCCGAGACGCTCGCGGGCGAGCTCTCGCACGGCGAGCAGGGCCGCCTCGAAATCGGGATGGCGGCCGCGCTCGAACCCGACCTCCTCCTCCTCGACGAACCCGTCGCCGGCCTCTCCGTCGAGGAGCGCGACGAGGTCGCGGAGCTCGTCACCGACCTGAACGCCGACGGCATCGCGTTCGTCGTCATCGAGCACGACGTCGACTTCGTCGCCGACATCGCCGACGACGTGACGGTGCTCCACCGCGGCGCGGTGTTCCGGGAGGACGACATCGAGGCGATCCGCGACGACGACGAGGTGCGGCGCATCTACCTGGGGGGTGAGTGAGCGGTGCTCCTCGAGTGCGAGGACCTCTCGGTCGCCTACGACACCACGCTCGTCCTCCGCGACGTCGACCTCCACGTCGAGGCGGGCGAACTCGTCGGCGTCATGGGGAAGAACGGCGCCGGGAAGTCCACGCTCATGAAGACCATCATCGGCCTCCTCGAACCCGAGTCGGGCGCGGTCCGCTATCGGGGCGAGGACCTCGCGGGCACCCCGCCGGATCGGCGCGCGCACGCCGGCATCGGCTACATCCCGCAGGGCCGCGACGTCTTCCCCGACCTCACCGTCGAGGAGAACCTCCTCGTCGGCGAGGGCGTGAACGACGCGAGCACGGACGACCTCTACGACGAGGTGTACGACTACTTCCCGATACTCGAGGAGCGGCGCACGCAGAAGGCGGGGACGATGAGCGGCGGCCAACAGCAGATGCTCGCCATCGGCCGCGCGCTCGTCGGCAACCCCGACCTCCTCCTCCTCGACGAGCACAGCGAGGGCGTCCAGCCCTCCATCGTCGAGGAGATCAGCGAGAACCTCCGCGAACTCAACGCCGACCTCGGGACGACCGTCCTCTTCGTCGAGCAGAACCTCGGCGCGATTCAGGACATGGCCGACCGGTGTTACGCGATGAAGCGCGGGCGCATCGTCGACGAAGTCGGCGCCGACGCCCTCACCGACGAGGACGCCATCGCCTCCTACCTCGCCGTCTAGGTCGGATCGCCGCCTCGCGAAGGCTCTTTGTTCGGCGCGCCGAACGCCGCGACGATGCCCGCCTACCTCACTATCGACGACGCGCCTTCGGGGACGCTCCCCGAGAAACTCGAGTCGCTCGCGGCGCGCGACGTCACGGCCGTCTTCTTCTGCGAGGGCCGCCGTCTCGACGAGCACGCCGCGCACGCGGTGGCGGCCGTCGAGGCCGGCCACCTCCTCGGCAACCACGCCGACACGCACACGCACGCCAGCGACCTCTCGGTCGAGGCGTTCCGCGAGGAGGTCGCACGCACCGACGCGCTCCTCGACGACGTCTACGAGCGCGCGGGCGTCGAGCGCCCCGCGAGGCTCTTCCGGTTCCCCTACGGCGACCGGGGCGGCGAGCGCGCCGACGCCCTCCAGGAAGTCCTCGCGGACGACGGCTTCGTCGGCCCGGACGCCGCGGCGTTCGCGTACGACTGGTACGACGACGAGCACGGCGGCTATCGGGACTGGGGGTGGACGCTCGACGTCGCCGACTGGGAGGTCGAGACCCCGGGGGCGATGCGCGAGAGCGTCGCCGCGGAGTCCGAGCGCCTCGCGAGCGAGCCGAACGACCTCCTGCTCTTCCACGACGGCGGGAACACGGTCGCGGCGTTCGAGGCGTACCTCGACGCCCTCGACGCGCACGGCGTCGCGCTCGGCGACCCACGCGACCTCCTGTGAGCGGGGCGGGCTCCGCGGACCACCCGCGAATACCCCATGATATACCGTGTGGAAAAAGACCTATTAGTGTTGCGTTCGTCCACTATAACGAATAGAAGATGTCGAGTAGTCCCCCTGAGACAAATATCAGAAATTGTTCGTCAACTTCGTCGTCGGGCAGTGAGTTCGTCACCACCGTCGACGACGAGCGGGGTCGGTCCCTCGACATCACCGGCTATCACGGTCATCTGAGCGCCGACGTCGTCGACGACCTCACCGGGATGTACGTGACGTTCGGCTACGCCGACCGCGCGCAGGGCCTCCCGCCGCTCGGGGGCGACGCCGTCCGCTCGTGGCTCGAGCGCCTCGGCGACCTCGGCGCCTACCACGTCGTCGTCCGCCACGACGGGACGCCGGCCGCGCACGCCGTCCTCGTCCCCGACTCGGAACGCGACGACGGCACCTGCGAGCTCGCCATCTTCGTCCAGCCCGACTATCAGGGCGCGCGCGTCGGCACGCGAACGATGCGCGTGCTCTTCGCGTTCGGGCGCGAGCGCGGCGTCGACACCGTCTGGCTCCACGTCGAGAAGTCGAACGCACCCGCCGTCGCGCTCTACGAGCGCTACGACTTCGAGGTCGTCGACGAACACCCCCTCGAGTTCGAGATGCGCCGCGAGCTCGACTGAACCGCGTCGAACGCGCGCGTTCTCCAGTAGAGCGCTGTTTCGTCGGCTTCGGCGTCCTCGACGACCGACCCCTCTCCGCCGACCGTGTGAACGTCGTCCGTCCCCACCACGAGCGACGGCGCCACGGCGGAACTACTCGCGCGCCGCGAAGACCGCGACGGAGTCGACGGCGAGGCCGGACTCGGCGCGCGCGTCCGCCCCCGAGACGAGGTCGGTCGCGTCGACGGCGCGCTCGACGTCCACGACAGCCTCGCCCGCGCCGAAGTGGAGCGCGACGACGAGCGTCTCCTCGTCGCCCTCGCGGGCGTAGACCGTCACGTCGTCGGCGTCGCCCGACTCGCAGGTGTGCGCGACGCGCTCGACGGCCGCTGCGGGCGCGCGCAGGGCGTCGCGCTCGTCGCGGAGGGCGACGAGACGGCGGTGGAACGCGGTCAGGTCGGCGTCTCCGTCGTACCACCGCATCGGGCCGCGGTAGTCCGCGACCCCGCGCTCCTGCCCGTAGTAGATCATCGGGACGCCCGGGAGAGTGAACGTCGCGCCGACGGCGGCGCGCAGCGGCGCCTCCCCGCACGCCGTCGCGTAGCGGTCCTCGTCGTGGTTCTCCACGTAGCGCATGTGCGCGGCGTCCGCCGGGAACCCGTGGCGGCGCGACGCGTCGAGCGCGTCGAGGACGGCGTCGGCGGGCGCCTCGCCCGACCCGACCGCACGGAGCGCCTCGTAGAAGTCCGTGTCGTAGTGGACGTCGAACTCGTCCTCGTCGAAGTCCACCTCCCGGGGCACCGTCTCGTCGAGGAGGAGGAACTCGGCGTCGTCGGCCTTCACGCGTGCGCGCACCTCCTTCCAGAAGCCGTGCGGGACGCCCCACGCGACGTCGCAGCGGAAGCCGTCCACGACGGCCGCCCACTCGTCGACGACGTCGAGCATCCACGCGCGGACGGCGAGCGAGTCGTAGTTCAGGTTCGGGATGCGTTCCCAGTTGAAGTAGTGGCCGGGCGCGTCGTCGCCCGCCCAGTCGACGGCCGTCGTGTCCTGTTCTGCGGGGACGCGCTCGTAGTGGTCGGCGTACGCGGGGACGCCAGCGCGGTGGAGGTGGAAGGCGGGGTGGTCGCGCGACGTGTGGTTGATGACGAGGTCGAAGAGCACCCTGATGCCGGCGTCCCGGAGGGCCTCGACGAGCGACTCGAACTCCGCGCGCGTCCCGAGGTCGTCGGCGGTGTCGAAGAGGTCCGTGATGTGGTAGCCGTGGCGGGTCGGGCTCGCGCAGACGGGCGTGAACCAGACGGCGTCGACGCCGAGATGCGCCAGATAGGGGACGCGCTCCTCTATCGCTCCAAAGGTCGTGTCGAGGTCCGCGCCCGCGAACTCGCGGACGAATATCTCGTAGATGGTGGCCTCACGCATCCAGTCGGGCGCCCCACCGGGGTCCGAGAGGGCGACGTCTTCGCCGTCGCGTTCGATTTCGAGCGTCGCCGCGACGCCGTGGCGCTCGGCGACCGGGACGGCGTGCAGGCGCGCGTGGACGGGAATGGCATCGAGGGGGACGCGGAGTTCGTCGCCGTCGACGCTCGCGTCGGCGCGCGAGAGCGCGTCGCGGTCGTCGAACGCGAAGACCGTCTCGGGGTCGCGCCCGTCGGGAGCGGCCTCGGCCGCCGCGCGCACGACGAGTTCCTCACCGCGCACCGCCGCGTCGAGCGAGACGCGGGGCCGGCCGGGCCCCTCGACGACCACCTCGTCGGTCGCGACGGCGTCGAACTCGCCGTCGACGGCGAAGAGCGCCTCGTGCGTCCCCGGTTGGAGCGTCGTCTCGTAGACCCACGCGTCGTCGGCGGCGCTCCGCTCGGCGGTCAGCGTCCCCATCGTGAAGTCGTTGAACGTCCCGTAGACGGAGACGAACTCGACACCGGCCGGGTCGGCCTCGACGTCGTCGTCGGCGACGCGGAACGTGACGGGTTCCTCGACGACGTCGTAGGCGTGGACGGTCTGGACGTGCGTGCCGTCCGGCGCGTCGAGTTCGAGTTCGTAGCGGCCGGGAGCGTCGGGTTCGAGGGCGACGACGGGCGCGTCGCCGACGCCGGCGTCGCTCCCGCTGGGGCGCTCGCGGAGGCGCCAGCGGTAGGTGGCGTCGGGGTCGGGGTTTCGGGGGGCGAGGTCGACCGCCTCGCCGACGTCGACGAACCGGGGCGGCCCGGGGTGGTGCATACACGCCCACTCGCGGGGCAGCGACTTGGAGTCAGCGGTTCCGAGAACGGAGGCTACAGCTGCATCGCGCCGTCCTCGGTGACGACGGTGTCGAGGAGTTCGATCGGCGTCTCGTCGTAGCTGGGGTTGAGCGCGGAGAACCCGTCCGCCGGTTCGCGGAGCACCTCGGCGGGCGAGCGGAGCGTGTTCTCGAAGACGAAGTCGGAGCCGATGAACTTCATCGAGGAGCCGACGACGGTCACGGGGACGTCGTGGTAGTCGGCGGCGGTGACGATGGGGAAGGTGCCGACGCGGTTGTAGACGACGTCGTCGACGAAGCAGTTCATGCCGACGAGGACGCGGTCGCACTCGTCGAGGCAGTAGCCGGCGGCGCCGTCGACGACGACGGTCACGTCGATGCCGTCGTGGTCGGCGAGCCGGCGTGCGGTTCGCCGCCCGAGGAAGCGCGGTCTCGCTTCCGTGACGTAGAGGTCGAGCGTCAGCCCGTCCTCGAGGGCGTGTTCGAGCGTCGCGATGACCGTCGAGGAGCTCTCGTGCGTGAGGACGGTGTCGCCGTCGGAGAGGGTGGCGGCGGCTTCGGCCGCCGCTCGCTCCTTGCTCGTCTCGACGTCGGCGACGACGTCGCGGATGGTGGTTCGGAGTCGGGCGGTCATCTCCTCGACGTCCGCCGGCTCGGGTTCGGTGACCTGCTCCAGGATCCGCTTCTGGGTGGTGTGCAGGAGCGTGTGCGAGGGGCTCGCGCGCCGGAGCGCGTTGCTGTTGCGCTCGAGCGACCGGAGCCCCTCCTCGACCGTGTAGTGGTCGCGGTGGACGAGCTCCTCGAGCGCGCGGGCGGCCTTGACAGCGACGACGGAGGCGCTCTGCGACCGCATCTCCTCGATGTCCTGTACCGCCTCATCAATCATGTAGAAGACTCGGGTTTCCACCGTTAAGGATTTGTCCCTCCCGAATCGGGCGGCTTCCCACCCGCGAGGCGCGCGTCAGTTCCAGGGCGCCCACTCGGGGTCGATGAGGCGCTCGCGGTCCTCGACGGCGTCGATGGCCGCGACCTCCGACGCGGTCAACTCGAGGTCGCGCGCGCCGTAGTTGTCGGCGATGTGCGCGCGGCCCGTCGCGCGCGGGACGGCGGCGACGTTCTCCTTCGAGAGCAGCCACGCGAGCGCGACCTGATACGGGGAGGCGTCGTGGGCGTCGGCGGCCTCGACGACGGGATCGAGGTCGGCGACGCGGCCCTGCGCGACCGGGGAGTAGGCGACCGCCCAGTAGTCGTGCTCGCGGGCGTCAGCGCGGAGTTCCTCCTGCGGGAGGAGCGGATGCATCTCGAACTGGTGGGCGGCAATCGGGACGTCGAGGACGTCGCGGGCTTCCTCGAGGTGCTCGGGGAGGAAGTTCGAGACGCCGATATGCTCGACGAGTCCGTCGTCGTGGGCGTCCTGATAGGCGCCGAGGACGGCCTCGGCGTCGTAGACGCCGGTCGGCCAGTGGACGTAGAGGAGGTCGACGTAGTTCGTGCCGAGGCGTTCGAGACAGCCCTCGATGGCGTCCCGGACGTCCTCGGGGGACTCGGGGACGTCGTGGTGGACGGTCTTCGTCGCGAGGAAGACGTCCTCGCGCGCGACGTCCGAGTCCGCTATCGCGGCGCCGACGTACTCCTCGTTCTCGTAGACCTGCGCGGTGTCGATGTGCCGATAGCCGACGTCGAGGGCGGTCTTGACGGCGTCGTAGCGGCCCTCCTGGTCGTCGTCGGTGTACGTCCCGAGTCCGAGGCGCGGCATCTCGATGGGCATACGAACCGAATGGGTCGCCGGCGGCTTGAACCCCCGGACTGCGGTGGGTTCGTCTGCGGACGGCGCTCGGCGAAGAGTTATTACCGCTGGAGACTGATCAGATACGCATAGTGATGGAGGGAGAGACGCGTCCAGTCGGCCGTATCGCCGACCACTCGAGCGTCCGAGCGCCGTGTTGAACAGCGGCGTCTACTCCTTCTCGATGATGGTCGCGGGCTGTATCGGCCTCTGCGTCGGCTGCGTCATCTTCCTCAACGAACTCATCGGGGACCCGATGGCCGTCGTGCAGGGCATCGAAATCATCTCGTCGTCGACGCTCACGATCGCCGCGATAATCGTCGGGATGAGCTTCCTCACGATGGCGTTCGGCGCGTTCGTCTTCATGATCGCGCGCTCGAAGCACCGCCGCCACCTCCGGCATATGCGCTGAGACGGGCCCAGCCCGTCCGGGGGCGTACCCGCCCAGCGCCGCTCGCGGACCGACACGAATAAGCGGGTTTCGCCAGTACCGACGGGTATGGACTTACAAGACCTCTCGTTCGGCATCTTCGGCGTCGCCGCCGTCGCCGAGGTAATCGCGCTCGTCCTCGTCATCGTCGTGGGCGTGCAGTCGATGGCGCTCTTCTACGCCATCGCCGCCGCCGCGCTCGTCGCGCTCGCCGCGCTCGGCATCTACACGCTCGAAGCGTGGCGGCACCCGACGTCCGGTGAGGAGTCGCACACGGCGCACTAGCGCGACGGGCAATCCTTATTATTCGAGCGGCGCCGAGTTACTAGCCATGACCGTCGTCTCCATCTCCATGCCGGACGAACTCGCCGACCGAATCGACGAGTTCGCGGACGAGCACGGCTACACCGGCCGCTCGGAAGTCGTCCGCGAGGCCGCACGCAACCTCCTCGGCGAGTTCGAGGACAAACGCCTCGAAGACCGCGAGCTGATGGCCGTCGTCACCGTGATGTTCGACTACGAGACGACGAGCGTCGAGGAGAAGATGATGCATCTGCGCCACGAGAACGAGAGCCTCGTCGCCGCGAACTTCCACAGTCACGTCGGCGACCACCACTGCATGGAGCTGTTCATCCTCGAGGGGGAACTCGAGGACATCTCCACGTTCGTCGGGAAGGTCCGCGCGACGAAGGACACCCTCACCGTCGATTACTCCGTCACGCCGGTCGACGACGTCGGGCCGTTCGCCTGACTCACCAGTCGCGTCGCTCGAAGTAGTCGGCGAGCGCGGCCGTCTCGACGCCGTAGCGCTCGCCGAGCGCGCCCGAGGGGCCGAGCAGTGCACCCTCGTTCACCCATCGGTAGAAGGCGGTGAGCGCACGCGGCGCGTCCGTCGGCGGTCGCGGGTCCGCGCGCACCGACTCCCCGGTGACGGCTTCGAGGGCGGCCGCGACGTCGTAGAGCGAGTGCGTCCCGCCGACCACGGGGAGGCGCTCGGGCCCCGAGAGGTCCCCTCGGAAGACTGCGGCCGTCGCACGCCCCACGTCCCGGGGGTCGGTGAACGCCGCGCGGGCATGGCCCTCGAGCGGGAAGGGGAGTCGGCCCTCCGCTTCGACGGTCTCGCGGACGCGCTCGAAGGCGTCGAGCGGAATGCCGGGCCGGAGGGAGACGTGCGGGACGCCTCGCTCGGCGAGGTCGGCGTCGACGCTCGCACGGACGTCGACGCAGCGGACGCCGGGGCGCTCGTCCGCGCCGAACACCGAGGCGTGGACGGCGGGCGTCCCGGTCCGCTCGACGGCACGGACGAGTGTTTCGCCCCGCTCGGTGGTGGTGCGCGCCGACCCGGTTCCGACGGAGAGGAAGGCGCCGTCCGCGTCCGCGAGCGCGTCCTCGACGTGGTCGAGTTGGTCGCGCCGGCCGTGGACGACGTCGAGACCGCGCGCCGTGAGCGCTCGCGCGGCCGGCGAATCGGTGTCACGGGCGAGCGCCACGGCCTCGATGCCGGCGTCGTCGAGCGCTCGTGCGGCGGCGTAGCCGTATCGGTCGGTCGCGCCCGTGACGAGCACACGCATCACTCCAGTTAGGGCGGGCCGGTTCAGACCGCTTTCGGTTCGTCGCGACGCGGAACCGAACACCACCTCGTCCGCTGTATCGACGCCAGAGACGGTCGCTCAGGAGGCGTTTTCCGGTGATTGGTGTGCGGATTTCAGCCGCTGGTTCATCCTTGGAGTGCCATACATACACATAAGGGTTACGCATACCCCACCGCGTCCGCAGTAATCGGGTTCGCCCGGACGCGCTACTCGAAGGAGGCGAGGGAGGCGTCCTCGTGGTCACCGTCCGCGTCCTCGCCCTCGCCGTCCGCCTCCGCGCTCGCGGCGGCGGCCGCCGCGACCTCCGGCATCACGTCCGTCGCGAGTTCGACCACGGACTCGTGAACGCCGACGAGTTCGACGGTCTCCGAGAGCGCGCTCAGCACCTGCTGGACAGGCATGTCGAGTTCGTACTCGCGGTAGGTGCCGCCGCGTCGCCCCTCGTTGCGCTCCGTGACCGAGATGATGCCGAGCATCGCGAGCTCGCTCAGGTGATCGCGCATGCGCCGAGGGACGAGCGGGTCGCGGTTCGCGAGTTCGGCGAAGCGCGTGTAGCGCGGGCGGACGTCGCGCGAGCGGATCGGCGTCTCGCCCTCGAGGTCGTTCGTCACGAGCGCGTAGAGCACGAGGTGGCCGTGCTCGGTGAGCCCCCGAATACCCTCCTCGATGCGGCCGCGTTCGAGCGCGGTGCGCCCACGGTCGACGTGGTCCTCGGTGACGGTGGTGGCTTCGTCGTCGCGCGCGACGTCGCCCGCCTTCATCAGGAGGTCGATAGACTGGCGGGCGTCACCGGCGTCCTTCGCGCCGTAGGCCGCACAGAGCGGGATGACGCCGTCGTCGAGGACGCCGTCGTGGAACGCGACGTCCGCGCGCTGTTTCAGGATGGCCTTCAGGTCGGTGGCGTCGTAGGCGGGGAAGTGGATCTCGTTCTCGCAGAGCGAGGACTTGACCTTCGGGGAGAGGTCGTCGCGGAAAGAGAAGTCGTTCGAAATGCCGATGAGGCCGACCTGCGTGTCCTCGAGTTTGCCGTTCGCGCGGGCGCGCGGGAGTTGATAGAGGATGGAGTCGTCGCCGATGTTGTCGATCTCGTCGAGGACGATGAGGACCGTGCCGCCGTGCGAGTCGAGGTCCTCCCAAAGCATCTCGTACACCGTCGCGAGCGGGTAGCCCGTCGTGCTGATCTGGTTGTGCTCGGCGCGTAGTTCGTTCACGAGGTGGGTCGCGACCTGATAGGAGGAGGAGAGCCCGTCACAGTTGAGGAAGATGATGTCGAGGGCGATGTCGTCGTACTCCTCGGCGTCCTCTCGGAGGTGGTCGAGGAGGTAGCGCGTCGCGGCGGTCTTCCCGACGCCCGTCTTCCCGTAGAGGAAGACGTTGTTCGGCTGTTCGCCGTTGATGACCGGCTGGAGGGCGGACGTGTAGGTGGAGAGTTCCTCGTCCCGCCCGACGAGTTCGGCCGGCTGATAGTCCTCCCGGAGTGCGTCGCGGTCCCGATAGATGTCGGTGTCCCGCTCGAAGAGCCCCATGAAAACGTACCATACCACCAACTACAATAAAGCCACCGCGTCCGGAGTGTCCGGAGTGTCCGGAGCGTCCGCCGTTCCGGGAGAACTTGAAGGGGTATCGAAGGCATATAAGGATGCCGGCCAACACACCCCCTCCACTTTGTCCGCAGTACTGGGGAGAAGGAGGGTGGGGGGTGGGAGAGAGGACTCTAGGTGGGAGAAAGATTGAATAGAAAGAAGAAAAAACAGTAACCGTACTGTGGACAAAACGAAATAGATAGAGTGGGAATATATATTCTGTCAAACTATTCTTCGCGTTGTCTTCTCCTCCCCTCTCTGTTGCTTCAATCCCTCCCGAACCACGCCGGCACGTATTGCCGCATCCCGCTCCCCCCACCCGGTCTTCTCCCGTCGTTACTGCGGACAAAGTGGGGTGAGTGTTCCCCGGTGGCCGTCGCATTCCGCCCACTCCACAGAACAGCGGACACAGTGGTGTGTTCCCGGTCGGGCACGTCCCGGCTCTCCACTACTGCTGTCCGCCGGTCCCTCGACGTCCCGTTCCTCGGTTCGACGCCCGCTCGACGACCGCTTCCGGCAGTTTCCCCTCTTCTTCCCGTCTCATGCTCCTGGCTCAGCGGTACCTCGGACCGGCTGGTGTCGTTTTGCCACTCCGCCTCGGACTCGATAGATCGACCGATACTGCCGCTGACGCGGCACGTTTCTCCGGACACGGTGGTGTTCGGCTCGCCGGATACCGGGTCCGCCCCCGAGCGGCCTCCGCGCCCGCTCGACACCATCCCGTCCGCAGTACTGGCTGGTGTCTTCTCCTCCTCGTCGCCGGACCGATATCGCCGGGTCCGGCCGTCGTCCGCGTCTACTCCGTCGGCTCTCTCGACGGTTTTTCCGCCCCGATACGCACCGTCAACACCGGCACGTTCGCCCGGCGAATCACCCGCTCGGTCGTACTCCCGAGGAGCACGCGCTCGACGCCGCGTCGTCCGTGTGTCGCCATCACGACGAGGTCGATGTCGTGCTCGTCCGCGTACGTGACGATCTCGTGTGCCGGCGTTCCGTCGACGACCGCGGTTACGACGTCGATCCCCTCTTCGGCCGCGGCCTCGCGGATCCGGTCGGTCGCGCGTTCACCGACCGCCTCCATGTCCGCGAAGAAGTCGTCGACGTGCGTGTCGAAGCTCATGTCGTCGAGTCCCGTCGCCGCCAGCGCGGCGTCGTCGACGACGTAGAGCGCGTGTACCGTCGCTCCGAACTGCTTGGCGAGCTCGAACGCCTCGTCCAGCGCCTCTATCGACGCGTCACTCCCGTCCGTCGGCACCAGGATGTGCTCGTACACGCACCTCGCTACGCTACCCCGCCACTTCGCTCTTCGTCCCGCCGACGCGCTCGCCGGTCACTCCACCGGGACGCGGACGCTCCCCGTCGCCGCCCGCTCGCGGAGGCGCTCGATTCGGTCGTCGAGGCTCGGGTGCGTCGAGAACCACTCCGTGATCGGGTTCTCGTCGTCGCTGTGGACGTAGAGCGGCGAGAGGACGCCCCATCCGGGTTCGGTGGCGCGCTGGATCTTCCTGAGGGCGGACGCGAGCGCGAGCGGTCGCCCCGTCAGCTCGGCGGCCCGGTCGTCGGCGGCGAACTCGCGGTTCCGTGAGTGCGCGCGCACCGCGAGCGTGAGGCCGACGAGGACGACGACCGTGACGCCGTCGACGGCGGCGCGAAAGCGCCCGAACGGCGTCTGCGCCCACGCGCCGGGCCGCCCGGCGAGCCACGCCCACGCCTTCGCGATCCCGGTCACGAAGAGCGCGACCGGGAAGAGCGCGACGGAGAGGACGCCCGCGACCGTCTGGCCGAGGCTGAACGCCAGCGTCTGCACGAGGCCGTCGTGACTCTCGAGGTGTGCGAGTTCGTGCGCGAGTATCGCGTCGAGTTCCGCGGTCGTGAGGAGGCGAAAGAGCGAGCGGTCGAGGACGACCGCGCCGCTGCGCACGCCCCCGAACGCGAACGCGTTCGGCGCCGCCATCATGCCCACGTAGACGTCAGGGACGTCGATATCCATCTCCGCCGCGAACTCCCCGACGCGGTCGTAGAGCCGCGACGCCCGCTCGGGCGGGAGGTAGGTCGCGTTCAGGTTTGAGAGGAGTCGACGCGTGCCGAACGCATAACTGAGGGTACCGAAGACGAGCGCCGTCCCGACGACGACGAGCAGCATCGTCACCGGATCGGGCCGCGCCGCCCAGAGCGACGCGAGCACCCAGTAGGCGAGGGAGGCGGCGCCGAGGTAGGCGACGAGGAGCGTCACGCCGACGACCGCCATCAACGCGCGTAACCCGGCTCGGGTCATCGGCTCGGTGTACGGATGCGTGCTAAAAACGCGTTCCGGCGGGCGGGGTCCCGCGCGTCCCGCGCCCTATTCATACACCCTCTGTCGCGATACGGTTTCGGTGGGGGTTACGCGAGCTTCGCCTCGAAGCGCTCGCGGACCTTCTCGACCTTCGGCTGGGCGTGCATCGTGCAGTAGGCGTCGTCCGGGTTCTTCTCGAAGTAGTTCTGGTGGTGCTCCTCCGCCCGGTGGAACGTCTCGAGGGCCTCGACCTCGGTGACGACGTCGTCGTCGTACTCCTCGTCGAGCGCGTCGACGTACGCTTCGGCCTGCTCGCGCTGCTCGTCGTCGTGATAGAGGACGATGGAGCGGTACTGCGTGCCGACGTCCGGCCCCTGCCGGTTCAGTTGCGTCGGGTCGTGGATGGTGAAGAACACCTCGAGCAGTTCGTCGTAGCTCACGACGGCCGGGTCGTACTCGAGTTGGACGACTTCCGCGTGGCCCGTCTCGCCCGAGCAGACCTCCTCGTACGTCGGGTCCTCGGCGTGGCCGCCGGCGTAGCCGGACGTGACTTTCTCGACGCCCTCGAGTTCCTCGAAGGCCGCCTCGATGCACCAGAAACAGCCGCCGCCGAACGTCGCGGTTGCTCGCTCGCTCATACTCCTCCGAAGGGCCTCTGTGGGTATGTAGTTGACGCGAGCGTCCGCGGCCGCCGGGTGCGGAAAGCACTTGCCCGCCGGCGCGCACCCTTCGGGTATGGAGTGGCGTCGACGACGGACCGTCCGGGCCTGTGGTCTCGGCGCGCTCGCGGCGCTCACGGGAACGGCGGGCTGCCTCGATTCGCCGGGGTCGCCGCTGCGCGTCGAGCGCGTCTGGCTTCCGAAGGGGGGCGACGCGACCGGCCAGCTGTCCGTGCAGGCGCGCATCGCCAACCCCTCGGCGTCACGCGCGAGCACGGACGTCTACCTCTACGCGGACGTCGGTGACGACACGCTCGTTCGACGCGAGCACGTGCGCGTCCCCGCCGACTCGACGACGGTCGTCGCGGCGTCCTTCGACGTCGCGTACGAGGAGGCGATAACCGAGGACGTGGGCGCTCGCGCGGACATTCACACTGGTTGACTACGTGCTCGCGTTCTCCGCGACGGCGTAGACGGTGACGCCGTCGTTCTCGTAGGCCACGGAGAGCGCGGGGTCGTTCGCGAAGCGCGCCGTGACGTTCCCGTAGCGCTCGCGTTCGAGCGCGCCCACCCAGACGTACTCGACGTCGTACTTCTCGAGGAGGAGGTGGCGACTCGTCGTCTCGGTGGTCGTGTAGATGGCGTCGACGTCGTTCGCGCGCGTCGCGTACGCCTCACCGCCCCGGTAGATGGATTCGTGCACCCACCCCACGACCGTCGGGACGCCGGTGAGGCTCGAGGCGGGGTTGCGCCACGCGTACGCGGTGCGCCCCGGGCGCTCGACGATGGTCGGCGTCCCCGATTCGTTCGCGAGCCACTCGATAGCGGCCGCCTGCTCGGGGTGGTCGGTGTGCGCGTACTCGATGGCGTCGAGCGTCGGGTCGCTCGCGCCGGCGAACTGGTCGGTGAGCGCGAGGCCGGCGTAGGGGAGGACGAGCGTGGCGACGAGGAGGACGACGCAGGCGGCGCCGACGACGCGGCGGTCGTCGCGGGAGACGGGAAGCCACGTCCGCGCACGCGTGAGGAGGCTCGCGAGCGCGACGCCGCCGGCGACGCTCCAGAACGCCCACGCCGAGAAGTAGGCCTTGAAGACGGTGTTGAGGCGACCGGCGGCGGCGGAGTCCTGGAGGTAGGCGAACTCGACGAGGAGGACGAGGCCGGCGCCCGCGACGACGAGCACGGTCTCGAAGCCTACTCGGTCGGGGCGGGCGCGCAGGAGGTACCAGCCGGCGAGGACGAGCGGGCCGGCAAGCGCGAGGCCGACGAGGTCGAGACGCCACCCGGCCACGAGGAGGGCGACGGCGAGCGCGCAGAGCGCGCCGACGCGGCGCGGCGTGAGCGCGGTTCGTCCGGCGAGATAGCTCCCGAGGACGAGGAGGAACGCGCCGTGGACGACGAGGAAGCCGCCGAGCGGGCTCCGGTCCGGGAGGAGGGCGGGACTGCGTCCGCTGACGCCGCTGAGGAGGACGTTGTCGACGAACGGCGCGACGAGCAGGAGGCCGAGCAGGGCGACGCCGACGGCGACGGCGACGCCGAGCGCGAACCGCGTTCCCTCCTCGGACAGTCGCGACCGCCGCGAGGCGCGTCCATCGAGCGCGGCGGGACCGCCACGGCGCGCGCCGAGCGCGCTTCGGAGGCGCGCGGGGAGGAGCGTTCGCGGCGACGCCGGCGCGAGCGCGACGGTGAGCGCGACGAGGCCGGTGGCGGTCGCGAGACTCCACGTGTTCACGAGGGTGACGGCGCCGACGCAGGCCCCGAGGACGCAGAGGAGGCGGCGTCGGTGCCCGACGTCGTCGGTGCGCCAGTAGGCCTCACAGACGCCGGCGACGAGGAACGTCACGAGGACGGCGACCATGTGCGCGTGCAGGTCGCCGTTGAGGTAGCTGAAGAAGGGGAACTCGGTGATGTAGACCGTGTCGGCGTCGTGCATCGCGCGCGAGGCCGTCCAGTAGGTGAACGTCTCGGGGGTGACGGTCGCCTCCGCGACGGTGCGCCCGAGGGCGTCCGCGAGCGCCGCCGTCCACGGTTCGGGGAGGAGGCCGGCGAGGAGGCGGACGGGCGTGAGGAGGTTGCTCGCGAGGCCGAAGCAGACGGCGGCGAGCGCGCCGGCGGCGCGCGCGGGATACCCCCTGTCGGTTGCGAGATTCCGCGCGAGGCCGAACGCCGCCGTCACTTCGGTGGCGTAGACGCCGGCGAGCGCGAGGTTGTACGCGTAGCGGCCGGCGGTGTCGGTGAGCGTCGCGAGCGTCGCGGCGAGCAGGTGGCCGCCGTAGTAGTAGACG